>DATHYZ010000261.1:0-5240 GCA_035458865.1 Candidatus Limnocylindrales bacterium
AGTTCACCAAGGGCGATCTCACGTGGTTCTACTGGATGCGCCAGCCCACGCCCAACCCGGCCGCTCCGGGTCAGCTTGCGATCCTGTCCGACGGCCCCGACCCGACGAAGAGCAACGTCGTGCTGCAGTTCTTCGATCTCGAGACGAGGAAGCTGACGCGCGCCGACGTGCCCGAGACGCAGCCGTTCGGCCACCAGGACCCGTCGTGGCACCCCCGCGGCACGGTCCTGACGTATGTCCGGAACGACCGCGATGGCCGCCGCGGCGCGCCGTCGATCTGGCGTCACGACCCCGCGAACGCGAAGTTCGCCCAGGTGACCGGGCCTGGCTACCTGGCTCCGGCGTACTCGCCCGACGGCCTCTGGATCGCGGCGACCAAGACCTCGTCATTTGGCACCGACGTCGTCATCCTCGACGCGCGGGACGGTTCCGAGATCCTGCGGGTCACCGACGACGGCGACTCCTGGTCTCCCGTCTGGTCGCCTCGTGGGGACGCCATCGCCTTCCACCACGTCAACGGCCAGATCGTCGATCTCCGAATGGTCACTCTCGAGGGCACGGCTCCCGCCTTCGAGGTGGCGGAGACGATCGACCTGACCAAGGTGTCCGGTCTCGACGGGTCGTCGCGCCCGACGTGGTGGATCCCACCGTCGGAGCTCCCCCCGCCCTCGCCCCCGCCCTCGCCCTCGCCCTCGCCGTCCCCAGCGGCATCGCCGAGCCCGTGACCACGACCTACCTGGACCGCCTGGGCGCTCGCCAGGCCGTGACCCGGACGGTGCTGTGCGTGGGCCTCGACCCACACCCTGACAGCCTTCCGGAGGGCTTCTCCGCTGACCTCGTCGGGATCGAGGCCTTCGGGCGCCTCGTCGTCGAGGTGACGCGAGACGTTGCGGCGGCCTTCAAGGCGAATCTCGCCTTCTTCGAGGCCTTCGGATCGGCCGGAGTGGCCGCCCTGGAACGGCTCCGCGCGACGATCCCGCCCGCGGTCCCCTTCATCGCCGATGCCAAGCGTGCCGACATCGGCAGCACGGCCGAGCGGCAGGCCGTCGCCCTGTTCGACGGTCTCGGGGCGGATGCCATCACGGTCAGCCCGTATCTCGGCGGAGCGGCGATCGCGCCGCTCCTCGGTCGTCCCGACCGGTTCGCGTACGTCCTGTGCCGGACCTCCAACCCCGGGGCCGGCGAGATCCAGGATCTGGGAGTCGCCGGCCCGGGCGATGCGGCGTCGCTGCCGCTCCACCTCGCGGTGGCCCGGGCGGTCGCCGACTGGGGTCCGGGCGGGACGGTCGGCCTGGTCGTCGGTGCCACGGCACCGGCTGAGCTGGCGTCGATCCGGACGGCCGCACCGTCTCTGCCGTTCCTGGTCCCCGGTGTGGGCGCCCAGGGTGGGTCGATCGAGCCGGTCCTCGCAGCGGGGCCGACGGCCCCCGGGGTGCCCGGACGCCGACCCGGCGGCGGGCTCCTGGTCAACGTCTCGCGGGGGATCTCCGATGCCGCCAACGGTCCGGCCGGTGGGGATCCAGGCGACCGGATCGCGGCCGCCGCCCGAGAGTGGGCGAGCCGCCTCCCTGTGCTACCGTAGGGCGCGCCGGCGGTCGCCCGTACCCGCGACCCTAGATCCGAGGTCTCTCGACACATGCCGTTCAACGTCGGCCCCCTCGAACTGGTCATCGTCCTCGTCATCGCCCTGCTGATCCTGGGGCCAGGGCGCCTGCCCGAGGTCGGATCTGCGCTGGGCAAGAGCATCCGCGAGTTCCGCAAGGCCGCGACCGATGTCCAGGACGCCACGAAGATCGACACGACCCCCAAGAAGGCAGAGCCGGCGCCGCCGGCAGGTGCCGCGCAGCCGCCGGCCCAGGTGACCGACGGGACGCAGTCCTCGCCGCCGGCTCCCGCCCCGGAGGCCACCCCCGCCGCCGCTGAGCCCAAGCCGAACGAGCTGAGCGAGAGCACTCAGCCGAACGAGCTCAGCCAGCCCAGGACCTGACCGCGTCCCGCCCGAACCATCATGGCCGATGCTGAGCTGGTGACCGACGGCCCGCTGCCGGAGCATCCTCCAGCGCCCGCGCCCGAACCTGCTTCCGCTGGGGGCGCTGGGGAAGAGAAGGTCATGTCCCTCGTGGACCACCTCGGCGAGCTGCGGACCCGGCTCTTCCGGGCCCTCCTCGGTGTCGGGATCGGGACGGTCATCGGCTTCATCGTCGCCGACCGGATCATCGAGTTCCTGATCCAGCCGCTGCCGACCGGGACCGTCCAGGTCCTTGGGCCCGGCGACGGCTTCTTCATCTTCCTGAAGGTCTCGATCGTCTTCGGCATCATCGTGGCGATGCCGGTGCTGCTCTACCAGGGCTGGGCCTTCATCGCCCCGGGGCTGACTCCCAAGGAGCGCCGGATGGTCCGCCCGTGGATCCCGTTCGCGCTCGTCTTCTTCGCGCTCGGCGTGGGGCTCGCGTACATCGTCCTGCCGTATGCCACGACCTTCCTGCTCAGCTTCACGAACGACATCCTCGTGGCCAACATCGCGGCGGGGCCGTACTTCGACTTCGTCACCACGATGTTCCTGGCCTTCGGCCTGGTGATGGAGTTCCCGATCGTCCTCTATGCCCTGTCGCGGGCCGGGATCGTGACGTCGTCCGTGCTCCGATCGGCCCGTCGCTACGTGATCCTGGGCGTCGCCGTGTTCGCGGCCGTCATCACCCCCGGCGGCGACCTCGTCAGCCCGTTCGCGCTCGGCCTGACGATGTACGCCCTCTACGAGGCCACCACCTTCGTCATCGCTCGGACCGGGCGCTGAGCGCGGCGGGAGGCTCGGCCTCCTGGGAGCCAGGCCGCGCGTGATCCGTGGCTCGGGTCCAGGGCCCCGCCTTCGACGGGCGGTACACTGCCGGCGATGAGGCACCAGCACGACCCGGGGACGGACACGGGCGACCTCGAGGACCTCGACCCGGTGGACCGGACCGGCGATCCGGACCCGCACGTGGTCATCATCACCGGCCTGTCAGGGGGCGGCAAGACGGCGGCCGCCAAGCTGTTCGAGGACCTTGGCTACTCGGTCGTCGACAACCTGCCCGGGGAGCTCCTGCCAGGCCTGGCGGAGCTCGTGTCCCGTGATCGCGATCGGTTCCGTCGTGTCGCGATCGTCCTGGACGTCCGGGCCGGGGACGCCGCGGTCGCGCTCTCCGCGATGCGAGGGGCCCTCGAGGGCCGGGGGATCCGGCCGCAGGTGCTCTTCCTCGAGGCGCGCGAGGAGGTCCTGATCCGGCGCTTCTCGGAGACGCGGCATCGTCACCCGCTGGCCGAGGGGCGCGGGATCGCCGACGCGGTGGCCTACGAGCGTCACCTGCTCGGGCCGGTGCGGGACGACGCCGACGTCATCCTCGACACCTCCGAGCTGTCGCTCCGCGAGCTGCGCGAGCGGATCTTCGCGGCCGTGGGCGGAGGGCCCTCTGACGATCGGCTCGCCGTCCAGCTCATCAGCTTCGGCTTCAAGTTCGGGGTCCCGCTCGAGGCCGACATCGTCCTGGACGTTCGCTTCATCGAGAACCCCTACTACGTGGCCGAGCTGCGGCAGCTGTCCGGCCTCACCGATCGGGTCCGCGAGTTCGTCCTGGGCCAGGCCGAGGCGGTCCGCTTCATCGAGCTGACCGAGCAGCTCCTCGACTTCCTGATCCCGGCCTACGCAGCCGACGGGAGGACTCGCCTGACGATCGCCATCGGCTGCACCGGTGGCTACCACCGCTCGATCGTCCTCTCCGAGGAGCTGGCCCGTCACCTCCGCCAGGCCGACCAGGCCCGGGTGGCGGTCTTCCACCGCGAGCTGATGCGGACATGAACCTGCGCCGGTGGCTCCGGCCGGGGATCGGTGTCAAGCGCTGGCTGGCGATGGTCTTCCTCGGCGAGCTGCTGCTGGCCCTGGCCCTGGCGCTCCTGCTCCGCCAGATCTACCGCGAGGTCGACGTCGAGGGCCCGCTCCAGGCGGTCATCTATCTCGCCACGCTCCAGTTCCTGCCGTATGGCCTCCGCGGCCTCGTCCTGGCAGCGGCCGGGCTCGGCCTGTTCGCCTTCGGCTCGATCCGCCTGGTCCGTGCGGTGACGGATCCGCTGCGGCGCGAGCCCGGCGATCGGGCTCTCGTGGAGGTCATCTACCAGAAGCGGTTCCTGGCCCGCGGTCCCAACATCGTCGCCATCGGCGGGGGCACCGGCCTCTCGACGCTGCTCCGGGGGCTGAAGGAGCACACCAGCAACCTGACGGCGATCGTCACGATGGCCGATGACGGCGGGTCGTCGGGGGCCCTGCGGACGGTCCTGGGGATCCCGCCGGTCGGGGACATCCGCAACTGCCTGGTGGCGCTCGCGGACGTCGAGCCGGTCATGGGTCCGCTGCTCCAGTACCGCTTCCCGGACGATTCGGAGCGGGGCACGGCAGCCCCGCCGGACACCCTGGCTGGCCACGCCATGGGCAACCTCCTGATCGCAGCCATGGCCGCGATCGAGGGTGGTGACTTCGAGGAAGGGGTCCGCGAGATGAACCGGGTGCTCGCGGTCCGAGGTCAAGTCCTGCCGGTCTCTCCGACGCCGATCACCCTGCACGCGGAGGTCGGGGGCGGGGAGCTGCTGGTGGGTCAGTCTCGGATCACCCGGGCGCAGGCGGTCGAGCGTGTCTGGATCGAGCCCACCGACGTCCGGCCGTCGACCGATGCCCTCGAGGCGATCGCCGCCGCCGACGTGATCATCCTGGGTCCCGGAAGTCTCTTCACCAGCCTCCTCCCGGCCCTCCTCGTGCCCGGCGTGGCGGATGCCGTGGCGGCGGCCACGGCACTCAGGATCTTCGTCTGCAACGTGGCGACCCAGCCCGGTGAGACCGGGGACCTCGATCTCGCCGACCATGTCGAGGCCCTGGTCCGGCACACGCGCCCCGAGCTGGTGGACGTCGTGCTCGCGAACAGCGGCTTCGACGCACGGGTCCCCGAGGGATGGGCTGGTCGTGCCGTCCAGCCCCGCTGGCCGCCGGCGTCGGCCTCGCCGCGCCTCGTCCTGGAGGATGTCGTCGATCCGGCGAACGCGCACCACCATGACCCGGACCGGCTCGCGACCTCGATCATCCGGCTCGTGGAGCGCGAGTCGCCCCGTCACCGACGCGGGCGCGCGGCGCGGACCGCTTGAGCGCGGAGTCCCGGCATCGAGGTCCCGCCGGGGCCGGCCCCGAGCCGGGGACCAGGCGCCCGACGGCGCGGCCGGAT
>DATHYZ010000262.1:0-28606 GCA_035458865.1 Candidatus Limnocylindrales bacterium
GCTCGCCCGGGTCGAGCGCCAGCTCGAGCTCCTGCGGACCAAGGCCGCCCGCATCGCCGAGATGATCGACGAGGCCGAGGTCCGGGAGCGGCACCTCCGCGAGCACCTTGCCGAGCTGACCGGACAAGCCGCGCCCGGGTCCGGGGCTGCGGCCGACTCGCAGCCATGAGCCTGCGCTCCCTCGCCTCGTCCGGCGTCAGCCGGGTCTTCGCCCACCGCAACTTCCGCCTCTGGTATGCGGGCCAGACGGTCTCGCTCATCGGGACGTGGATGCAGTCCGTGGCGCAGTCGTGGCTCGTCCTCGAGTTGACCGGCGATCCGTTCCTGATCGGCGTCGTCTTCGCGGCCCAGTTCCTGCCGGTCCTGGTGCTCGGGCTGTTCGGCGGTCTCGTGGCCGATGCCTTGCCGAAACGGCCGACCCTGGTCGCGACGCAGGTCGCGATGATGACCCTGGCCTTCGTCCTCTTCGCCTTGACCATCACGGGACTCGTCGAGGTCTGGATGGTCGTGGCGCTGGCGCTCCTGCTGGGCCTCTGCAACGCCGTCGACATGCCCGTCCGGCAGGCGTTCTCCATCGAGATGGTCGGCCGCCAGGACGTCGCGGCCGCGGTCGCCCTCAACGCGGCCATCTTCAACGGGGCTCGGATCATCGGCCCGGCGGTCGCCGGGCTCGTCATCGCCGCGGTCGGCGTCGAGGCCGCCTTCCTCGTCAACGGTCTCAGCTTCGGCGCGGTGATCGCCGCCCTGCTCCTGATGCGCCCGGAGGAGCTCGAGCCGGCGCCGGCCGTCGCCCGCCCCCGGTCAGTTCCCGAGGTGATCGGAGCGCTCGGCGAGGGGCTCGGCTACGTCCGGCGGACCCCGGTCGTCCTGGTCGCCCTCGTCGTCGTGGGCTCCGCGTCCACGTTCGGGATGAACTTCATCATCCTGGCCCCGGTGTATGCCCGGGACGTCCTGGGTCTCGGTCCCGAGGGCTACGGGTTCCTGATGGCGGCATCCGGCGCCGGCTCGCTGACGGCCGCTCTGTGGCTGGCCTTCGTCGGGACGCCCCGGCCGATCCGCATGGCCGCGGGAGCGACCCTCCTGGGCGCGGCCCTGATCCTGCTCGGCATCTCGGGCCTCTTCCTCGTCTCCATGGCGCTCATGATGGCCGCCGGTTTCGGAGCGATCGCGATGCTGACCTCGGGCAACTCGACGATCCAGGTGGTCGTGCCCGACGAGCTGCGCGGCCGGGTCATGAGCGTCTACGGGACCGTCTTCATCGGCTCCTCCCCGATCGGCAACCTGATCGTCGGGGCGCTGGCATCGGCCGCCGGCGTCGGAGCCGGCTTCATCGTCGGGGGCGGTGTGACGCTGGCCGTGGCCATCGCGGCAGCCGTCTGGCTGACCCGGTCGGAGCCCGGCCGGCTCGCTCAGGGGTCGGTCGCGTCGGCCCTCGGTCGGCCCGGGCGGACCGACGCTCGCCCGGCAGCTCCGCGGTCGACCGCGGCCGAGGACCGGACGGCCGTGCCATCTGGTCCGCCCGATCCCCGGCTGTCCGCGGCGGTCGACCGGTCCGTCACCCCAGAGCTGGCGAGTCAGGAGCAGGGCTAGAGCGTCGAGCAGCCTGCTGCCCGGTCCGTCGTCGACGTGGCCACGGCTCGGCCGGAACCAGGGGTCCCAGCGCCGCGTCAGGGACGTGTCCGTCCGGCGCGCAGCGTGAACGCGCCCCCACCGATCGGAGTCCAGCCATGACCAGCGATCGCCAGCCCTCGACCAGGATCATCGCCGTGATCGGCCTCGCCATCGGCGCCCGGGCGCTCGTCGCGCCGTCCGTCCTCGCCCGGCCGGCCTCGGGTCCGACCATCCCACCGGCCCCACCGGCCGCGCCTGGCGACCCGGTCAGCGGGGTCACCGCCACGGGCACCGCCACCGTCATCACCGTCCCCGATGAAGCCACGTTCTCGGTCGGCGTCGAGCTGCAGGCAGATACCGCGGCCGGCGCGCTCGCCGACGCGAGCCGGAAGATGGACGCCATCATCGCCGCGCTGCGCTCGAAGGGTGTCGCCGAACGCGACCTGCGGACCTCCAACGTGTCGCTCTCGCCCGTCTACGACTACAGCCGCGAGGGCCAGGCGCCTCGGCTCGTCGGCTACCAGGCGAGCGAGCAGCTGAGCGTCGCGGTCCGCGACGTCGACACCACCGGATCGCTCATCGATGCCGCGGTGTCGGCCGGCGCCACCACCGTCGGCGGGGTGACCTTCACCGTGAGCGACCCGACCAAGGCGACGGATGAGGCCCGCAAGGCCGCCGTGGCGGATGCGAAGCGACGCGCCGAGGCCCTCGCGTCGGCAGCCGGGATCGGCCTCGGGTCCCCGGTCTCGATCGTCGAGACGGCGGCGACGCCGCCGGCGCCGGTCTACCGGGAGGCCATGGTCGCGGCCGATGGCGCGGTGCCGATCATGCCGGGCACGACCGAGGTGATGGTCCAGGTCCAGGTCGTCTTCGCCGTCGGCTGAGGGCGGCGACCGGACCCTCGCCGGCGATCAGGCGACGAGGGACAGGACGAGGAGCACCTGCGCGACGTGGTAGGTCGCCATGACGGCGACCCGCCGGGTCGGTCGCCCGGCTGCCCCGGGATCGACGAACAGCGACCAGCCGAGCAGCGCGTCGGAGGCGACGAAGCACCAGGCGCCGACGACCGCTGCCGGGACCAGCGTCCCGGTCGCCAGGCTCGCCATCCCCAGGATCACGACCAGGTAGGCGGCGACGGCCGCCCGGAGCCGGTTCGGGGATGCCCCCAGCAGCCGCCGTCCGACCGTCGCGCCGATGACCGCCGAGGCCGCCAGGCCGGCCGCGACGGCGGGGATCAGCGGGTCGCGGAGCCCGAAGGATGCGCCGTAGGCCAGCTGGGCGACGGTGAAGGCCGCCAGCCCGCCGACCAGGGATCCGCCGGGCAGGAGAAGGACGTCGCCCACGAGCGACGCGGCCAGGGCCCCGAGGACCAGGCCGCGCACCGGGAGGTCCACGGTCGGATCGACCACGGCCGCCGTGGCGATGAGGCCGACGATGACCGCCGGCTTGGTGAGTCGCTCGACGTCGCGCCGCGAGGCCGCCACCGCCCATCCGTTGGCCAGGGCCAGGGCGATCGAGGCGAGGAGCAGCACCATCGTCGGTCCGGTCACCCCACGATGATGCCCCTCCGACGTGGCGGGCGGGGCGGCGGGACCGCTTGACCGGGGCCGGGCGGCGGCCGGGTGCCATAATGGCCCGCGATGACGACCGAGACCCCAGGCCGAGCCCTCACCCCGTCCGCTGGCCGAGCCCCTTCGTCGTGGGGTCTCGGCGATGGCCAGGCGATCCCCTGGGAGTACGCGCCGGCTCCGGAGGCTCGCGACATCGTCCGCATCAAGGATCGGTACGGGCTGTTCATCGGCGGCCGCGAGGTGCCGGCGACCGGTGGCGAGACGTTCCTGACCGTCGATCCCTCCACCGAGGAGCCGCTGGCGGCGGTCGCCAAGGCCGTCCCGGCCGACGTGGACCGGGCCATCCGGTCGGCCCGCCGGGCCCAGCGCCGATGGGCCTCGCTCGCGGGCAAGGAGCGGGCGAAGTACCTGTTCCGGATCGCCCGCATCCTGCAGGAGCGCAGCCGCGAGTTCGCCGTCCTCGAGTCGATGGACACCGGCAAGCCGATCAAGGAGAGCCGCGACGTCGACATCCCCCTCGTCGCGGCGCACTTCTGGTACTACGCCGGCTGGGCCGACAAGCTCGAGTACGCGTTCCCGGGCCGGGTCGCCCGCCCGCTCGGCGTGGCCGGCCAGATCATCCCCTGGAACTTCCCGCTGCTGATGCTGGCCTGGAAGATCGCCCCGGCGATCGCGGCCGGGAACACGGTGGTCCTCAAGCCCGCCAGCACGACCCCGCTGACCGCGCTCCTGTTCGCGGACGTCTGCCGCCAGGCCGACCTGCCGCCGGGCGTCGTGAACATCGTCACCGGCCCGGGGAGCATCGGGGCCCACCTGGCCTCCCACCCCCGGATCGACAAGGTCGCCTTCACCGGCTCGACCGAGGTCGGGCGGACCATCCAGCGGGCCGTCGCCGGCACCGACAAGGCCCTGACCCTGGAGCTCGGCGGCAAGGCCGCCAACATCGTCTTCGAGGACGCTGCTCTCGACCAGGCCGTCGAGGGCATCGTCAACGGCATCTACTTCAACCAGGGCGAGGTCTGCTGCGCCGGCTCGCGGCTCCTGGTCCAGGAGTCGATCGCCGACCTGCTCGTCGCGAAGCTCAAGGACCGCCTGTCGACCCTCCGCGTGGGCGACCCGCTGGACAAGAACACCGACGTCGGGGCCATCAACTCGAAGCAGCAGCTCGAGCGGATCACCGAGCTCGTCCAGTCCGGGGTCGACGAGGGCGCCGAGCTCTTCCAGCCGGCCTGCGAGCTCCCCGACCGCGGCTGGTTCTTCCGGCCGACGATGTTCACGAACGTGGCGCTCTCCCATCGCATCGCCCGCGAGGAGATCTTCGGGCCGGTCCTGTCGGTGCTGACGTTCCGCACGCCCGACGAGGCCGTCGAGACGGCCAACAACACGGCCTACGGGCTGTCCGCCGGGATCTGGACGGAGAAGGGGAGCCGCATCCTCGACATGGCCCGGCGGATGAAGGCCGGCGTGGTCTGGGCCAACACCTTCAACAAGTTCGATCCGACCAGCCCGTTCGGCGGCTACAAGGAGTCCGGCTTCGGTCGCGAGGGCGGCCTGCACGGTCTCCTGGCCTACGTCCGGCTGGAGGACCGCTAGATGCCGAGCCGGGCCCGGTCCGCCGCTCCCGCGCGCGCCGCCGCGAGCCGCGCGGTCGCGCGCGACGCCCAGGCTGACGCTGCGCCCGCCCCCCGGATCGAGGTCCGCAAGACGTACAAGCTCTACGTCGGCGGTCAGTTCCCGCGGTCCGAGTCCGGTCGCTCGTACCTCATCCGCGACGCCGACGGCGCAGCGCTCGCCAACGCGTGCCGGGCCTCCCGCAAGGACCTTCGGGACGCCGTCCGGGTGGCCCGCAAGGCGGCCGACGGCTGGGCCGACCGGACGGCCATGAACCGGGGCCAGATCCTCTACCGGGTCGCGGAGCTCATGGAGGGCCGTCGGGACCAGTTCGTCGCCGAGGTGGCCGCCGCCGAGGGCTGCCCGACCGATCGCGCGGCGTCGCTCGTGGACCGCTCGATCGACCGCTGGGTCTGGTACGCCGGCTGGGCCGACAAGATCGCCCAGGTCCTCGGGTCGTCCAACCCGGTGGCGGCGCCGTACTTCGACTTCACGATCCCCGAGCCGACCGGCCTCATCGGGATCGTCGCCCCCGAGACCTCGTCCCTCCTGGGACTCGTCAGCCGCCTGGCCCCGGTCCTCGTCGGCGGCAACGCGACGGTGGTCCTGGCGTCCGAGACCCGACCCCTGCCCGCCATCACCCTCACCGAGGTCCTGGCCACCTCGGACGTGCCGGCCGGCGTCGTCAACGTCCTGACGGGTCTGCGCCGCGAGCTCGTGCCGGTGCTGGCGTCGCACGGCGACGTGGACGGCATCGACCTCTGGGGCGCCCCGGACGAGCTGGTCGTCGAGGCCGAGCTCGCCGCCGCGGAGACGATCAAGCGGGTCGCCCATCGCCGCACGACGCAGCGCGAGGCCCGCTTCGACTGGCTCGATGACCGGGCTGCCGAGCGGCCGGAGTGGATCGCCACCTTCCTCGAGATGAAGACGGTCTGGCATCCCATCGGCGTCTGACGATCGAGGGGTGAGCGGGACCATCGGCCGCATCGCCGCGGGGCTGCGGGACAACCTGGGGGCGCTCCTTGGCGGCGCCGCGATCCTGGTCGTCGTCCTGCTCCTGCCGGACCTGTCGCCGCCGCCCACGACCCCCCCGCCGATCGAGCTGGCCCACGGCCGGATCGTGGCGATCCTCACGCCATCCGGCGACGGCACGGGCCCGGAGGTCGTGGTCGAGATCCTCGACGGCCCGGCCCGTGGCGAGACTCGCGAGGGGTACCTGCAGGGCCCCTCCGGCCAGATCGAGGTTCCCGACTACGCCGTCGGCGACGAGGTCATCGTCTCGTTGACCGCCCAGCCCGACGGGTCGTATGTCGCGGTCTCCGACCGCTGGCGGGTCCCGGCCATCGCCGGCCTCACGGCCCTCTTCGCGATCGCCGTGGCGGTCGTGGGCGGCTGGCGCGGGATCCGCTCCCTGCTCGCCCTGGCCCTGACCCTGGCCCTCGTCATCAAGATCCTGCTGCCGCTCATCCTCGCCGGCTGGGAGCCGGTGCTCCTGGCGGTCGTGACAGCGACCGCCATCACCGTGGTGACGCTCCTCCTCACCGAGGGCTGGCGACCGACGACGCTGGCAGCCGCCCTCGGGACCTTCGCCGCCCTCACCCTGACCGCCGGGCTCGCGGTCGCGGCCACCGCCCTGGCCGAGTTCACCTCGGCCCAGGGGTCGGAGGACGCCCTGTTCATCGAGAGCCTGCTCGGCCTCGACCTCGACCTCGGAGGCCTTCTCCTGGCCGCCGTGATCCTCGGCGCCCTCGGGGTCCTTGACGACGTGACGATCACCCAGGCCGCGACCGTCCACGAGCTCCACGAGGCGGATCCCCGGCTCGGGGCGAGGGCGCTGTTCGGACGCTCGCTCAACGTCGGGCGGTCCCACATCGCCGCCACCGTCAACACGCTCGTCCTGGCCTATGTCGGAGCGGCCCTGCCGCTGCTCCTGCTGCTTGCCGCCGGGCGCCAGGGGGTGCTCGAGATCGTCTCCGGCGAGATCGTCGCCGTGGAGATCGTCCGTGCGCTCGTTGGCAGCCTCGGCATCGTGGCTGCCGTCCCGCTGACGACAGCGGTCGCGGTCTGGCTGGTCCACCGTCGCGATCGGCGCAGCGAGGTCGATCACGCGCCCGGCTGGGAGTAGCGGGACGCAGGCTCGACCGGTCCGGTTGGCCCCCGGATGACAGGACGTTCAGTATTGACTGAAATCATCGACATGAACATCATCGTCGTGTGCCGCGACGTCCGCGGAGCGAGGCGAGGATCCGGCGATGACCGACGAGGAGGCGATCTTCGTCGAACGAGTCGGCCAGATGCTCAGCGCTGGGGGCCTGCCGAGGATGGCCGGGCGGATCTGGGGCTGGCTCCTGATCTGCGACCCGGCCGAGCAGACGGCCGCGTCCATCGCGGCCGAGCTGCACGCGAGCCGGGGGTCGGTCTCGGTGACGGTCCGCCTGCTCGAGCAGGCCGGCCTGATCCGACGCTCGACCCGCCCCAGGGATCGCCGCGAGTACTTCAGCGTCCCGCCCGGCTCGGTCGTCGCCGTGCTGGAGTCCCGGCTGCCGTCCACGGTCGCCTGGCGGCGCTTGGCGGAGGACGGGCTGCAGGTTCTGGAGGACCGGCCGCCCGCGGTGAGGTCCCGGCTCCAGGAGCTGCGGGATGTCCATGCCTTCATGGAGCGCGAGCTGCCGGCGCTCCTGGAGCGGTTCGAGACCGAGCGACAGGCCGGGGCTGGCCCGATCGGAGTGGATAGGAAGGAACAGATCGCATGACGGCTGTCATCGCCGCGGAGCAGCTCACCAAGTCGTATGGCCAGCACCGCGGGATCATCGACGTCGACCTGGAGGTCCAGCCGGGCGAGATCTTCGGCTTCCTGGGCCCCAACGGCGCGGGCAAGACCACGACCATCCGGACGATGCTCGACCTGATCAAGCCGACGAGCGGTCGGATCATGGTCTTCGGTGTCGAGTCGACCCGGGACCCGGTGGCGATCCACCGACGGATCGGCTACATCCCGGGCGAGTTCGCGCTGTACGACCGGCTGACCGGCCGCCAGACGATGGAGTACTTCGCCAATCTGCGGGGTGGCGTCGACCCGGCCTACCAGGCCGCCCTCATGGAGCGCCTCGACCTCGACCCGACCCGCCGCTTCAAGGAGTACTCCAAGGGCAACAAGCAGAAGGTCGGGCTGGTGATCGCGCTCCAGCACCGTCCCGAGCTGCTCATCCTCGACGAGCCGACCTCGGGTCTCGACCCACTCATCCAGCAGAGCTTCTTCGAGACCCTGATGGAGACGGCGGCCGAGGGGACGACGGTCTTCCTCTCCAGCCACATCCTCAGCGAGGTCGAGAAGACCTGCGGTCGGGTGGCCATCATCCGCGAGGGCAGGATCGTCCAGGAGGGAACGGTCGAGGCCCTCCGGGATCTCGCCCATCATCAGGTCGAGCTCCGGTTCGACGGCCAGGTGCCGGCGGCCGAATTCGAGGCCCTGCCCGGCGTGAGCGACATCGAGGTCGACGACCACGTCCTCCGGATGCGCGTCAGCGGGCCGATCGGGCCGGTCGTCCGCGCCGCCGCGCGCTTCGAGCTGCTCGACTTCACGAGCCGGGAGCCCTCGCTCGAGGACACCTTCCTCGCCCAGTACGGCCGAGCCGTCGAGGTGCCCAGCAATGGCAGTTGACCTGACCCCCCTGCCGCCGCGCGGGGCGGCAGTGCCCGCCATCCCGATCCGTCGGCGCATCTACGGCTTCGGGAGCATCTACGGCAAGACCCTTCGCGACTCGCGGCTCGCCTTCATCATCATGACCGGCTTCTTCGCCGGCCTGATGTTCGTCCTCGCCAGCGTCTGGGGGAGCACCTACGCGTCTGCCGAGGCCCGCCAGGAACTCGTTCGGGTCACCGAGGCGGTCCCGCCCGTCGTGGCCGGGATCGCGGGCAACCCGGTCTCCGTCGACACGATGGGTGGCTTCCTGACCTACAAGTACGGGCCGATCTTCGTGTTCATCGCCGGGCTCTGGTCGATCCTCGCGCTGTCTTCGACGATCGCCGGGGAGGCGCGCCGGGCCAGCCTCGACTTCGTCGCCGCGGCGCCCTTCGGCAAGCGTCGGATCGCCCTCGAGAAGCTCACCGCCCACGTCACCGTCATGGCCGTGGCGATGGTGGTCATGGCCGTGGCTGCGGTCGTCGCCTCGAACGCCTTCGGGGACGCCGCCCTCGGGGACGGCATCTCGCCGCTGGAGGCGGCCGGCTTCGCCCTGTGGGTGGGCCTGCTCGGGCTCGTCTCTGGCTCCATCGCCTTCGCGCTCGGTCCGGTGGTCGGTCGCGCCAGCGCGGCCGGGGTGGCCGGTGGCGTGATGCTGGGGATGTTCCTGATCGGCAACTACGCTCCGTACGTCCCGGCCCTCGAGGGGATCGGCAGGATCTCCTGGTTCTACTGGACGTACGACCACGTCGCCCTCGTCGGCCTGTTCGACTGGCCGTCGCTGGCCCTCGTCGCCGTCATCACGGTCGCCCTGTTCGTGGTCGGCGTGGAGCTCTTCAACCGCCGCGATCTCGGCGTCATGAGCGGCATCCCGTTCCCGGGCCTGCCGAAGGCCACCCTGGGGCTCGGCAACCCCGAGGCTCGGGCGTTCGGCGACCAGCTGCCCGGGGCGCTGGCCTGGGGCATCGGCATCGGGATCTTCGGCTTCATGATGGCCGCGATCAGCAGGACCTTCTCCGAGGCGATGCTGACCGACTTCCCGACGTTCGAGGAGATCCTGACGACCATCTTCCCCGGCGTCGACCTGGCATCGTCCGGCTGGATGCTCCAGCTGGTCTTCGTCGAGATGGGGATCATCGTCATCGGCTTCGCCGCGGCGACGTTCGTCGGTCGCTGGGCCTCCGACGAGTCCAGCGGTCGCCTCGAGGAGCTGCTGACGACGCCGCTCACGCCGGCGCGATGGGCGATCGCGGGCGGCGTCGGCGCCATCCTCGGCGTCGTCGTCATGCTGGCGGTGGCCGCGATCGGCATCGGCATCGGCTCCGCCTACGCCGGCGGCGACGTCGCGACGCCGATCGTCGGGGTCTTCGTCCTCGGCTTCTACGCCATCGCCCTGATCGGGATCGGCGTCGCCATCGGGGGGCTCTGGCGGACCTCGCTCGCCGCCGAGATCGTCGCCCTCTTCGTGGTCGTGACGTTCCTCATCGCCCTGCTCGCTCCGCCGCTCGAGCTCCCGGACTGGGTCGCCCAGCTCGCCCTGACGACCCACTTCGGACAGCCGATGATCGGCGAGTTCGACCCGGTCGGGATCGTCGTCAGCGTCGTCCTGGCGGTCGGTGGGATCCTGCTCGGGGCCTGGGGCATGTCGCGGCGCGACGTCAGAGGCTAGGTGGGCGGATCGGACCCGGACCGCCGCGACCGCTAGGCTCGGGCGATGGATCCGGTCGTCGTCGGTCTGGTCCTGCTCTCGGGCGTGCTCCACGTCACGTGGAACGTCCGGGTCAAGACCGGCCGCGACCCGCTCGAGGCGACCTCGGTCGCCGTCTGGACGGCGACCGCCGTCCTCGTGGTCCCGACCCTCGTCGGCTGGGTCGGGCTGGGCCGGCCGCCCGTCACGGCGGAGATGGCCGTCCTGATCGTCGCTTCTGGCCTGGTCGGGACCATCTACTTCACGCTCCTCTCGGAGGCCTATCGCCGAGGCGACCTGTCCCTGGTCTACCCGACGGCCCGGGGCACCTCGCCGATCCTGATCGCCGCGATCGGCGTGCTGCTCCTGGGCGAGCGCCTGGGCCCGGCGGGCGCGTGGGGCGTCGTCGCGCTCCTTGCCGCGATCCTCCTGCTGACGCGCCCGTGGAGGGCGCTGCAGGCCTGGTCGGATCGGACGCCCCGGACCGGCGCAGGAACCCGCCCTCCGATGCCGGCTGCCGTCCTGGCGCTCGCCACCGGGTTCGCCATCGCGGGCTACACCACCATCGACCGCACCGGCGTCCGGCTCGACGACGGCTGGCTGTACGCGATGCTGATCTGGCCGGCGATGTCCACGGGGCTCATCGTGGTCGCGATGGCGCGGCGGCGGCGCGCGCCGACGCCCGTTCCCCGCGGCTCGGCCGGGGCCTGGCTCCGGTCCGCCGAGACCCGCCGGGCGGCCGTCGGCGGCCTCTTCATGTTGGCCGGCTACCTCCTCGTCCTCTACGCGCTTGCCCAGGCGCCCCAGGCTGCCGTCTCGCCGCTCCGCGAGTCGGCGGTCGTGCTCGGGGCCACCTGGGGTGCCGTCGTCCTCGGCGAGGCGACCGGCCGCCGGGACGCCGGCCGCCGGGTGGCAGCCTCGGCGCTCGTCGTCGTCGGCGTCGCGCTCCTCGTGCTCGGAGGCTAGGGGCGCCGTCCGACCTGGTCCGGGGAGTCCGCCACCGTCACCTCGGCCGGCTCGGCTATGGTGATCGCATGGACCTGGTGCGATGCGGGACGGCCACCGAGCTGCTCGACGCCGCCGGCGGCTTCCTGGTCGAGCGGGAAGCCGAGCACAACCTGCCGCTGGGGATCCTCGCCACGCTCCGCGACGAGCCGGACATCTACCCGGCCCCGCCGTACCTGGCTACGGTGATGGACGCCGGCCAGGTCGCCCTCGTCGCGGTCCGGACGCCGCCCCATGGGCTGGTCCTCTCCGAGCCGGGGGTGGCGGTCGAGCGCCTGGGCGAGGCCGCGGCGATCCTCGTGGCGGACCTGGCCGCCGTCGCCCCGGACCTCCCGAGCGTCCTGGGCCCCGCGGCGAGCGTCGGGCCGTTCGCCGGCCGCTGGGCCCTCGCCACCGGGCACCGCGCGGCGCTCCAGGTGGCGGAGCGGATCTACCGCCTGTCCCGGGTCGTCCCGGCGCCAGGTGTCCCGGGGACCTGGCGCCTTGCCGGGGAAGGTGACCATGGGCGGCTGCTCGAGTGGGCCCGTGCGTTCCAGGACGAGGCGCTGCCAGTCTCGCCGATCGTCGGGCTCGAGGCGATGGTCGAGCGCTGGGCGCGCCGCCAGGGCCGGCTGGCCTACCTCTGGGAGGTGGAGGATCGGGCGGTGTCGCTGGTGGTCGCCGGGGCGCGGACGCCCAACGGTCGTCGGATCGGGCCGGTCTACACGCCGCCCGAGGCGCGAGGGCACGGCTACGGGACAGCCCTGACCGCGGCCGCGAGCCAGGATCAGCTCGATCGGGGCCATGCCTTCTGCTTCCTGTTCGCCGACCTGGCCAACCCGACCTCGAACGCGATCTATCGCCGGATCGGCTACGAGCCGGTCACCGACGTCGACCAGGTCCGGTTCGTGGATCGGGGGGATGGAGGACCTCCCGGGGCGGTCAGCCCGCCGTAGCCTCCTCGTCGTCCCCGCCGAGACCGGGGAGCCCGGCCGGATCGTCGACCAGCTCCATGGCCTCGTCGGCGACGGCCACGGCCTCCGGCGCGATCGGCGGAGCCTCGGCGCCAGACCGCGCGAAGAGCCGCCGTGACCAGCGGCGCGAGTTCACCAGCGCCACGCCGCCGATCACGAGCGCCGTCCCGATGATCATCCGGGCGTCGATGACCTCCCCGAGCACGACGGCCCCGAGCACGATCCCGACGATCGGCAGCAGGTAGGCCACGAGCGTGGTCCGCGTCGGTCCCCAGTCGCGGATCAGCCGGAAGAAGATCAGGTAGGCCATGCTCGACCCCACGATGCCGAGCCAGACGATGGCGACGATGGCCTCGGTCGCCGGTGTGAGCGTCCATGGCGCCTCGAGGGTCAGCGCGAGGGACCCGGTGATCAGGCAGGCGAAGGCGACCTGGAAGAACGCCGGGACCGTCGGCGTCAGGCCGTGGACGAATCGTCGCGCGTAGACCGCGCCGAGCGCGTAGGACAGGGACGATCCGATGAGCGCGATCTCGCCGGCAAGGCCGGCGAGCCCCTCCTCGGCGCCGGAGCCGAGGCCGACGACGATGACGACCCCGGCGAAGCCGACGACGACCCCGACCAGGCGGTTCACGGTGAGCGCCTCGGTCGGGAAGACGAGCGCGGCCAGCCAGATCGTGAAGAGTGGCACCGTCGAGTTGAGGACCGCCGCCAGGGCCGAGTCGATCGACTGCTCGCCCCAGGTGATGAGCGAGAACGGGATCGCGATGTTGATGCAGGCCATCACCGCGAGATGGCCGTAGATCCGGCGGTCCCGGGGCAGCGTGACCCGGCTCGCCCGCAGGACGATCCCGAGGATCAGGGCCCCGATGGCCAGGCGACCGGCGACGAGCGTGAACGGCGGGATCGACTCGACGCCGATCTTGATGAAGAGGTAGCTGCTCCCCCAGAACAGCCCGAGCAGCCCGAAGAGGATCCAGTCCAGTCGCGCACCGGGGGTCGTGCTCTGCATCGTCCACCGCCAGCGGTCAAGGAGCCGCCCCGGGCCGCGGCGCCGGGCGATCTGCTCCGTCGAGCCAGCCCGACGCTCGTGGCATCGAGCGTCACCAGAGGGTAGCCGCTCGGGGCCGGCCGGACCGGGCCGTCCGGTCGCGGGAGTCGCGGGCGACCGGTCCGCCGACCGGGCCTGCCCCGGCGAGACGCGGCGCACCTCCAGCCTCCGGGGCGGGCGCCCGGCGCCTACGATGGGTCCTCGTGCGCGCCATCCGCGTCTTCTTCCTCGTCTACGGGCTGGCCCTGGCCACCTTCTTCCCGTTCGTCGCGGTCATCCTCGACGACCGCGGCTTCGCGCCGGCCGCGATCGGGGTCGTGACGGCGATCGCCAGCCTCGTGTTCGCCGCGTCCGTCCCGGGCTGGGGTCACCTCGCCGACGTCCGCCTGGGCCGGTCCGGTGCCCTGCGCGTGGCCGCGCTCCTGTCCGGTCTCGCGCTGGTCGCCTTCGGCCTGCCGTGGCCGCCGGTCCTGCTGGCCGCGCTCTACCTCTGCTGGGCCGGGACCGAATCCGCCATCGGGCCCCTGGCCGACGCCGTCGCCGTCAACGCGCTCGAGGACCCGGAGCGCCAGTACCCGCCGATCCGCCTCCTCACGAGCCTGGGCTTCGCCGCCGCCGCCGTCGCGGTCGGGTTCCTCTACGACGTCGCCGGCTACGGTCCGGCCTCGCTGCTCTACGCCCTGGGCGCCGTCCTCCTGGCGGTCATCGCAGGCGGCATCCCCGATCGCCCGCGGGCCGAGCTCGCCCGGTACGGCGCTCGACACGGGCGGGGCGGCGCGTTCCGGGTCGCCTTCGCGGTCCAGCCCCGGCTGCCCCTCGTCCTGCTGGCGATCCTCCTCGTCCACGTCGGCGTCCTGGGCGGATTCACCTTCCTGGGCCTCCGGCTCGTGGAGCTGGGCGGCGGGCCGTCGGCGGTCGCGCTGAGCGTGGGCCTGTCGGCTGTCGCCGAGATCCCGGGCATGCTCGTGGCCGGGAGGCTCGTCCCGCGGATCGGCATCCGCACGCTCTTCGTCGCCTGCGCGCTCGTCTACGCTCTCTGCGTCCTGAGCTGGGCGATCCTCGCCGACCCGCTGTGGATCGTCCTGACGAGGATCCCCAGCGGTCTCGCCTTCGCCGGGATCTGGATCACGGCCGTGTTGACGATGCAGCGGCTGCTGCCCGACCGCCTCCAGGGCACCGGCCAGGGTCTCTACCAGACGACCGCCTTCGGCCTCGCCGCGATCCTGGCCAACCTGGTCGGTGGGTTCGTCATCCAGGCGGCCGGGACGATGCCCTTCTTCATCGCGGCCTCGGTGGCGACCGCGACCGCGGCCGCGGTCGGCTGGGTCGCGATGCCGCGTCGGCGGGAGCCCCGGCCGGAGTGGCCCGACGCGTTCGGTCAGACGACCCCCGGGACGGGTGCGCAGGAGGACGCCGCTCGCTAGCCGGCCGGCGGCCCTGATGCTGGTCGACCGCCGCCCCGACCCGCCGACATCTGCGACACTCTCAGCCGTGGAGCGCCGAACCGATCGCCCCCTCGAGCGCCGCGCCCGGGACCTCCGCTCGCTCACGGACGAGCCCTGGGACCTGGTCGTGGTGGGTGGTGGCGTCACCGGCGCCGGGATCCTGCTCGACGCCGCCTCGCGCGGCCTTCGTGCGGCCCTGGTCGAGCGCGACGACCTGGCCGTCGGGACCTCGTCCCGATCCTCGCGGCTGATCCATGGCGGTCTTCGGTACCTCGAGCGGTTCCAGGTCGGCCTCGTCCGCGAGGCCCTGGCCGAGCGCTCGCGGCTGCTCCGGCTGGCGCCGCACCTGGTGACGATCGAGCCGTTCCTCTTCCCGCTGTACGGTCCACCGCTGGTGACCCGGTTCTTCTACGGGACCGGCATCGCCCTGTACGACGTGCTCGGCGCGGCCCGCGACGGCGGTCGTGCCCGGCACCTGGGGGTCGAGGCGACGTTGCGCCTCGCGCCGGTCCTTCGCCGGGGCGGCCTGCGTGGCGGCATCGTGTACCACGACGGTGCCGAGGACGATGCCCGGTTCGTGGTCGCCCTGGTCCGCACCGCGCGGACGCTGGGTGCCGTCGCTGCGACGCGGACCGAGGCCACCGGCGTGGTCCGCGACGGGAGCGGACGCACCACCGGGATCGTGGTCCGCGATCGGCTGGATGGCAGCGAGATCACGATCCGGGCCAGCCATGTCGTGGACGCGACCGGGGTCTGGGCCTCCCGCCCCGAGAACCCCTTCGGCGGGCCGCCGGTCCCGATGGTCCCCAGCCGGGGCTCGCACCTGGTGGTCGCCCGCGACCGCCTCCCGCTCCACACCGGGATGACGATCCGGGTCCCCGGCAAGGTGGTCTTCCTCGTACCCTGGCCCGATGCCTGGGTCATCGGCACGACCGACGAGCCCGACCCTGGCCCGCCGGACCGACCGGCCCCGACCGAGCACGAGGTCCGCCGCATCCTGGCCACCGTCAACGGCACGCTCGACGTCGACCTTCGGCTGGACGAGGTCCTGGGGGCCTTCACCGGGATCCGACCACTCGTGGGAGATGGGGCCGACGGCTCCACGATCAAGGTCAGTCGCGAGCACCGGGTCAGGGTCGGAGCCGACGGCCTCGTCCGGATCGGTGGGGGCAAGTACACGACCTACCGGGTGATGGCCTGCGACGCGGTCGACGCCGCCCTCGGGGAGGAGGCGCGCCGACGTCCGTCGGCGACGGCCGACCTGCCCCTGGTGGGAGCGGCCGACCGACCCGCGCTCGACGGGCTCGCCCGCTCGCTGGCGACGGACCATGGCCTGGCACCCGGCGTGGCCGAGCGGCTCGTCGCGCGGCACGGGACCGAGGCGACGACGATCGCCGCCATGGCGACCGCGAGCGGTCTCTCGGGGACGCTCGGGCCCGGCGTCTCCCAGCTCGAGGCCGAGGTCGCCTGGGCCGCCGACGAGGAGATGGCCCTCTCGCTCGACGACGTGCTCTCGCGTCGGATGCGGCTCTCCACGACGCTGGCCGATCGGGGCGCCTCGCTGGCCCCGCGCGTGGCGGGGATCCTGGGAGCCCGACTCGGCTGGGACGAGGCGCGCCAGCGCGAGGAGATCGACCGCTACCTGGCGAGCGCCCACCGCGAGTACGACGTTCCCGGCCGTGACGCCGGGTCCGGGTCATCCGGGACGGCCGGCGATGCGGTGATGTCGTCACCGGGCCCAGCCCCGGTCGTCGCCGGCGCCAGGGCCGCCCGATGAGCCGGGCCCGCTACGTCCTGGCCCTCGATCAGGGGACCACGTCCTCGAGAGCCATCCTGTTCGACCGGAGCGGTCGCCCGGTCGCCTCGGCCCAGCAGGAGTTCCCCCAGGGCTTCCCGGCCCCCGGGCACGTGACCCACGACCCGGCGGACATCTGGTCGACCCAGCTGGCGACCGCCCGGGAGGCCATCACGCGGGCCGGGGCTGGTCCCGAGGACGTCGAGGCCATCGGCCTGACGAACCAGCGCGAGACGACGATCGTCTGGGACCGGGCCACCGGGGAGCCGATCGCCGACGCGATCGTCTGGCAGAGCCGGATCACCGCTCCGCGCTGCGAGGCGCTCCGGGCCGCCGGCCTCGAGCCGCTCTTCCGGGAGCGGACCGGGCTGCCCTTGGACGCCTACTTCTCGGGACCCAAGATCGCCGAGATCCTCGACGCCGTCCCGGGTGCCCGTGCGCGTGCCGAGGCAGGCGAGCTTGCCGCCGGCACCGTGGACACCTTCCTGCTCTGGCGGCTCACCCGTGGCCGGGTCCACGCGACCGACGTCTCGAATGCCAGCCGGACCCTGCTCCTGGATCTCCGCACCCTCGACTGGGACCCTGAGCTGGCGGCCCTGGTCGGCGTGCCGTTGGCGGCGCTGCCCCAGGTCCGCTCCAGCTCCGAGCCGTACGGCGAGGCGGATCCGGGGTGGCTCGGGAGGGCCATCCCGATCGCCGGGATCGCCGGCGACCAGCAGGCCGCCACGTTCGGGCAGGTCTGCCTCTCGCCGGGGATGGCCAAGAACACCTACGGGACCGGGGCCTTCACCCTCCGCAACGTCGGCGATCAGCCGGTCGCGTCGAGCAGCGGGCTCCTGACGACCGTCCTCTGGCAGCTCGGCCCGGGGGCGCCGCCGGCGTACGCCCTCGAGGGCTCGGTCTTCATCGCCGGCGCGGCGATCCAGTGGCTTCGCGACGGGCTCCGGGCCATCGAGCGGTCGGGCGACGTCGAGGCGTTGGCCGCCACGGCCCGCGATCGCGTCGTGCTCGTGCCGGCCTTCACCGGGCTCGGCGCGCCGCACTGGGATCCGGACGCCCGGGGTCTCCTGATCGGTCTGACCCGGGGGACCGGGCTCGCGGAGATCGCGCGGGCGGCGGTCGACTCGATCGCCCTCCAGGTCACCGATGTCCTGGAGGCCATGGAGGCCGACACCGGCGGGCGCTTGGAGGAGCTCCGCGTGGACGGTGGAGCCGCCGGCAACGACGCCCTCCTGCAGCTCCAGGCCGATCTCCTGGAGGTGCCCGTGGAGCGGCCCGTCGTGACGGAGACCACGGCCCTGGGCGCGGCGTTCCTGGCCGGGCTGGCGGTCGGCTTCTGGTCGGGTGTCGACGAGCTGGCGGCCACCTGGCATCTGGACCGCCGCTTCGAGCCGCGGATGGGCACGGCCGAGCGAGCTGCCCTCCTTGGCGACTGGCATCGAGCGGTCGAGCGCGCGAAGGGCTGGGCCGCCCGGTGAGCGAGGATCGACGATGAAGCTCTGGGGCGGCCGGTTCCGGCAAGCCAACGATGCCGCGGTGACCGAGTTCACCCGCTCGACCCATGTCGACGTCGAGCTCGCCGACGACGACCTGGTGGGCTCGATCGCCCATGTCCGGGGACTCGGTCGCGCCGGGCTCCTCCAGGAGGCCGAGGTCACGACCCTCGTCGAGGGGCTCGAGGCGCTGCGGCGTGACCTCGCGGCCGGTGAGCTCGTGCTCGATCCCGCCCTCGAGGACGTCCACCTCAACCTCGAGGCGCAGCTCGTCGAGCGGGTCGGGCCGGTGGCGGGACGGCTCCACACGGGCCGCTCCCGGAACGACCAGGTCGCGACCGACCTGCGCCTCTGGACGCGCCGGGCCTGCGACCGGCTCGACCGGGCCGCCCTGGGCCTCGAGGCGGCGCTCGTCGGGCTCGCCGAGCGGGACGGCGACGCCGTCCTGCCGGGGACCACCCACATCCAGCCGGCCCAGCCCGTGCTGCTCGCCCATCACCTGCTGGCGTACGTCGAGATGCTCGAGCGCGACCGGGGGCGCCTGGCCGATGCGCGGCGCCGCCTGAACGTCAGCCCGCTCGGCTCGGGCGCCCTGGCCGGGAGCGGCTTCCCGGTCGATCGCGAGGCGGTGGCCCGGGAGCTCGGCTTCGACGGCGTCACGGCGAACTCGCTCGACGCGGTGGCCGACCGCGACTTCGTCGTCGAGGTCCTGGCCGCCTGCGCCCTCGCGATGACCCACCTCTCGAGGCTCGCCGAGGAGATCACCTGGTGGTCGAACCCACGGTTCGGGTTCATCCGGGTCGCGGACGCGTACTCGACCGGCTCGTCGATGATGCCGAACAAGCGGAACCCGGACCCGGCCGAGCTGGTCCGCGGACGGACCGCCACGGTGGCCGGCGCCCTCGCAGGCCTCCTGGGCCTGCTCAAGGGCCTGCCGCTGGCGTACCAGCGCGACCTCCAGGAGGACAAGGCGCCGCTCTTCGGGGCCGTCGCGACACTGGAGGGCTCGCTGGCCGTCATGGCCGGGCTCCTCACGACGTTGACCATCGACGCCGCCCGGATGCGCGAGGCGGCATCGGAAGGCGCCACGACGGCCACCGCGGTCGCCGACGCCCTGGTTCGCCGTGGCGTGCCCTTCCGGTCCGCCCACCACATCGTCGGCGCGCTTGTCGCCGAGGTCGAGGAGGCCGACGTCGGGCTCGAGGACGCCCCCGATGCGCTCGTCCTGCTCGTCCTCGCCGGGAGCGCCGATCCGCGGGCGGTCGAGCTGGCGTCCCAGGCGGGGATCGCCGAGGAGCTCCGGGCCGCAGCCTCGCTCGAGGCGGCGATCGCGTCGTGCGACGTCGTCGGCGGGACGGCTCCGGCCCGGGTCGGGGCGGCCCTGGCGGCCGCGCGCGAGCGGATCGACCGGGAGATGGGCGGCAGGTAGGCCTCGGCTCGGCTTCGGGCCTGCTCACGGGTCGTCCAGGGTGCGCAGCTTCGTGGCCCGAGGGACGTGCCGGGCGGTCGACAGGCGGCGCCTTCGCGGTACGATCGACGCGATCGATCGACGGTGGAGGGCGAGCGGTGCTGACATTCGAGACGATCCAGCGAGCGCCCAAGGCGCTCCTCCACGACCATCTCGATGGCGGTCTGCGACCGGCCACGGTGGTGGACCTCGCCCGCGAGACCGGCTATGGAGCCCTCCCGACCTCGGACGTCGGGGATCTCGCGCGGTGGTTCACCCGGGGGGCGGACCGCAAGAGCCTCGAGCTCTACCTCGAGACGTTCGCCCACACGGTCGGGGTCATGCAGACGCCCGATGCGCTGGCCAGGGTCGCCGCCGAGTGCGCCGAGGACCTCGCCGCGGATGGTGTCGTCTACGCCGAGATCCGCTTCGCCCCCGAGCTCCACGTGGAGCGTGGCCTCACCCTCGATGAGGTCGTCGAGGCCGTGCAGGCCGGCTTCCGGGAAGGCGAGCTTCGGGCCGCCGCGGCCGGCCACCCGATCGAGGTCCGGACCCTCATCACGGCCATGCGCCAGTTCGCCCGCAGCCTCGAGATCGCTCAGCTCGCCGTCCGCTGGCGCGACCGCGGTGTGGTGGGCTTCGACGTCGCCGGCCCCGAGGCCGGCTACCGACCGACCCGCTACATCGAGGCGTTCGATCTCGTCCGCCACGAGAACTTCCACCTGACGATCCACGCCGGCGAGAGCTTCGGGCTGCCGTCGATCGCCGAGGCCCTGCAGTGGTGCGGCGCGGAGCGCCTGGGGCATGGCGTTCGGATCGCCGACGACGTCGAGGTCCGGGACGACGGATCGGTCCACCTGGGGCGCCTCGCGGCACTGGTCCGCGATCGGCGCGTCCCGCTGGAGATGTGCCCCACCTCGAACGTCCACACCGGGGCTGCGACGTCCATCGAGGCACACCCCTTCGACCTGCTCCGCCGCCTCCGCTTCCGGGTGACGGTCAACACCGACAACCGGCTCATGAGCGGGGTCTCGATGTCGAGCGAGATGGCGGCCCTGGATGCGGCCTTCGACCTTGGCCTCGGCGAGCTCGAGTGGCTGACGATCAACGCGCTCAAGAGCGCCTTCGCGCCGTTCGACGAGCGGCTCCGCCTCATCAACGAGGTCGTCAAGCCCGGCTACGCCCGGCTCCGGGCCGAGGCGATGCCGGTCGTCGTCGGGTAGGGGAGCCTGGGGCCCGGACGACGGCGGATCGCCCGGTCGGGCCGAGGCGGTCAGCCGGTCGGGGTCGCCTCCGTCACCGACGTCTCGAGGCGCTCGAGGATCGGATCGGTCCAGGTCCAGGCGGCCCCGTGATGGGCGCCGACCGCACCGTGGCGAGCTGCCTCGACCCGCAGCGGCAGCCCGAAGATCTCGATGAAGCCGACCGCGCTGGCGTGGTCGAAGGCGTCACCCTCGTCGTACGTGGCGAGATCCTTGTCGTAGAGCGACAGCGGCGAGCGTCGACCCACCAGGACCGCCGAGCCGTGGTCGAGTCGCAGTCGGGCCTCGCCGGAGACGACCCGCTGCGACGAGGCGGCGTAGGCGCGGAGGTCGCGCGAGAGCGCGCTGAACCACAGCCCGTCGTAGGTGAGCCGGGCGAGCTCGTCGGCCACCAGGCTGTTGAAGCGGAGCGTGTCCTTGGTCAGGGTCAGGCCCTCGAGGCCGCGGTGGGCGGTGTGGAGGATCGTCGCCGCCGGCGCCTCGTAGACCTCGCGGCTCTTGATGCCGACGAGGCGGTCCTCGACGTGGTCCACGCGGCCGACGCCATGGGCGCCGCCGAGGGCGTTGAGCCGTTCCACCAGCTCGGCCGGCGGCAGGCGTTCGCCGTCGACCGAGACGGGGATGCCGCCCTCGAAGGCGATGACGACCTCGACCGGGGCGGGGGCGTCGGACGGGGCGACCGTCCACTCGTAGGCGTCGGGCGGCGGGGTGACCCAGGGATCCTCGAGGACACCGGTCTCGCACGATCGACCCCACAGGTTGACGTCGATCGAGTAGGGCGACTGCTTGGTGATCGGGATCTCGATGCCGCGGGCCTCCGCGTAGTCGATCTCCTGGTCGCGGGTCAGGCCCATGCCGACCCGCATCGGGGCCACGACGGCCAGCCCGGGGTCCAGGGCGTGGACGGCGACGTCGAAGCGGACCTGGTCGTTGCCCTTGCCCGTACAGCCGTGGGCGACGGCGTCTGCCCCGTCGCGTCGGGCGACCTCGACCAGCAGCTGGGCGATGAGCGGGCGGGCCAGGGCCGTCGCCAGCGGGTAGGCGCCCTGGTAGAGCCCGCCAGCCTGGAGGTGCGGCCAGACGAAGTCGGTGACGAACTGGTCGCGGGCATCCACGACGTAGGCCTTCGAGGCGCCGGCGGCCATCGCGCGCCGCTCGACGCCCTCGCGCAGGGAGCCGCCGCCGACGTCGACGGTGAGGGTGACCACCTCGACCCCGTACTGCTCCCGGAGCCAGGCGACGGCGACCGAGGTGTCGAGGCCGCCGCTGTAGGCGAGGACGACCTTCTTCATGATCTGGATGCCTCCGTGGTGCGGCCCTCGTCACCGACGGGGGCGGATGTCGGGCCGATCGTGCCGGTCCGCAGGATCTCGAAGCGCTCGCGCCAGTGCTCGAGGTCGGGCTCGGTCGCGAAGAGCACGAGGACGGTGTTGTCGCCGGCGAGGGTGCCGACCTGATCGGCCAGCGTCGACTCGTCGATGGCCTGGGCGACGACGCTCGCCGTCCCGGCCGAGCCGGTCAGGACGAGGATCAGTCCGCTCCGGCCCACGGTCACCGGGATGTCGGCCAGGATCCGGCGCAGCCGCTCGTCCGAGGCGCTCGGGGCCGCCGGTGCGGCGAGGTCCTCGGGGGCGACGTAGACCGGCCCGTTCGAGCGGGGTGCCTTCACCAGCCCCAGCTCCGCGATGTCCCGACTCACCGTCGCCTGGGTGACCGCGAACCCGCGCTCCGCCAGCGCCTCGGCGAGCGCCGCCTGGCTGCCGATCGGGCGGCGGGCGATGAGCTCGCGGATGGCCAGCTGGCGCGCCGGCTTCTCGGCCGCGGTCATGCGTCGTTCCCCGGCTCGGCCAGCGAGATGCGGGTCCCGAACGTCGGGTCGGTGAGCGCCCGCTCCAGGGCGCCCGTGGCGGCGGCGTCGCAGATGATCGCCTCGGCGCGCTCGTAGGTCAGCGCCGAGAGCGCCGCTCGAACCTTCGGCACCATGCCCCCGGCGATGGTCCCGTCCGCGATGAGGGCCTCCGCCTGTTCGACCGTGAGGCCGTGGATCCGCTCGCCGTCGGCCCCCCGGACCCCATCGACGTCGGTCATGAGGACCAGCTGACGCGCCCCGACGCCGGCGGCGATCCCGGCCGCGGCGTCGTCCGCGTTGACGTTGCAGACGACCCCGTCCTGGTCGCGGGCCAGGGGGGCCACCACCGCGACCTGGCCGGTCACCAGCAGGGCGTCGAGGAGGTCGCGGCGGAGTCCCACGACGTGGGCCACCAGGCCGATGTCGGCGACCCGCTCGGCGATGAACAGGCCGCCATCGACGCCCGAGAGGCCCACGGCGTCGACGCCGAGGTCGCGCAGCGCGGCGACGAGCTCGCTGTTGACGACGCCCCGAAGGACCGCCGAAGCCACCTCCAGCGACGCCGCGTCGGTCACCCGAAGCCCCTCGTGGAAGCGCGTCTCGACCCCCAGCCGCTCGAGCCACTCGGTCATGCGCTTGCCCCCGCCGTGGACCACGACGACCGGTCTCCGGCGGGCGATCGAGGCGATCTCGGCGAGGACCTGGCGCTGGTCGGCGATCGTCGTGCCGCCCAGCTTCACGACGAGGATGTCGCTCACGAGGCGCTCCCTGGCCAGCCGGGCGTCACGTCGTGTACTCCGAGTTCTCGGTGACGTAGGTCTCGGTGAGGTCGCAGCCGAACGCCTCCCCGGTCCCGGGGCCCAGGCCCAGGTCGAGCTCGATGACGACCTCCGTGGACTCCATGGCGGCACGGGCGGCCCCCCGGTCGAAGTGGATCGGGCCACCGGCTGACCCGTCGTAGACGGGGTGTCCGGCGATCCGGACGCGGAGGCGATCGGGATCGAGCGCGGCGGCCCGTCCGGCCCGTCGCTCGGCCTCGGCGGCGTCGAGGCCGGCCGCGACCAGCACGGGAGCATCGGCGAGCCGGGCATTGCCGGCGGCCCCGGCGATGCGGCCCCAGTTGGGATCGCGGCCATGCACCGCCGCCTTCACCAGCGAGCTCCCCGCGACCGCCCGGGCGACCGCCCGGGCCTCGGCGTCGTCGACCGCCCCGGTGACGGCGCAGGTCACCAGGGTCGTGGCGCCCTCGCCGTCCGCGGCCTGCTGGCGGGCCAGGTCGCGGGCGACCGCCTCGATGACCTCGGCGAGGGCGGCGGCCGCCGGAGTGCCGGGGTGGACGCGAGCGGCCGCGGCTGCGCCCGACGCCAGGAGGAGGACGGTGTCGTTCGTGCTCGTGTCGCCGTCGATGGTCAGCTGATCCCAGGTCCGCGCCGCCGAGCCGCGCAGCATGGCGGCAAGGGTCTCGGGGCCGACGTCCGCGTCGGTCAGGAGCACCGCCAGCATCGTCGCCATCCGCGGGTGGATCATCCCGACACCCTTGGCGATGCCGCTGACCCGCACCGTGCACGGCGCCCCGTCAGGTCCCGGCAGATCGACCGCGGCGGATGCGACCTTGGCCCGGGTGTCGGTGGTCATCAGGGCGATGGCCGCCGACTCGAGCGCCTCGTCGGATCCGGCGATCGACGGGACGAGGGCCGCGATCCCGGCCCGCACGGCATCGACGGGGAGGCGGGTCCCGATGACGCCGGTGGAGAGGCAGAGCACTTCCTCGACCGGCGCGTCGAGCGCCCGCGCCACGGCCTCGGCGACGGCCCGCTGGTCGTCGTCGCCCGCCGGGCCGGTGGCGGCGTTGGCGCAGCCGGAGGTCGACACGATCGCACGTGCGAAGCCGAAGCCGCCGGAGCCCGCCGGGTACGTCCGGGCGAGATGCGCTCTCGAGAGCCGGACGGGGGCGGCGGCGAAGGCGTTCGGCGTCGTGACCGCCGCCGCCGGGATCGGCCCGCTCGTCGCGGCGATCAGGGCCAGGTCGGGGCGGCCGCTCGCCTTGATGCCGGCGGTTCCCGCGGCCGCGACGAAGCCGGCCGGGAGCCGCGCGACGCGCTCGACCGTGGGCATCCGCGTCGCCCGCCTAGGGCGCGAGCGGGAGCTGCTCGAGGCCGGTCGCCTCCGGCAGTCCCACCACGACGTTGAAAGCCTGGATCGCCTGGCCAGCGGCGCCCTTCACGAGGTTGTCGATCACGCCGATGGCGAGGACCCGGCCGGTCCGCTCGTCGGCCCGGACGAAGACGCGGGCATGGTTGCTGCCGAGGACCTGCTTCGTCGCCGGTGGCTCGGCGACCACGTCGACGAAGGACTCGCCTCCGTAGGCGGCCGCGTACAGCGCGTCCAGCTCCGCCTGGTCGACGGGGCGCGTCGGTCGGACGTGGCAGGCGGAGAGGATCCCCCGGGTCATCGGGACGAGATGGGGGAGGAAGTCGACCCCGGACGCCCCCGGGTTGGCCGACGCGGAGCCCGTCCCTACCTCGCCGAGGCGGCCGAGCTCCTGCTCCAACTCCGCGGTGTGACGGTGGCCGCCGATCCCGTACGCGCGGACGCTCTCGTTGACCTCTCCGTAGTGCAGCTCCGCCTTCGGCTCTCGGCCGGCGCCGGAGACGCCGCTCTTGGCATCCACGACCAGGTCGGCGATGAGGCCCGCCCGGGCCAGCGGCGCGAGGGCCAGGAGCGTTGCGGTCGGGTAGCAGCCGGGTGCTCCCACGATCGCCGGTCCGTCCGCCGCGGCCACCACGAGGTCCTCGCGATGGAGCTCGGGGAGGCCGTAGATGGCCACCTCCAGGAGGTCGGGTCGTGGGTGCTCGAAGCCGTACCAGCGCGGGTAGTCGGCCGGGGAGCGGAGCCGGAAGTCGGGACCGAGGTCGATCGTGGTCAGACCGCGATCACGGAACCCGGGCACGAGGTCGGCAGCGACCCCGTGGGGCAGCGCCAGGAAGACCGCCTCGGCCTCGTCGGGCACGGAGTCGTCGACGGCCAGGCCGGTCGAGGCGAGGTGGGCGTGGGTCCGGCCGATGGGCTCGTCATCGCGACCGCGGCCCACGAGTCCGACGATCCGCACGCCGGGATGCCGGGCGAGGAGCCGGATCAGCTCGGCGCCGACGTAGCCGGTCGCCCCGACGACCGCGACGGGGATGGGGTCCTGCCGGCGGCCTCCCTCGATCCTCGATCCCGGCGCCGGGCTCGCGCTCACGGGCGCACGGGGCCCCTCGCGGGGGGCCGCCGGGCGACGGGTGCGGGGATCGGGGTGACCGCCGTCATGACGCGCATGACTATACGATGACGGTGCATAGTCATGCAACCAGGGGATTCCCGTGGAGGCGGGGCCGCCCCTCCGGGTCGTCCGGCCCTGGCCGACCCCGGGCCGTGGGCCGGATCCCGGGCGCCTCAGCCGCGGGCCGAGAGAGGATCCGGTCGGCGATCGGGTCCGGTGACCATCACCACGCCCTCCTCGGTCGGGCCGTCGGGTCGCACGATGCGGTAGCGATGATGGACCTCGGTGTCGCTCGCCGAGAGCATCGCGTTGACCGGACAGTACTTCGCGGCCGACAGCTCGATGCAGCGGACGAGCGCGGTCGTGTCAAGGCCCGGGCCCTCGAACTCGTGGACCACGTCGATCCGGGTGTAGATCTGCGGGTAGGGATCCCGCTGGTCCCCGCGCACGTGGATCCGGTAGGCCGCCAGCTCCTGGCGCTTCTTGAGCGCGATCGAGACGACGTCCATCGCCGAGCAGGCGGCGAGCGTGGCGATCACGACCTCGATGGGGCCGGGGCCGCCGTTCGACGATTCGTCGAAGGTGATCCGGGCGCCGGAGCCGAGCTCGGCCTCGAAGCGCATCCCCCCCTGGAAGGTCAGCTCGGCAGTCTTGACGACGGGCATGTGGTCCGGACTCCTGGGACGCCGTTGACTCGATCGGCCCTGCGGGCCGCCACCGGTGACCGGCGGCGATCGCCGGTCCCTGTCGGCTCGCATTGTGGCCCGGCCATGCCCAGCCCGCTCCCGTCGTTCCGCGTGGAGGAGACCTCGGCCTAGGGCCCCTCGGGCCGGCCGTCGCCGGCGGGACCAGCGCCGAGGAACTGCTCCCGGTAGAGGCGGGCATAGAGGCCGTTCCGGGCCAGCAGCTCCCCGTGGGTCCCCCGCTCGACGATGTGGCCGCGCTCGTAGACGAGGATCCGGTCGGCGCGCAGGATCGTCGAGAGGCGGTGGGCGATGGCGATCGTCGTGCGGCCCTCCATGAGCCGCTCGAGCGCGGCCTGGATGAGCCGCTCGCTGACGGTGTCGAGGGCGGAGGTCGCCTCGTCGAGGATGAGGATCCGGGGGTCCTTGAGCAGGACACGGGCGATGGCGATGCGCTGCTTCTCCCCGCCAGAGAGCTTGTAGCCGCGCTCGCCGACGACGGTGTCGTAGCCGTTCGGGAACTCGAGGACCCGCTCGTGGATGGCGGCTGCCGTCGTCGCCGCGACCAGGTCCGTCTCCGTCGCGTCGGGCCGGGCATAGCGGAGGTTGTCGCGGATGCTGGCGTGGAAGAGATAGGTCTCCTGGGTCACGAAGCCGATCACGCGACCGAGCGAGTCGAGCCGGATCCGGCGGATGTCGAGCCCGTCGATCTCGACGGCTCCGGCGTCGACGTCGTACAGCCGGGGGATCAGGTAGGTCGTCGTCGTCTTCCCGGAGCCCGACGGTCCCACGAGCGCGACGAGCTCGCCCGGCTCGGCCTCGAAGTCGAGATCCTCGAGCGCGAAGGGCAACGGCGCCGGTCGGCCGTCCCGCTGGGACCCGGGAAGCCCTTCGTCGCCGGGCGCCGTCGGCGCTTCTCCTTCTTCCACGTCGAGCTCCGCGTCGACCATGAAGGCGTCGACCGCGGGCCGCGCGTCGGCGCCGTCGACCACGAGCTCCAGGTCCTCGGCCTCGCGCGTGGCATGCCCGGGCTCGCTCGCGTCGGCGTACTCGAGGTGGGCGCGGCCGTCGGATGAGCCGGCTGCCTGCAGGGTGCGCCCGGACGGCACGGGTCCCGACGGATAGCGGAAGGAGACCCGGTGGAAGCGGATCCGGCCCTGGACCCGGGCCGGATCGAGCGCGACGGCGTCCGGGGCGTCGGTGATCTCGGGGTCCATGTCGAGGTACTCGAAGATCCGGTCGAACAGCGCCAGGGCACCCTGGATCTCGACCTGGACGTTGAGGAGCTGGCCGAGCGGGAAGAACAGGCGGCTCTGGAGGGTCGTGAAGGCCACGATGTCGCCGATCGTGGGGGCCGTCGGGTCGCCCTGGATCACCAGGACCCCGGCCAGCCAGTACACGAAGGCCGGGGTGATGCTGAAGATCGTCCCGATGATCATGAAGAACCAGCGGCCGACCATGGCCTGGCGGACCTGGAGCTTGGCCAGCTCGCGGTTGAGCCCCCGGAACCGCTCGGTGGCCTGGGCCTGTTGCCCGAAGGTCTTCGTCAGGAGCATCCCCGAGACCGACAGGGTCTCCTCGGTCGCCGCGGTCAGCTCGGCCAGGGAGCGCTGTGTCTCGCCGCTGACCTCGCGCCGGGCGCGCCCGACTCGGACGGTCAGGTACATGAAGAAGGGCAGGAGGCCCAATGACAGGAGGGTCAGCCGCCAGTCGATCAGGAACATCGCCACGATCGTGCTGATGGCCACCGCGTGGTTGCTGGTGATGGAGCTCGCGGTATCGGTCACGACCGCCTGGACCCCGCCGACGTCGTTGCTGAGCCGGCTCTGGATCTCGCCGGTCCGGGTCTCCGTGAAGAAGCGCAGCGGCATCCGCTGGAGGTGGACGTAGAGCGCGTTGCGGAGGTCCTGCATCACGTGCTGGCCGATGACGTTGCTCTCCCACGTCTGGGCGATGCCGATGAGCCCGGAGACGATCGGCACGACGATCATCAGTCCCACATAGAGGTTCAGGCGGAAGAAGTCCTGATTGGGGATGGCGTCGTCGATGAGGGCCTTGAGGAGCAGCGGGTTGATGAGCCCCAGGAGGCTCGTCGCCGTGATCGCCAGCACCACGAGGCCCACCCGGAGCCGGTACGGGCGGAAGAACCCGACGATCCGCCGGACGGTGGCCCCCCGGCGCTCGGGTGGGACCGCCCTGAAC
>DATHYZ010000263.1:0-5800 GCA_035458865.1 Candidatus Limnocylindrales bacterium
CCCGCCGCCCGGGCCGCCATCGAGGAGGCGGTCCGTCGGTTCGTCACCGACGAGGACGAGCGCCGCTGGATCGAGCCGGCCCTGCTGACGCTGATCGGCGTGAGCGACGGTCGCGAAGGCGGGACCGACCAGCTGTTCGCCGCCTGGCGAACCTTCTTCGAGCGGATCGCCGAGCACGGCACCACGGTCATCGTCTTCGAGGATCTCCAGTGGGCGGACTCCGGCCTGCTCGGCTTCATCGACCATCTCACCGAGTGGGCGCGCAACGTGCCGCTCATGGTCGTGACGCTCGCCCGCCCCGAGCTGCTCGAGCGGCGGCCCGACTGGGGAGCCGGCAAGCGTTCCTTCGCCAGCGTCGCCCTCGAGCCGCTCCCGGACCCTGCGATGCGGGCGCTCCTGGCCGGCCTGGTGCCCGGTCTCCCCGATGCCGCCGTCGCGCGGATCGTGGGGCGGGCCGACGGGATCCCCCTCTACGCGGTGGAGACCGTGCGGATGCTCGTGGCGGACGGGCGACTGGCGGTGGAGGACGGCGCCTGCCGACCGGTCGGCGACCTGACCGAGCTGGCCGTCCCGGAGACCCTCCGCTCACTCATCGCGTCGCGCCTGGACGCTCTCGACCCAGCGGACCGGGGCCTCCTCCAGGCGGCGGCGGTGCTCGGGCAGTCCTTCACCATCGCGGCGCTCGCGGCGGTGGTGGACGAGCCCGCGACCGACATCGAGGCCCGCCTGCGCGCGCTCACCAGGCGCGAGCTCCTGACCCTCGAGACCGACCCGCGGTCACCCGAGCGCGGTCAGTACGCGTTCGTCCAGGCGCTCATCCGCGAGGTCGCCTACGGGACCCTGGCCCGAGCCGATCGCCGAACCCGTCACCTCGCCGCCGCCCGGTACTTCGAGCGGATCGGCGACGAGGCGACGGCCGGCGTCCTGGCCGATCAGTACCTGGCCGCGTATCGCAACGCCGCGGACGGTCCCGAGGCCGACGCCATCGCAGCCCAGGCAAGGATCGCGCTCCGCGCCGCCGGCGAGCGGGCGATGGCGCTGGGGTCGCCGGAGCAGGCCCTGGGGTTCTATCGCTCGGCCCTCGAGGTGGCAACGGACGAGCAGGATCGGGCTGCGCTCCGGGAGCTCGCCGGCGAAGCGGCCTCGAGGTCGGGGGGGCACGAGGAGGCCGAGCAGCTCTTCGAGCAGGCGATCGCGACCTACCGATCGCTCGACGACCGTCCCGCCACCGCCCGGGCCATCGCCGGCCTCGCGGACGCGATGATGGCCCGCTACCGGATCCAGGCGGCTCTCGCGGTCCTGGAGCCCGCAGCCCAGGAGTTCGCGGACCTGGAACGGGACCCGGACTACGTACGCTTCCTGACCACCCTTGCCCGGTTCAAGATGATGGAGCAGGGCCCGGACGCCCTCGCCGCCGCCGACCGAGCCCTCGAGCTCGCCGAGCGGCTCGACCTGGTCCCGCTGATCGCCGACCTCCTCGTCACGAGGGGGACGATCCTGACCCACTCCGGTCGCGGCTGGGAGGCGATGGCCGAGATCGAGGGCGGCCTGAAGCTGGCGATGGCCAACGGCCTGGCGCGAACGGAGCTCCGTGCCCGGACCAACATCTCGGTCGCCCAGGGCTGGCGCGACCCGCTGGCCCAGATGGAGAACGTCAAGACCGGCATCGAGCTCGCACGACGGATCGGGCTGCGATTCGAGACCAGCCTGCAGGTCGGGAACGGATCGGAGATGGCGGTCCAGGTCGGCGAGTGGGACTGGGCCGTTCGCGAGCTGGAGACCGAGGTCGAGACCGCCCCCGAGGAAGAGCGCGAGCGGGCCCGCTGGTTCCTGATCCCGTTCCTCGCCGAGCGCGGTGAGGACGTTTCCGAGATGTTGGCGGAGCTGGAGGCACTCCACCGGGAGCGCGGGGCCGACGAGGCAGGCTGGGCCAACGCGGAGCGCTACCTCCACGGCTCGGTCTGGTTCCCCCAGGGTCGATGGATCGAGACGGCCGACGCGCTGCTCGCTGCCGCCCGCGAGGACGCCTACAACGCCGCTGCCTCGTGCGTGACGGCCGGGATGGCCGCGATCCTCGCCGGTGACCTCGAGCGGACCCGGCAGGCCGTCGACGGGCTCAGGCAGGCCGGCGTGCAGGGACCGGTCATGCATCACGCCCTCCGGGCCCTCGAGGCCGGTCTCGCCTCGCTCGAGGGTGACACCGATGGGGCCGTCGCCGCCTATCGAGAGGCCCTCGAGGGGCATCGAACGACCGGCATGCGTCGACCGGAGGCCCTCCTCGGTCTCCAGATGGCCGCCACGCTGGGACCCGAGCACCCGGCCGCCGTCGACGCGATCGAGGGCGCCCGTCGGATCTTCGCGGAGCTCCGGGCGCAGGCCTGGCTCGACCGCCTCGACGAGATCGTCGCCCGAGGTCCACGCACCCAGGCCGGCCCACGTGCGGGCGTGACCGCCGAATCCGTCCGCGAGCCCTGAGGCCCGAGCGAGCCCGGCCTATCATCGCCGCATGGCGTCTCCGGCCGACTCCTCACCACCTCACCCGCTCCGCCTGACCGAGCTGACCGACTGCGGGGGCTGCGCCGCGAAGCTCGGCGCCGACCTGCTCGCCGAGGCGCTCGCCGGCCTGGGCGCAGCGGCCCCGGCGCCACCGCCCGAGCTCGTGGCCGGGCTGGATCCCCCCGACGACGCGGCGGCGTACCGGATCTCCGACGACCTCGCCGTCATCGGCACGGTCGATTTCTTCCCCCCGCTCGTGGACGACCCGTGGACGTTCGGGGCGATCGCCGCAGCCAACGCTGCCTCGGACGTCTTCGCGATGGGTGGTCGCGTCCTGTTCGCCCTGTCGATCGCCGCCTTCCCCGAGGAGCTGCCCCGGGAGACGATGGCCGCGATCCTCGACGGCGCGGCGACGACCGTCCGCGAAGCGGGTGGCACCCTTGCCGGGGGCCACACGATCCGGGATCCCGAGCCGAAGTACGGCCTCGCCGTGATCGGGGTCGGGCATCCGGACCGGCTGTTCCGCAAGGGCGGGGCGCGCCCCGGCGACGCCCTGGTCCTGACGAAGCCGCTGGGCACCGGGCTGCTGGTGTCGGGGCGGCGCCAGGGCCTCACGCGCGACGCGGACTTCGACGTCGCCGTCGCCTCGATGCGACGGCTCAACCGAGACGCCGCGGAGGTGTTCGCCCGCCACGGCGTCCGCGGCGCGACCGATGTCACCGGGTTCGGGCTGCTGGGCCACGCGGCCGAGATGGCTCGTGCCTCGGGCCACCGCTTCGTGCTCGAGGCGAGCGCGCTGCCGGCGCTGCCGGGCGCGCTCGAGGTCGCCGCCTCCGGGCTCGAGACGGACGGCGCCGGGCACAACCGTCGCGCGGTCTCGCAGCTGCTGACCGTGAACGAGACCGTCGACCCGGCCCGGGTCGCGCTGGCGGCCGATCCACAGACCTCGGGTGGCCTGCTCGGCGCCGTGCCGGAGGCCGCCCTCGCCGACGTCCTCGGCGGCCTCGCCTCCGTCGGGGTCGCCGGCGCCGTCATCGGTCGGGTCGAGACGGCCGATCGGCCGGCAGTCGTGCTTGCCTGAGGCTGGGGCGTCCAGCCACCTGTCCGGGAGGGATGACGTGAGCAGCTATGCGGTGGAGCTACGGACGGTCGACGGCGGCGCGACCGCGCTCGGCTGGTCGGGACCGCACTCGGTGGTCGTCGACCGCCCCGCCGAGGCGGGTGGCCGTGGACTGGGATTCAACGGCGGCCAGCTCCTGTACCTGGCCGTCGCCGCCTGCTGGTCGAACGACCTCTACCGCGAGGCCGCCACGCGCGGGATCCGGCTGACCCGGGTACGGATCGCGGTGGACGGCGGGTTCTCCGGCCGAGGGGCGGCCAGCGACCCGATCGTCGTCGACATCGAAGTCGAGGGCGACGCCACCGAGGCCGAGCTGCAGGCCCTCGTCGACGAGGTCGACGCGATCGCCGAGATCCCCCGCTCCATCCGCGAGGGCACTCCCATGACGCTGGGGTCGCGCAGGCTGACCGCGCTCGTCGGATCCCCGGCGCAGCCGGGCAAGGGCTGAGTCGCGCCAGAGACGGATCGCAGCCATCTCGATCAGGGGAGGGGCCGGCCGACACCCAGGCCTCCGGCGGCCGGCTCGCCGCCGTGTCAGCCGACCGTCAGGACGTCGGTACCGGAAGCTCCACCCAGACGCGAGCCCCGGCCGGGATCGCGTTCTCGGCCCCGGCCCGACCGCCCTGTGCCTCTGCCAGCGCGCGGACGATCGCCAAGCCAAGCCCACTCGAGCCCCTGGCTCGATCCCGGCCAGGGTCCTCCTGGTAGAAGCGGTCGAACACGTGCGGCAGGTCGGCAGGTCGGAAGCCCGTTCCGCTGTCCACGACGGAGAGCCGCACGAGGCCGGACGAGGCTCCGCCCTCGACCCGCACCATCCCGCCGCTCGGCGTGTGCCGGATGGCGTTGTCCAGAAGCGCGCCCACCATCTGGCGCAGGCGGTCCGGGTCGGCACGGACCAGGAGCCCCGGGCTCACGTGCTGGTCGAGCCGAAGCCCGGCCGCCTCTCCCTGGACCGCGAACGAGCGGATGGCAGCGCCGACGATGGCGCCGACGTCTATCGTCTCGATGCGCAGCGGAAGGGTCCCGGCCTCGGCCAGGCCGATCGTCCGCAGGTCATCCACGATCCGGGCCAGCAGCCGCGACTGGTCGCGGATCGTCTCGAGGTGTCGGTCATCGTGGTCATAGACCCGGTCGAGCACGGCCGTGGTCGTGGCCTCGATGACCGCCAGCGGGGTCTTGAGCTCGTGGACCGCGTCCTGGAAGAACCGACGCCTCGCGGCCTCGGCTGCCTCGAGCTCCCGCGCCATCGCATCGAACGATCGGCCGAGCTCGCCAAGCTCGTCGCTCCGCCCGGCAAGGCCCGACCGACGCGCGAGGTCACCGTGGGCGACCGCGGCGGCGGCATTGCCGAGACGTCCCAGGGGGCCGGAGATCCGGTCCGCGAGGATGAACCCCAACAGCGAGGCGCCTGCCGCCGCGGCAACGGCGACCACGATGAGCGAGACCGTGGTCTCGCGCTCGATCTGCTGGGCCCTGGGGCCACTGCCGGGTCCCTGGCCGCGGCCGTTGCCGGAGCCGGCCCGGTCGTCGGTCGTCTCCAGCTGCGCGAAACCTCGCCCGACGATCGTGGGGGCCGCGACCGCGACCACGGCCGCGGTGGCGAGCGCGACCAGGGCGAAGGTCAGCGACAGGCGGATCCGGAGGCTCACGGGCGGGCCGCCCGGTAGCCGACACCCCGGACCGTCTCGACGTACTGGCCGTCGTCGGGCCGGGGGCCCAGCTTGTGGCGCAGGTTCTTGACGTGACTGTCCATCGTCCGGTCGTAGGCGTCGAACGCCTCGCCGAAGACCCGCTCGCCGAGCTGCTCGCGGGTCAGCACGATCCCGGGTCGCTCCGCCAGGGCCACGAGCAGGTCGAACTCGACTCGGGTCAGCCCGACGGTGTGGTCACCGCGCCACACCTCTCGGGCGCCCGTGTCGATCCTCAGATCGAAGAGCGTGTGGCACGGATCCGTCGAGGGCGAGCCGTCTGCCCGCCGAAGCACTGCTCCCACGCGGGCCACGAGCTCGCGGGGCTCGAAGGGCTTGGTCACGTAGTCGTCTGCGCCGATCTCCAGGCCGGCCACCCGGTCGATGACCTCGTCCCGAGCCGTCAGCATGATCACCGCCGGGCTCGGCCCATCGGCTCGCAGGTCGCGCAGGACGTCGAAGCCGGATCGCTTCGGAAGCATGACGTCGAGGACGA
>DATHYZ010000264.1:0-7933 GCA_035458865.1 Candidatus Limnocylindrales bacterium
GACCGACGACCCCTTCACCGTGGTGGCCGACCTCATCCGGGCTGCTCCCGGTGGGCCGACCGGGCGGGCGATGCGGCTGGCGGTCTCCGATCGCCTTCCGGCGACGTTCCTGCTTCGCCTCCAGGATGCCCTGCCGACGGCGCGCTTCAGCCTTGCCTCGGCGGTCCTCGACGACCTCCGCATCCGCAAGGACCCGTCGGAGGTGGCGCTGCTCCGGACCGCTGCCGAGGCCGCCGACCGCGTCGTCATGGCGATCGCCCGGGGGCGCCTGGTCGGGCGGACCGAGGCCGACGTCGCTCGTGAGGTGCGGGACCGCCTCGTCGAGGAGGGGCACGACAGCGCCGAGTTCGCGATCGTCGCCTCCGGCCCGAACTCCGCGTCCCCGCACCACCACGCCGGCGACCGGGTCATCGGCCCCGGCGAGCCCGTGGTCCTCGACATCGGCGGGCCGCTGGGCGGCTACGGGTCCGACATCACCCGGACGCTTTGGGTCACCGGGGGCGACCCGGCCCGGGGGCCGGACCACGGCTTCGTCCGCATCCACGCCCTGGTCCGCGAGGCCCAGGCTGCGGCCACGCTGGCCGTGCGCCCCGGGGTGGCGGCCGAGCGGATCGACGCGGTCGCCCGGGCGGTCATCGACCAGGGGGGGTACGGCGACCGGTTCATCCACCGGGTGGGGCACGGGATCGGCCTCGAGGGTCACGAGGAGCCGTACCTGGTGGACGGCAACGCCACCCCGCTCGAGCCCGGCATGGCCTTCTCGATCGAGCCCGGGATCTACCTCGAGGGCCGCTACGGCTGCCGACTCGAGGACATCGTCGTGTGCGGGGAGGGCGGACCGATCGTCCTCAACCAGGCGCCCCGCGACCTGCTCGTCGTCGACGGCTGACCGGGCCGATCCCCGTGTCGGCCGGGGCCCGGAGGGCGACCCGGCCGGGGCCGGGGTATCATCGCCCGACGGGCAGCCAGGACGGCCGCCCGCCCGACGGCCGAGAGAATGACCCTGATCCGACCGCGACGCTCCGGCGTCGCCATCCCCCCGACGGCACGCGCCTCCGCCCGCCGAGGAAGGCCCTGATGGGCCGCCGCGGCAATCGCGGTCGCCCCGGACGACGGTCGCCGTCGTCGGTCGCGGGCGGGTCCGACCGCAGCGCCCCGGCCACGCCCGTCGAGGGCGAGGCGACCCGCGCTGCGCTCCACCTCGACCGCGGCTCCCAGCTGCTGCCGCCGCCCGCGCCCATCGAGGCATCGCCGCGTTCGGCCGTGGAGCCCGTGCCGGCGGCCCCGGGCGAGACGGCCCCGGCCCCGCAGCGCGCTCCGGCCGCGGCTCCGGCCGGAGGGCCGGCCGCCGACGGAACCGCGAACGCCGAGCCGTCCGGGGGCCAGGCCCGCAGCGGCGCCACGCTGGCCCAGCTTCGACGGTTCATCAAGAGCCGTCCCTACATGCCGATGCATGAGCTCCGGCGTCGCTTCGGCCTCGAGTGCGAGGCCGACGAGGTCCATCCGATCCAGGCTGCCGACCGCTGTCTCTACATCGGCCTGCCGGCCCGCGAGGCCGGCTTCGTCGGTGAGCTGATCCGCGGTGGCGAGGTCGGCTACGAGCTGCTGCTCGACCCCAGCTGCCCGCTCGTCATCGGCGTGTACGCGATGCGGCCGGTCGCTCGCTCCTGACCCGACCCCGGCTGGACCGCGTCTCACCCTGTCGGCTGGACGACACGAGCCGCGTCGCCCGCGTGGCTGGACGACACCGGCCGCTGCCGCCAAGATGGGGCGGACGCGACGGCGATCCGTCGCCCGCAGTGGGGTTCTGAGATGACGAAGCAGCAGAAGCCGATGGAGCCCGACGACGCGGCCCGCCGCGTCGCCGATGACGAGGACGACGTCGAGGGGCACAGCATGATGCCGCTCGATCCGGCGTCGGCCCGCCACCTGGCCAACGCCCGCGAACGCGACATCCGCAACGACCTGGCGCGACGCCAGCGGGAGCACGAGGCTCGGCCGCACAAGCGTTGAGCCCAGGCCGACCTCCGCGTCGGCGACGGACCGAGAGCGGCGCCCGGATGGGCGCCGCTCGTTCGTGTTCGCCGCATCCGGCCGTCGTCGCCTGCCCGACAGTCGAGCGGCCGTCGGCGCGACCGCTCTCCGGCCGCTCGGTCGACAGCCAGGGCGTCGCTCACGGGATCGCGCCGGCGAGCCGTTCCGCCGACCATGGGGGCATCGATCGCACGACCGACGCGGCGTCCCAGCGGCGGAGGTCAGGAAGGGACCGAACGGATGCTCGACACGAACAGCCGCTACATCGTCGCCAGCCGCACCATCGACGACCGCCTCGCTGAGGTCCGCCGGGCGCATGTGCTCCGCGAGTCGCAGGCCGGCCAGGACGCACCGAAGGTCCACCGGGCCGTCGTGCCTGGACCGTCCCTCCTCGATCGCCTGAGCAGCGCCGTCGGAGCGCTTGCCTCGAGCGCCCGACCCGCCCGACCCGCCCGACCCGCCCCGACCCGCTGACCGCTCATCCGAACGCCCCGGTCGGATCTCGACCGGGGCGTTCGGGTTGTCACCCTCCGACCGGCGCGCGTAGCATGACCGCCACGTGGGTCACCTTCGGGTCGGCCGCCGGTAGGGAGGACCTGATGCTCGTGGGCGACGGCTTCGCGATCGAGGCCCTCCGACGGTGCGCCCTGTTCGCCGGCGCCGACGATGCCACCCTGCGAACGTGCGCGTCACACCTCCGGACCCGCCGGTTCCGTCGCGGAGAGACGATCTTCCACCAGGGCGATCCCGGGGATTCGCTGTTCATCATCGAGGGCGGCTCGGTGAAGATCGTCCTCCCGTCACCCGAAGGCGCCGAGCCGGCGATCATCGCCACCCTGGGCCGGGGTGACTTCTTCGGTGAGCTGTCGCTCCTCGATGGGGCCTACCGGTCGGCGACGGCCGTCGCGATCGAGCCGACCGAGACCCTCGTGCTTCGGCGGGAGCCCTTCGGCCAGCTCGTGGACGGCAACCCGGCGTTCCGGGCCGCGCTCCTGTCGGGTCTTGCGGCGGAGCTCCGCAGGCTGACCGGCCATGTCGAGGAGCTCCACTTCCTCGATCTCCCCGGACGCCTCGCGCGCCGACTCGTCCGGATGGCACGGGAGCAGGATCCCGCCGCCACGGGCGAGATCGCCGTGCCATGGCCGTTCACGCAGTCCGAGCTCGCCGCGATGATCGGCGGGACTCGTCAGACCGTGAACCGCCTGCTGGCCGATCTGGTCGCCCAGGACCTCATCCGGTTCGAGCCGGACCAGCTCGTCGTCCTCGACCCGGAGCGCCTCGCCCGGACGGCCGAGCGCTGAACCGGATCGATCGATGAGCCGCCCCGAATGAGCGACGAGCGCCCGGATCCCGGCGAGCTCCAGCGAGTCCTGGAAGCGGCCCGGGCCGTTGCGCTTCGGACCGAGGCGGCCCGTCGCCTCGAGCTCGGGGCGGGCGAGGCGGTCCTCCGCTCGGTCGTCGATGCCGCCGTCTCGCTCTTCGACGCCGAGGCAGCGTCGATCGCCCTCTACGACTCGAGCGTCGACCGGCTCGTCTTCCTGGTGGCCGCCGGTGACCAGGGCCAGGGGGTCGTGGGCCTCTCGATCGGACCCGACCAGGGCCTGGTCGGGTACGTGTTCCAGACCGGCCAGCCGCTCGCCCTGTCCGACGTCCAGCGCGATCCGCGCTTCGGCAGGGCCTTCGCCGAGCAGACCGCCTACGTCCCGCGGTCGATCGTGGCCGTGCCCCTGCTCGACGAGCAGGGGACCGTCGGCGTCCTGGAGGTCCTGGACAAGCGGGACTCCAGCGCGTTCACGCTGCGCGACATCGAGCTGGCTTCGGTGTTCGCGCGCCAGGCGGCCGTGGCCATCCGGGCGTCCCGCGTCGAGCGCGAGTCGGTGGTCCTGCTGGAAGCCGTCCTCCGGGCCACGCTCGGCGACGAGGCTGCCCCGGCGTCGATCGACGCGCTCCTCGCGGACCTCACCGACGACCTGTCGCGCGACGACCCCGGAGCGTTGTGGACGCTCGTGGAGCAGGTCGCCCGGGTCAGGCGAGCGGACCCGGCCCAGCTGTCGTTGGTCACCGACCTCATCGCGGTCCTCGCCGACCATGCCGAGCGGAGCCGGTCCGGCCGACGTGGCCGACGCGCCCCCTGAGCGCGATGACCGACGAGGCGCTCCTCCCGGCCTGGAGCGAGCCGTTCGCCGGGGAACGACGGGATCGGCTCAGCCACCTGCCGCCGTTCGGCCGACTCGACCGGGAGTGGGCCTGGGGCGGCTCCGACGGGACCGGGGTGACCGTCGCCATCATCGACTCGGGGATCGAGCGTGACCACCCGGATGTCGGGGGGCGGCTCGTCCGCAGTGTCGTCGTGGAGCTGGACGAGGACGGCGAGCCGGTCGTCCGCGACGACGTCGAGGCCCGGGACGTCGTGGGCCACGGGACGGCCTGCGCGGGCATCATCCACGGCCTGGCCCCTGGCGCCGACCTGTTGTCCGTGCGGGTCCTCGGGCCCGACAACCGCGGCAAGGGCGCCGTCTTCGCCGCCGGGCTGTCGTGGGCGATCGAGGCCGGTGCCGGCGTGGTCAACCTGAGCCTTTCGTCCAAGAGCGAGGCGATGTTCGGGGCCTTCCACGAGCTCGCGGACCGCGCCTATTTCGCCAACACGCTGCTGGTCTCGGCCGCCAACAACTACCCGGGGGCGTCGTATCCGTCGCTCTTCGCCGCGGTCGTCTCGGTGGCGGCACACGACGCGGCCGACCCGGCCGTCTACCTGTACAACCCCGATCCGCCGGTCGAGTTCGGCGCCCACGGGGTGGACGTGGAGGTGGCCTGGCGCGGCGGAGCCCGCATGGTCGCGACCGGCAACAGCTTCGCGGCCCCGCACATCGCCGGCTATGCGGCCCTGATCCGGTCGAAGCATCCCGAGGCCTCGCCGTTCGAGGTCAAGGCGATCCTGGCCGCGACGGCCGACAACGCGCGGCCCAGGGGCTGAAACCCCGGTCGTCGCGGCGCGACCCCCCGGATCCGCCGGACACGCGACGCCGCCCGCCGGTCCCGGTGCCGTGCCGGTGGGCGGGCGGCGTGATGAGGGCGGGCCGGGTCGTGGGAGCGGACCCGGCCGCAGCCGTCAGGTCAGCGTGTCGAAGTCACTCGCCGGTGTTGCGGGAAGAGCGGAAGGCGTGGCCCTCGACGTCGTCGTCGTCGTCGCCGGTGGCCCGCGGCATGGCGCCCTCGCGCGGCAGTCCTGCCTCGCGCGGCTGACCGAAGCCGTGGCCCTCGACGTCGTCGTCGTCGCCGGTGGCCCGGGGCACGGCGCCCTCGCGCGGGATCCCGGCCTCGCGCGGCAGTCCAGCCTCGCGTGGGAGTCCGGCCTCGCGCGGCTGAGCGAAGCCGTGGCCCTCGACGTCGTCGTCGGACTCGCGGGAACGCAGGAAGTCGTTGCTCTCGTTGCCCATCTCGATCCTCCGCTGGGGGTCGGTCGGCGGGCCGATCGCCCGCGGGTACTTCGCGAGACTACCTTGCGTGTCCAGACCCGGCGTAGCGGCCGGGCGACCGCCCCGCTGTCACCGAGGCGACACCCCGGCGGACGCGGGCCGGGGTTCAGTCGCGCGTCAGCCCAGGTCCGCCATACAGCCCCATGAGGCGTACCGACAGCCCAGGGCCGCTGCCGACGAGCGCGAGGAAGTCCGGTCCATCCAGCACCAGGAGGCGCCCTTCGGACAGGGCCGTCACGGTGGCGCTCCTGGGAGCCTGCCGGAGCAGCCCCAGCTCTCCGAAGACCTGGTCGGGCCCGAGCTCTCGAAGCCGCCTCGGCGCTCCGTCCGGGCCGGCCTGGTCGACCGCGAAGCGACCGGTCTCGACGACGTAGAAGCGGTCGGCAGGCTCGCCCTCGCGGATGACGACCTGCCCCGGCTCCACGGCCATCGGCTCGAGTCGGGCGACCGCGGCCTCCATGGCGGCCGGAGGTACACCGGCGAAGAGCGGCAGGCCGGCGACACGGCGGAGCGTCGCCGAGGAGCCGTCGGTCGCCAGCTGGATGCCGGGGCCCACGAGGACGATGGCGACCAGGGCCGCAGCGACGACGGAGATGCCCCCGGCCGCGAGGACGGGCAGGGCTCCGACGGCGCTGGCCAGGATGGGGATGGCGAGCGAGCCGGCGGCATAGGCCAGCGTGGAGACCGTCATGATCCCGCCCAGCGCCCGTCCGCGGACGGCGTCGGGAACGACTCGCTGGAAGACCGTCGTGCCGACGACCTCGACGATGAGGCTCCCCGTGGCCGTCACGGCCATCGCGACGAGAGCGACGGCGACGGCCTCGGACGCCCCCAGCGCCGTGAGGCCGACGCCAAGCAGGAGGGCGCCTCCCAGCATCGGCATTCGCAGGGACGGTCTGAGGACGAGTGCGCCGCTCGCCACGGCTCCGATCAGCCCCCCGACGCCGATCGCGGCGTTGAGGTAGCCGGTCACCTCGTCGCCGGCGCCGAGCTGGTCGGTCGCCAGGATCACCGTCAGGACCCCCAGGCCGCCGAAGGTGAAGCCCGCGACGACGTCGAGGAACCCGAGCCCGACGAGCGGTCGGAGGATCGGCCGGAGCGACGGCCGGGTCGCCTGCGCGGATGGCTCGGCCGAGGCGTCGTCCGTCGCGCCCGCCCGCGAGGGTGGCAGCGTCCAGAGGATCATCGCGATCACCCCGAAGGTGACCGCGTTGATCGCGAACGCCAGCCCGAGGTCGGCGACCGCCAGGAGGAGCCCGGCGAGGCCCGGACCCACGATGAAGGCAAGGTTGTCCAGGGAGGCCCAGGCGCTGTTGGCCGGCCCCAGCTCGCGCTCGTCGCGAACGAGGCTCGGCAGGTATGACCCGATCGCCGGGCCGAAGAAGGCCGAGAAGCAGGTCGCCGTGATCGCCACGGCGACGATGCCGAGGAGTGGTCCGTCCGTCAGCACGAGCCAGGCGAGCGCGACCATGCAGATGCCGCGCGCGATGTCGGTGACGAAGAGGACCAGGCGACGGTCGAACCGATCGGCCGCGATCCCCGCCGGGAGCGACAGGAAGACGTACGGGAGCACACGGGCCGCGCCGACGAGCCCGAGCAGGACCGGGTCGTCGCTCTGCCGGTAGACCACGACGAGCAGGGCGACCAGGTAGAGCCAGTCGCCGACCGACGAGACGAACTCGCCGACGAGCAGCCGGGTCAGGGCCTTGTTCGAGAGCAGACCGCGATACGTCGCGAGCGCGCTCATCGCGACCGAGGCCTCGGCACGGGTCCGGCTCCCTCCGCCATCCGGGGAGTGTACGGCCCACTCGGCCCCGCATCCCGCCAGCAACGTCGACCGAAGATCGGCGTCATAGGTGATGCACCGAGGTCGTGGTGTCGCTAGGACCATCGAACAGTAGCCCCGCCCGCGGTCGGCCTTCAGGCTCGCAGGGGCGTCGACGCGACGGCGCATCGCGATGGAACGGAGGCACGTCATCACCGCCCGCCGAGCACTGCCCGCGGCGCTGATCCTGCTCGTCGCCAGCTCGAGTGTCGCCACGGCGACCGAGCCTGTCGCCGCACCCCCGGCGGTCGAGACCTCGGCGCAGGTCACCGCATCCGACGGCGGGCTGTCCGCCGAGGGCCGCTACATCGTGGTGCTGCGCGGGCGAGCGTCGGGCGACGTCGCCGGCGCGGCCGGGTCCGCGGCGGCCCTCGGGCGGCGACATGGCTTCCAGCCCGATCACGTCTTCTCCCGGGCCATGCGCGGCTTCTCGGCCGTCCTCCCGGACGCGGTCCGTCAGCGCCTGGAGCGCGACCCGGACGTCCAGGCGATCGTCCCCGACGAGCTCGTCGAGCTCACCTGGGTGCGGCCGACCGGCATCCGGCGGGTCAACGCGCCGGCGTCGCCGATCACCGATATCGACGGCATCGACGACGCC
>DATHYZ010000265.1:0-10716 GCA_035458865.1 Candidatus Limnocylindrales bacterium
CGACGCCCAGGTGGAGACCGTCGTCGTCGCCGGCGGCACGGCGACCATCGGGCCCGGGACGCAGGTGACCGGTGACGTCCGGACGCTCAACGGGACGGCGACGGTCGACCCGGCCGCCTCGGTCGCCGGCGAGGTCAGCGACCTTGGGCCCCAGCTCGTCACGCTCGGCATCGTCCTGGTCCCGGCGCTCCTGCTCCTGATCGTCGGGGCGGCGCTGGTCACCGTTGTCGTCGCGCTCTTCGTGGCGGGGCTCGCTGCCCGCCAGGTCCGCCAGGCGGAGTGGCTGATCTCGAACGAGCCCGGCCCGAGCCTCCTCTTCGGCCTCCTCGGGATCTTCGTGCTGCCGCTCCTGGCGATCCTTGCCCTCATCACGGTGGTCGGCGCCCCGGTCGGCCTGGTCTTCCTGTTCTCCGTCCTGCCCACGGTCGCCTACCTCGGCTGGATCGTGGCGGCGATCTGGGTGGGTGACTGGGTGTTGGCTCGGACGCGATCCGGCGAGCCGGCCGAACGGCCGTACCTGGCCGCGGTCATCGGGGTCGTCCTGCTCGGAGCCGCTGCCCTGATCCCCGTGGTCGGATCACTCGTCGGGTTCGTGGCGAGCCTGTTCGGGATCGGGTCGCTGCTGCTGCTGGGTTGGCGGACCTTCCGGCGTGAGCCGGTGGTGGTCCCGGCGGCAGCCCCGGCCGCCGCCCCGGTGGCTCCGCCCGCCGCCTGATCGGGCACCGGCGGGTGCGGGATCGACCGCTCACCGCCTGGCACGCGCCGGACGGTGCCGGTATCGTCGCGTCTCGACCGTCGTCCCCATCCGACCGGAGCTGACCACTGGACCTGCTCCCCGCGCTCGCGGCCCTCGTCCTCGGCTACCTGGCCGGGTCGATCTCCTTCGCCCGGATCGTCCTGCGTTGGGCGAGGCCCGGCGCGCGGATCACGCCGATCGAGGTGGACCTGCCCGGCGGCGAGACGTTCGTCAGCGACACCGTCAGCGCGACGGCGGTCCGGATGCAGGCCGGCCCCAGGTACGGCTGCCTCACGGCGCTGCTGGACATGGCCAAGGTGGCCGTCCCGACGCTCGCCGTCCGTCTCTGGGCCCCCGACGAGCCGTACTACCTGATCGTCGCCGCGGCGGCCGTGATCGGCCATGACTGGCCGCTCCTGGGTCGCTACAAGGGCGGCCGTGGCGAGTCGCCGCTGTACGGCGGCGTGCTCGTCATCGACCCCGTGGCCGCCGTCGGCACGACCCTGCTGGGCGCCCTGCTCGGCATCGTCGTCGGCAACATCCTGGTCCTGCGCTGGGCGGGCATGGTCCTGCTCATCCCCTGGATGGGGATCGCCGCCTCCGGGGACCCGTGGACGCTCGCCTACATCGTGGTCGGGGTCGGGGCCTACTTCGTGGCGATGATCCCGGAGCTGCGCCAGTACGCCTCGATGCTCGGCCGCTCGACCGACCCGACGAACGAGGAGATCGCCGTCGAGTTCGCGATGGGCGCGGGGCTGGGGCGGGCCCTCGACCGCTACGGGCTGATCCCGCGGCTCCGTCGGCGTACCCGAAGCGGCGGGAGCGACCCCGGCACGTGACCGGGGACAGTCGCCGCCCCCGCTACACTCGGACGGGGCTCCCGAGCGCCCCACCGCCAGCACGGAGCTCCGAACCGATCCGATGACCGTCCCCCCAGCCGACGGCTCGGCCGGCCGTCCTGCCGACCCCACGGGCATCGAGGCGAGCGATCCCTCGGCCGCAGGCGACGCCGCGCCCCCCGAGCCGCTCGTGGACCTGCGCGGGGTCGTCAAGGACTACCGCACCGACGCCGGCCCGTTCCGGGCGCTGGCCGGGGTGGACCTTGAGATCCTGCCGGGCGAGTTCGTGGCGATCGTCGGCCGGTCCGGCTGCGGCAAGTCCACGCTCCTCAACATGATCACCGGGATCGACCGGGCGACGTCCGGGCAGGTCCGGGTCGCCGGCTCCGACCTCGCCACGTTCTCCGAGGACGCCCTCGCCCGCTGGCGGGGTCGGACCGTGGGCGTCGTGTTCCAGTTCTTCCAGCTGCTGCCGACCCTGTCCGTCCTCGAGAACGTCATGCTCCCGATGGATTTCCTCGGCGCGGCCAGCAGCCAGGAGCGACGCGAGCGCGCCATGGCGCTCCTCGCCCAGGTCGACATGGTGGACCAGGCCGAGAAGCTGCCGCTCTCCACCTCCGGCGGCCAGCAGCAGCGGGTCGCGATCGCCCGGGCGCTCGCCAACGAGCCCGCCCTGCTCGTGGCCGACGAGCCCACCGGCAACCTGGACTCGGCGACCGCCGAGACCGTCTTCGAGCTGTTCCACCAGCTGGCCGATGCCGGCACGACCGTGGTCATGGTGACCCACGACGTGGACCTGGCGGCGCGGACCCGGCGCATCGTCCACATGGCCGACGGGCGGATCCTGGGCGACGAGGGCGTCCATGGATAGCGTCCGCTGGCGCAAGATCCGGGGCGATCTCCTGGCGTACCGGGCCAGGACGGCGCTCGTCGTCGCCTCGATCGCCGTCGGGGTCTTCGCCGTGGGCGCCATCGTCGGCAGCGACGCCATCCTCGGCGAGAGCCTCGACGCGGCCGCGACCTCCAGCCGGCCGGCCAACGCCACGTTCTACACGGCCGTCGGCTTCGACCGCGAGCTCGTGGACGCCGTGGAGACGATGCCCGGCGTGGCCGACGCGGAGGGCCGCCGCAGCGTCATCGTCCGCCTGGTGGGGATCGACGGGAGCGACGCCGGCTCCCGCGAGCTCCAGCTGACCGCCATCCCCGCTTTCGCCGACCAGCGGATCGACGTGGTGGAGGCCGAGTCGGGCGCCTTCCCGCCCCGCCGCGGCGAGATCTCCCTGGAGCGATCCGCGCAGCGGGTCGTCGACCTCGGCCCGGGTCAGGTCGTCACGATCCGGACGCCCGGCGGCGACGAGCATCGCCTGGACGTCTCGGGCCTGGCCCACGAGCCCGGCGCCTCCCCGGCCTTCTACTTCGGCCGGCTCAACGGGTACGTGACCTTCGAGACGCTCGAGGACCTGGGCTGGACCCAGGACTTCGACGAGCTGCGGATCCGGGCCGACGATCCGACGGCCGACGCCGCGACGATCCGCGCGTTGGCCGACGACGTCCGCCAGCGGATCGAGCGGGCCGGGACGCCGGTCACCTTCGCCATCATCCCGGAGCCCGGGAAGCACCCCGCCCAGGAGCTGATCGGGGCGGTCTTCCTGGTCCTGGGCTTCCTCGGCTTCCTGAGCCTTCTCGTCGGCGGGTTCCTCGTCGTCAACACGATCGCGGTGATCATGGCCCAGCAGACCCGCCAGATCGGGATCATGAAGGCCGTCGGGGGGACCCGGCGGCAGATCGCGAGCCTCTACCTGGGCCTCGTCCTGGCGTACGCGCTGGTGGCCCTGGCGATCGCCATCCCGCTGGCCGCCGTGGGCTCGTTCCTGCTGGCGGTCCTGGCCGCCGGGCTCCTGAACTTCGACGTCACCAGGGTCCTCGTGCCCGTCCACGTCGTCGCCCTCGAGGTCGCCATCGGGGTCATCGTGCCGGTGGTCGCCGCCCTGGTCCCCGTCCAGCGCGGGGCCCGGATCACCGTCCACGACGCGCTGGCCGACCCGGGTGTCGGCGAGCACTTCGGCCACGGGGCGCTGGACCGCCTGCTGGGCCGGGTGCGGGGACTCTCGCGTCCGGTCCTGATGTCGATCCGGAACACCTTCCGGCGGAAGGGCCGGCTGGTGCTCACCCTGGCGGCCCTGGCCATCGGCGGGGCGGTCTTCATGACGATCTTCACGGTCCGCTCGTCGCTGAGCACGACGCTCGACGACACGGTCCGCTACTTCGACTACGACGTGCAGGTGGAGCTCGCCGAGCCGACCCGCTCAGAGCGCGTCGTGGAGGAGACGCTCCGCGTCCCCGGGGTGGTGGCCGCCGAGCCCTGGCGGTTCGCCAGCTCGATCCGGGTCCGCCCCGACGGGAGCGAGAGCCGCTCGCTGGTCACCTTCGGGCTGCCCGAGGACACCCAGACCGTCGATCCGATCCTCGTGGCCGGCCGCTGGCTGCTGCCCGGCGAGGGCAACGCGGTGGTCGCCACGGCCAACATCGTCCGCGACGAGCCGGGCCTCGAGCTGGGCGGTCCGCTCGTCCTGCGCATCAACGGCCGCGAGGCCACCTGGACGCTCGTCGGCGTCGTCCAATCGCCGACCATGGCCCCGTTCCTCTACGTCGGCTCGGACGCCATCGACCGGGTCACCGGGCGGATCGGCGAGGCCGGGATCGTCATGGTCAAGACGACGGACCACGCGCCCGAGGCCCAGGCGGCCGCGGCGCGGGCCGTCCGCGAGCAGCTGGAGGCGGCCGGCATCGGCGTGTCGGCGACGACGACCACGGCCGACGTCATGGGCACCATCGACACGCTCTTCGCGACGCTCGTCCTCTTCGTCTCGGTCATGGCCGTGCTGCTGGGTGTCGTCGGCGGGCTGGGGCTCGCCGGCACGATGACGATGAACGTCGTCGAGCGGGCCCGGGAGATCGGCATCATCCGGGCCATCGGGGCCACGCGCCGTGCCGTCCTGCTGATCTTCGTGGTCGAGGGCCTCATGATCGGGTTCATCGCCTGGGGGATCGGCGCGGGCCTGTCGCTGCCGCTGAGCAAGCTGATCTCGGACCAGCTGGGCGACGTGTTCGTCCAGCGTCCCCTCGCCTTCTCGCCGTCCCTCGAGGGCTTCGCCATGTGGTTGGCCGTCGTCCTCGTCCTGTCCGTCCTCGGGAGCCTTGTCCCGGCCTGGCGCGCCGCCCGGATGGCGGTCCGCGAGGTGCTTGCCTATGAATGAGGAGCGCCGCATGGGTCGCCGTCCGGTCGTCATCGCCGTCATCGCCATCGTGGCCGTCGCCGTGGTCGCCGTCCTCGTCATGGGTCCTGGGCTCGTCGGCGGGCCGGGCGCTGGAGCGAGCCCCACCGCGCCGCCACCCGTCGCCGTGCCCGACGAGGTCACGGTCGAGGGTCGCGCCGTGCCCGCGCGCGCCGCCGAGCTCGCGGTCGCCGTCGCCGGGACCGTGGCCGATATCCCGGTCGAGGAGGGTGACGCCGTTCGGGCCGGGGCGGTGCTGCTCGAGCTCGACGCCGGTGCCGCCCAGGCCGAGCTCGACGCCGCGACGGCCGGCCTCGACGCGGCGACCGCCCGGGCCGAGCAGGCCGCTGCCGCCGTCAGCCAGGCCCAGGCGGGCGTCGACCAGGCCGAGGCCGCCCTCCGGAGCGCCCAGGCCGCCGAGGACCAGGTCCCGTCCGGAGCGTCGGCCGCCACCAAGCGGCAGGCGGCCGCGCAGGTGGACGTCGCCGAGGCCGCCCTGGCCGGGGCGCAGGCCCAGTTGGAAGGCGCCCAGGCGGCTGCCCGCGCCGCCGATGCGGACCAGGCCCGGGCGGAAGCGGCCAGGGATGCCGCGAGCATCGGCCTCGACCGGCACACGATCTCGGCCCCCTTCGCCGGGACCGTCGTCTCGATCACGGTCGAGGAGGGCGCGCTCGTCAGTCCGGGGATCGTGGTCGTGCGGGTGGCCGACACCTCGGCCTGGACGTTCGAGACGACCGAGGTGGACGAAGCCCTCGTGGACGACGTCGAGGAGGGCGCCACGGCGACGGTCCGGCTCGACGGAGTCCCCGACGTGGACATCCCGGCCACCGTGACCCGGGTGGGTGACTACGGGGCCGAGCTGCAGGGCGACGTGCGCTTCACGGTCGTCCTGGAGCCCGATGGAGAGGTGCCCGACGGCGTCCGCTGGAACATGACGGCGACCATCCGGATCTCGACCGCGCCCTGATCGCCGCCGGCGCCGGATACGAAGGCGACCCCCGGCGTTGCCGGGGGTCGCTGGTCGTCGGATCGTGGTCGCCCGGCGGGCTCGGGACCAGCCGAGCGTGCCGCCGTCGGCGCTACAGGGCCTTGACCGCCGTCACCAGGCTGGCGAGGCCGTCCTTCGCGTCGGCGAAGAGCATGCCCGTCTTGGGGTTCGCGTAGAGCTCGTTGTCGATGCCGGCGTAGCCGCGGCCCATCGAGCGCTTGATGACGATGATCGACTTGGCCTGGTCGACGTCGAGGATCGGCATGCCGGAGACCGGCGTGCCGGGCCGGCGCGCGGCCGGGTTGGTCACGTCGTTGGCGCCCACCACGAGGGCCACGTCGCAGCGCGGGAACTCGGGGTTGATGTCCTCCATCTCCTTGAGCTGGGGATAGGGGACGTTGGCCTCGGCGAGCAGGACGTTCATGTGGCCGGGCATCCGGCCGGCGACCGGGTGGATCGCGTACTTCACGTCGACGCCGCGGTCCTCCAGGAGCTCGGCCAGCTCGCGGACGGCGTGCTGGGCCTGGGCCACGGCGAGGCCGTAGCCGGGCACCACGATGACGGAGTCCGCGTAGGCGAGCTGGATCGCCGCGTCGTCGGCAGAGACCTCGCGGACCGAGCCGCCGGCGCCGGCGACCGCCCCGGTCGTCCCCTCGCCGCCGCCGAAGCCGCCGATCATGATGTTGATGACCGAGCGGTTCATGGCGTCGGCCATCAGCTTCGTCAGGATGGCGCCCGAGGCGCCGACGAGGGCGCCGGCGATGATCAGGACATCGTTCCCGAGGACGAAGCCGGCCATCGCCACGGCGGTGCCGGTGAACGAGTTCAGGAGGCTGATGACGACGGGCATGTCGGCGCCGCCGATCGGCAGGACCATCGTGACGCCGAAGATCAGGGCCGCCGCGATGATGACCAGCAGCACCGGTGCGCTGACGTTGCCGGCGAAGAGGTAGACCGCTGCGACGACCGTCGCGACGGCCAGGGCGGCGGTGATGATCCGTCCGCCCGGGATCATGATCGGCTTGCCGTCGATGAGCCCCTGGAGCTTGCCCGACGCGATGAGCGAGCCGGTGAAGGTGATGCTGCCGATGATCACGTCGAGGACGACGAAGATCGTCGTCTCGAGGGCCACGCTCTCGCCGGCGTTGGCGAAGCGCAGGTAGTCGTCGATGGCGATGAGGGCCGCCGCGCCGCCGCCGACCGCGTTGAACAGCGACACCAGCTGGGGCATCGCGGTCATCTTCACGGTCCGGGCGGTGTAGAGGCCGGCTCCTCCACCGACGGCGATGCCGACGGCGATGATGATCCAGGTCCGGGGCTCGGCCTCCCCGCCGGCCAGCAGCAGGACGGCCGTGCCGACGACGGCGATCGCCATCCCGGCGGCGGACAACAGGTTGCCGTTGCGGGCCGTCGCCGGCGAGTTCATCCGCATCAGGCCGATGACGAAGAAGCTGGCGGCCAGCAGCCAGGAGAGTCGAACGAGGGATTCGATGGTCTCGAAGTCCATCGCCTAGCCCTCCGCCTTCTCGGCCTTGGGGGCGACCGGCTTCTTCTTGAACATCTGGAGCATCCGGTCGGTGACCACGTAGCCGCCGACGACGTTCATCGTCGAGAAGGCGACCGCGACGAGGCTCAGCGCGATGCTCAACGGATCCTCGGCGCTCGCCGCGATGATCATCGAGCCGACCAGGACGATGCCGTGGATCGAGTTGGCGCCCGACATCAGGGGCGTATGGAGGGTCGCCGGGACCTTCGAGATGACCGCGAACCCGGCGAGGATGGCCAGGACGAAGACGGTCAGGGCGGCGAGGAGCTCTGGGTTCACGAGGCGCCTCCGGTGGTCGGCTGGAGGAGCTGCTTGACGGGCTCGGCGACGACCGCGCCGCCATGGGTGATGACGGTGGCCGCGGTCACCTCCTCCTCGAAATCGAGATGGAGGGTGCCGTCCTTGACGAGCTGGAGCAGCAGGGCCGAGATGTTGCGGGCGTAGAACTGGGACGCCCCGGCGGGCATCGACGCGGGCAGGTTCTCGGGGGCGATGATCGTCACCTGGTTGGCGGTGACGACTTGCTCGCCGGCCTTCGACAGCTCGCAGTTGCCGCCGAGCGGACCCGCGGCCATGTCGACCACGACCGAGCCGGGCTTCATCCCACCGACCGCCTCCGCCGTCACGAGGACCGGGGGCTTGCGGCCGGGGACCTGGGCGGTGGTGATGACGACGTCCATGCCGGCGATGACGGTATTGAGCTCGGCCTGCTGGGCCGCCCGCTCCTCGGCGGTCAGCTCGCGGGCGTAGCCGCCAGCGCCGGTCGCGTCGATGGCCGTCTTGAGCGTGACGAACTGGGCGCCGAGCGATTCGGCCTGCTCCTTGGTCTCGGGCCGGACGTCGTAGGCTTTGACGACCGCGCCGAGGCGGCGGGCCGTGCCGATGGCCTGGAGTCCCGCGACGCCGATCCCGAGGATCAGGACGTTGGCCGGCTTGGCCGTCCCGGCCGCCGTCGTCAGGAGCGGGAAGTAGCGACCGTAGGCGTTGGCGGCCAGGATGACGGCCTTGTAGCCGCCGACGTTGGCCTGCGACGAGAGGGCGTCCATGGTCTGGGCCCGGGAGAGCGTTCGCGGGATCGCATCCAGGCTCACCGCCGTCACGCCCTTGCCCGCCAGCTCGGCCATGAGCTGCGGATCCAGGAGCGGCTGGAGCAGGCCCACGACGGCCTGGCCGCTTCGGAGGCGGGCGATCTCGTCGGACGAGGGCTTCTGGACGCGGAGCACGACGTCGGCCTGGGCGTACAGGTCGTCCGCGGGGACGACCGTCGCGCCGGCGTCGGCGTAGGCGCTGTCGGGGATCAGGCTGCCGTCACCGGCACCGCGCTCGACGAGGATGTCGAGCCCGGCGGCCTGGAGCTTGCCGAGCGCCTCGGGTACCAGGGCCACGCGGCGTTCGCCGTTCGCGGTCTCCCTGGCCACACCGACCTTCATGGGCATCACCTTGCAGGGTCATGGTCGGGCCTGGGCAGGCCCGGGGAAGTGGGGAGTCCCGGCGAAGGATACAAGGTCGGCCGCGGAGGGGCCGCCGGCGGGCAAGGGGTCGGCAAGCGAAGACCCGGCCGGGAAGCCCGGCCGGGTCCGCTCCCCCCTGTGGAGCCTGCGGTCGCAGCTATGCGCTGCCGGCCTCGATGAACGCGGCCGGGAACATGCGGTCGCTGCCGCCCTCGTCGGCGGGAGCCGTGGCGCAGCCGACCAGGTAGCCGGCGAACTGCTGCTCACGAAGGGCACTCCGGATCGTGAAGAGTGCGCTGTCGCCGCTCTCGACGCTCACGAAGGCGAGCTGCGAGATGTAGTCCGGCATCTCCGAGCCCGGCCGGGTCTCGGCGTCCCTGAGGATCTGCTCCCAGGTCGCCCCGGGGAGGGCCGCCATGACGACGAGGATCGAGGGCTCCGTCGGCGCATCCGCCGTGTAGGAGAACTCCGCCAGCGTGCCGTCAGGGACGACCCACGGTCCGGTGTAGGTGCAGGTCTCGCCGTCGAAGGCCACCGACAGAGCCAGGGGTTCGGCCGCCTGGGAGGCCATCGGGCTGGGCTCCGTCGACGGCGCGACGGATGGGGCGACCGAGGGGTCCTCGCTCGGCGAGGGAGAGGTGCCGCCGGTGCAGGCGGCCAGGGAGAGGGCCAGGAGCCCTCCGAGCAGCATCCGTGTGGTCCGCATCACGTGGCCTCGCTTCGTGGCTCGTGGCCCGGACCGCCGCTGGCCGGGCCGATGCGACCACGCTGGCCGCTCCGGGCGAGCGGAGGACGAGTGCGGGGCGAGCGTGCGCCGAGCCGCGAGCGCGTCCCGGATCGGAGGCCGAGACCTGCGAGGCTCACGGCGTCCATGGCGGCCCGATGGCCTCCAGGCGACGGAGAACCTCCGCGATCTCGGGGCCGGCAGTCCCGGGGGCGGCCTCGGCGATCCTGAGCATCGACGACGGCAGCTCCTGCATCCCGGTCGACCTTGGCATCTGATCCGACAGGTCGATCCAGAGCCGCGCATCGTCGAACATGGCGTCCGCCAACGCGAGCTGGAGCGATCGCGCCGTCGAGTCCGCCGCGCCCGGATCCGCCCTGGCGAGGGCCGGGGTCACGCCAGCATCTCGGGGATCAGAGGCCAGACGCCCGCCGAACTCGGGGTCGAGCATCGACCGGACCAAGGCCCGGACCTCCGGCCGGTCTCTCAGGACCACGACGGTGTAGGCGCGAGCTCGGATCGTCGGCGCCCCGACGTCGAGCGGGAGCAGCAGCGGCTCCAGGTCGGGCCGGATGGGAGGCGCCCAGTCGAGCCGTCCGGCCGCGCTGTCATGGACGAGCCAGCATCGGGGTGTGCGCCCCGTTCCCATCTGCGCTGCCGACCACTCGGCCCTGGTGGCGAGGGCCGAGTGGGCCCCGCCCTTGACGGCACCATCCTGGGTCACCATGGCCTGGAACCTCTCGAACGCCGAGGTCACGGCCTCGCCGTCGAACCGGCGCGCCACCTCGGGGAGGCCTGTGCCGGAGGAGGCCCATTCCTCGATGACGAGGTCCTCCCAAAGGTCGACCGCGCTCGCGCCGTCGACCTCCCCGCCGCCGAGTCCGAGGCACCAGGGGGTCCGCCCGTCGGCGAGCATCCGCTCGGTGAGCGCCTGCAGCTCCGCCCAGGTCCCCGGCGGCTCGTAGCCGACCGCAGCGAAGGCCTCGGCCGGGTGCCAGAGGAGGCTCGAGGCGGTTACCGCCAGCGGGACCCCGACGAGGCGGGCACCGGCAGCCTCCGCGCCCACGGCCCGCGCCCCGACCCAGCCGAGGTCGGCCAGCGGGGCCCCGGCGATCACGGCGACCTCCTCGGGCGTCAGGATCTCGCGAAGGTCGATG
>DATHYZ010000266.1:0-2959 GCA_035458865.1 Candidatus Limnocylindrales bacterium
CGCTCTATCGGGCGGACGCCGAGAACGTGCCGCCGGCCCTCGATGAGCTGGTCCTCGTGGCCGCCGACGCGGCCGGCGACCTCGATCGGGCAGGGGAGCGGGGCCTGGTCATGGCCGAGGGGGCGGCTCTGGCGAGGACCCTTGCGAACCGCGCAGCCAACGAGATGCCTCCCGAGGCGCTCGCCGAGGAGGCCCGCGTCGTCGCCGCGGCGCATGGCCTGACCATCGACGTCATCGATGAGCGTCGCGCCGCCGAGCTCGGGATGGGGATGTTCCTCGCGGTCGGCCAGGGGAGCGACAGCCCGCCGAGGATGATCGTCCTGCGGTCCGGCGAGGAGGGCGACCGGGACGGGCTCGACCGGCTGCTGGCCCTGGTCGGGAAGGGCGTCTGCTTCGACTCGGGCGGGATCAGCATCAAGCCATCCGACCGGATGGAAGAGATGAAGTTGGACAAGACCGGGGCCTGCACGGTGATCGCGGCCGCCTCGACGGTCGCGCGCCTGGCCCCGGGGACCCCCCTGCTCGCGGTCGCCCCGGCGGTCGAGAACATGCCGGGCCCGCACTCGACCCGGCCGGGCGACGTCGTCAAGGCGCTGAATGGGCAGTTCGTCGATATCACGAACACCGACGCCGAGGGCCGCCTGATCCTCGGTGACGCGATGACCTACGCGGAGCGCCTCGGGGCGACCCACGTCGTCGACGTCGCCACCCTGACCGGGGCCGTCGCCCGGGCGCTCGGCCCGCTCGTCACCGGGGCGTTCGGTGCCCCGGACGACTTCTACGGCTCCGTCGCCGCGGCCGCCGACCGGGCGGGCGAGCGTCTCTGGCGCCTGCCGCTCGTCGAGGAGTACTGGCCCGACATGGAGTCGTGGTACGGCGACATGGTCAACTCGGGCACCTCCGACGGCGGACTCATCAAGAGCGCGCTGTTCCTCCGTCGCTTCGTCACCAAGCCGTGGGTCCACCTCGACATCGCCGGGACGGCCTACTTCCGCAAGGCGACGCCCTACGCGGCCAGGGGCGCCACGGGGGCCGTCCACGCGACGCTCGTGGAGCTCGCCCTGGCCGGGGCGCGGCCGGCCTGACGCGCCGGGTGCGCGCCAGGGCCTTGTCCCGATGACCTGGACGCTCGCCGCCCTTGCCGTCGCCGGGGCGGCCTGGGGCCTCGTGGCGGACCGGATCGCCGCCCGCTGGCCCGTCCACGAAGCGGTGGTCGCGGACGACGGAGCCACGCTCCAGCCCGCGGGCTGGGTGCGCCGGGTCGACTGGCGGACACTGGTCGTGGCCCTCGTCGGGGCCGCCGCGCTCGTCGCCGTCGGGGACCGCTACCCGGCTCCGCCGGCATCCCTCCTCTTCGGGGCCTTCACCGTCGCCTGCGTCCTCATGCTCGCCACGGACCTCGACCAGCGCCTGCTGCCGGATGTGCTGACCCTGCCCGTCGTCCCGATCGCCGTCGGGGCGTCACTGGCCGGCTGGAACCCCCTCGTCCCACCCGGCGACCTGCCGCTCGCGGTCGTCGCCGCGGTGGCGGTGCCCGCGGTCCTGTACCTGGCCTCGATCCCGTTCGGTGCCGGGGCCTTCGGGCTCGGTGACGTGAAGTTCCTGGCCGGGGCCGGCCTGCTGGCCGGCGTGGGTCCCTTCCTGGCGGGAGTCGTCGCCGGGGTCCTCATCGCCGGGGTCGTGCTCGTGGTCCTGCTCGTGCTCCGGCAGATCACCCTTCGGACCTACGTGCCGTACGGCCCGTTCCTCATCGTGGGGATCCTCTGGGGGATCCTGGCCGTCGGGCCGAGCTAGCGGCCGGTACTTTCGTACCACCGGCCTGTCTGGGGTCCGGGTGTAGGATTCCGGCAGCCGGCATCGGTTGCGGCCGTGCCCGTCGCTGCTATGGATGGCCGGCGAGCCATACCGCGTCGCGGACCGTCGCGAGCCCAGCGCCGCCTCGGTCCACCCACGGAGATCGCTCGCAGGATGCTCCAGCAGTGAAGCAGCGCCACGCCCCCGGCTGGAAGACCCAGCCGCGTCGCCGCCTGCCGATGCGCTTCCTCGCGTTCCTGCTCATCCTGCCCTTGGGAGCCGGCCTGATCGTCGGCCCTGCCCCGGGCGTCTCGGCCGACGAGCTCGACGATGCGCTCCAGGGCAAGAAGGAGCTCCAGCAGCAGGTCGATGCCCAGAAGGCCGCGATCGCGAAGCTGAACGCCCAGCAGGCCTCGCTGAAGGCCGAGATCGCCCAGACGGCGGCAGCTCTGAAGCAGGTCAACGTCGACATCAACGCGATCGCCACCCGCATCCAGGGTCTCGAGGTCCAGATCGCCGAGGTCCAGCGGGTCTACGACGGCCTCGTCCTCCAGCTCCAGGTGCTCTCCACCCAGCTCGTCCGCCTGAAGGCGGAGGCGATCGCCTTGGCCGAGGCCCTCGAGGCCAAGAAGGAGGAGCTCGCCGAGCGGATCCGGGCCGCCTACGCGACCGAGCGGACGTCGATCCTCGAGACCTTCCTCTCGGGCGGGTCCTTCACCGACGTCATCGCCGAGGTCGACTGGCACCTTGACGTCGGAGAGCAGGACCGCGCGCTGGCGCGAGCCATCGAGCGGGACCAGGCCGTCCTCGAGTCGCTCAAGGGGCAGGTGGCGATCACCTCACGCCAGACGATCGAGCTGCGCGACGAGACGGCCGCCCAGAAGGCGGAGCTCGACGCAAGGGTCGCCGACCTCAGGGAGGCGAAGCGCCAGCTGGAGATCATGAAGTCGGAGACCGCCAAGGCCCTGGCGGCCCAGCGGTCGGCCTACAGCAAGCTCGCCTCGAACAAGGCCGCAGCGGACAAGGCGCTCGCCCAGGCCGAGGCCGCGCAGCGCCGGCTGCAGTCCCAGATCGAGGAGCTGATCCGGCAGCGCAAGCAGTACGGCAACATCCCCTCCGAGTACAACGGGACGTTCATCTGGCCGATGGCTGGGCGGGTCACCCA
>DATHYZ010000267.1:0-2147 GCA_035458865.1 Candidatus Limnocylindrales bacterium
GCGCCAGGGAGTCGATCCCTTGCAGCGACGCCCGGCCGAGCGCGGCCAGACGGACGGGCCCGGAGCACACCCCCGCACCCTCGACCCGCGCTCGCGCCGTCAGAAGGGCAGCCGGCCGTCCCGGCGCACCATCTCGAGCCACGGGCGCTCGCGTCCGATCGTCGTCGCGGGTCCGGGCCCCGGCAGGACCCGGACCCGGTCCTCGAGGTCGGCGAGCCGGGCCAGCGAGGCGGCCATCGCATCGGCCGAGCCGCCCGGCAGATCGACCCTGCCCCACCCCGAGGCGAAGAGCGTGTCGCCGCTCAGGAGCGTGCCGGAATCGACGTCGAGCAGGCAGACCGACCCCTCGGTGTGGCCGGGCGTGTGAAGCACCCGGAGCTCGATCCCGCCGAACCGGACGAGGCCGCCCTCGGCCAGCTCCACGGCCGGGACGCACGGCGGGATCTCGAACGGCGCCATGAAGGCGTCGGGGTGGACCAGCCCGTCGCGATCGAGGGGGTGGACGGCGACGTCGGCGCCGGTGTGCTCCGCGACGGCCGCGTTGTCGCCGATGTGGTCCCAGTGACGATGCGTCGAGACGATGAGCCGGAGGGACCAGGAGCGTGCGGCGAGCTCGTCGGCGATCCAGGCCAGCGACGGGGTCGCCGTGTCGATCGCGATCGCCTCGCGGGTGCGCTCGTCGCCCAGCACGTACACGTTCGTCGGCAGCGGTCCCACGGGGCGGGCGATCAGCTCCATCTGCGGAGTGTGGCAGAGGCCACGGAGGACCGTGACAGCGGGTGCCCGCGTGCCGGGTCACGAGGGCCGATCGTCCGCGCGGATCCGGCCGCGCACCCGGGCACGACGGTCCGATCGGCCCGAGGGTCCGGCGTGGTCGCAGGCGTACACTCGGACCAGATCGGAGGGCTGCGCATGGCGACGACGATCAAGGTGACCCTCGAATCCTGGAACGATCCCGAGTTCCGCGCCGCCTTCGAGCAGGCCTACGACCAGGTCAGGGACGAGGGCGTCGCCCTCGACACGCCCGACGCCGGGCTCCGGGTCCAGCACCTCCTGGCCGCGGCCGGCTTCCCGCAGGCGCATATCGCGGTCGAGCGGACCCCGAACGAGGCGCTCGAGCACCTCGCCCACTGGACGGTCAAGCGCACGGCCTGACACGGGGCCCTGGGTCGAACCAGCGCCGGCCGACCAGAGGCGCCGACCGGGAGGGGCGTCGGCCGATCAGGCCTCGAGCTTGGCCCGGATGCAGTCGAACGTCTGCCCGATGAGCTTGTTGGCCGTGCCCTCGATGAGGCGTGCCCCGACGGAGGCGATCGTCCCGCTGATGGCGACGTCGGCGACCCAGTCCATGATGGTCGTGCCGGCTTCCTCGCCGTCCTTGAGCGACATCGTCGCCGTCGCGTCCACGGCGCTGCCCGGTGCCTGGCCGCGGGCCTTGATGACGGCCCGATCGGGCGGAGCCTGCTCGGCCAGCTCGATGTCGCCGGCGAACCTCGCCGAGATGAAGCCGACGCCGACCTTCGCGATCGCCTTGAAGTGGGTGTCGTCGAGCTGCTCGATCGACTCCACGCCCGGGCCGCACGAGCCGACCTGCTCGGGGTCGACGACGAACGCCCAGACCTTGTCGCGGGGCGCGCGGACGACGACGGTTCCGGAGAAGTTCACGCTGGACCTCCGCTGCTGACCCGCTCAGACGCCGCTGCCGGCCCCGGCGGGAAGGAAGCTGTCCGGGTCCCGGACGAAGCGCGTCCGACAGGCCAGACAACAGAAGGCGTAGACCACGCCGCCGTGCTCGGCGAGGTGGCGGACCTGCTCGGGCTCCACGGTCATTCCGCAGACGGGATCGAGCAGGACGATGTCGGCGGGGCCGGCATCCGGATCGGCGGCGTCGACCGGGCCGTGACCGGCCACGATGGGCTCCGAGGCTGCCGTGACCTCGGCAGGGCCAGCCAGGGTCGCCGGGCCCGGTGACGCCACGAAGGATGCTCTGCCACGCCGGACCTGGATGAGCTCGGCGAGGATGGATGTCGCGACCTCGGCGGGGGTCTCTGCCCCGAGGTCGATGCCGGCCGGAGCGCGCAGGGCGGCGATCCGCTCGGCGGGGACCTCCTCCGTCTCGAGGTAGTCGCGGACGGCCTGCGCCCGCC
>DATHYZ010000268.1:0-3846 GCA_035458865.1 Candidatus Limnocylindrales bacterium
AGGCCCGCCCGAGACCCAGGCCCGCCCGAGACCCAGGCCCGCTCGAGACCCAGACCCGCCCGTGCCCCGCGGCCCGCCCGTGCCCCAGGCCCGCCCGAGACCTAGGCCCGCCCGAGACCCAGACCCGCCCGTGCCCCAGGCCGATCCACGCCGGTGCCGCGGGCCGGGCCCTCCCCGCCCGCTACCCGCCCAGCAGGTCCCGCGCCTCGCGGAGATCGGCCGTCTGGACGTCCTCGTCGAAGCCCGCCAGCGCCTCGCGCAGCAGGCTCGCCGCAGCCTCGTCCTGGCTCTCGGCCAGGCGGATCCGGGCCAGCCGGACGGCAGCCCGGAGCCGCGTCATCGCGACCCCACGCTCCGTGGCGCCGTCGAGCGCCAGCTGGTACCAGGGCTCCGCCGCGGCCCGGCCAGAGCGCTCGTCCGACGCCGCGGCGCCGACGATGTCGCCCTTGAGCAACTGGAACTCCGGCAGGACGTTGGCGCCCGGGCCGGCGCCCATGATCGCCACGGCCTCGTCGATTGGGGCCAGGCCGTCGGCCGGCTGCCCGGCGCGGAGGTTCGCGTCGGCCTCGACCCCGCGCAGCAGCGGCCAGAACACGGGGGGCGTCCTGAGCCCCTGGTAGCGGTCCATCCCGCTGCGGATGTTGGCCAGGCCCTCGGTGCCCCGGTCCAGGCCCACCTGGGCCGCGCCCAGGAGGCACGTCCCGACCGCGTCCCAGATCCGGAAGTCGTGCCGGCCGGCCACCTCGAGCAGCTCCACGGCCCGGTCGTGGACGACGTCCCAGTCCTGCCGCCAGTGGTGGAGCAGGCCCGAGTGGAACCGCGAGTAGGCGATCGAGAACGGGTGCTCCAGCTCGTCCGCCAGGGCCAGCGCCGCGTTCGCCCGCTCGACGGCCTGGTCCGGGTGACCTTGCAGCCACAGCCCGAACGCCGAGGTGGTGTAGCAGGCGACCCTGGGGTCGTTCCCCGCCATGGTCGCCCGCGGCCGTGCCCGGGCGTCCCGGATCAGGGCGATGGCCTGGTCGAGGTGGTCCAGGCCGGCCGCCAGGTCGAGCAGGAAGACCTGCGTGGTCCCGAGGACGAGATGGCCCTGGATCAGCATCCTGGGGTCGTCTCCGCGCTCGCCGAGCGCGAGCATCTCGTGCGCCAGATCGTCTGCCTTCTGATGCTCCGCGCGGAGCTGGTAGAGGTTGGACAGGCCGCGGAGCACCGCGTACTGGCGGCGGACGTCGGTGCCGCGCTCGAAGAGCTCCAGGGCCCCCGCGTAGGCCGCCTCGACCTCCGGGGTGAAGCCCTTGGTCGCCATGAGCGCCCGGGCCAGGCTGACCCGCAGGTCGATCTCGCGATCCACCCACTCGGGAGGGGACTCGCTGCTCTCGAGAACGGCGAGCATGCCGGTGATCAGGTCGACGGTGTCCAGGTACCAGCCGTTGATGTCGTCGAGGACGAGCAGGCTGTCCGCCATGGCCTCGAGCTGCCCCAGGTCGCCGGCGGCCAGCCAGTGGCGCCAGGCGACCCGCAGGTTCCCGACGTCGGCCGTCAGGGTGGCGACGGCCGCGTCGCCCGCCGGCCCGTCGAGGTCGCCGCGGAGACGCCGGGCGAGGTCCGCGTAGTGGTGCGCGTGCGCCGCGCGGGCCGCGGCGGCGACCGCCGGCTGCTGGTCGAGCCGGTCGAGGGCGAACTCGCGGATCGTCTCGAGCATCGTCACCCGCGGCTCGCCGTCGGGGCCGTCCACCTGGCGGACGAGGCTCTTCTCGACCAGGCCGCCGAGCTCGTCGAAGACGTCGATGACGATGTCGTCGGGCCCGTCGAGCCGGGCGGCGACGTCCTCGACCGCGGCGACGTCCGCGCCGGCGAAGACCGCCAGGAGCTCGAACAGGCGACGCTCCTGCGGCTCGAGCAGGTCGTAGCTCCAGTCCATCGTCGCCCGGAGCGTCTGCTGGCGCTCCGGCAGATCGCGCGGTCCGCTGCGGAGGAGCCCCAGCCGGTCGCCCAGGCGGTCGCGGAGGACCTCGGGCGAGAAGAGGCGCAGGCGGGCGGCCGCCAGCTCGATCGCCAGCGGCAGCCCGTCGAGCCGGCGGCAGATCTCGACCACGGCGGGTGCGTTGTCGTCGGTCAGCTCGAAGTCGGGACGAACCGCGGCCGCCCGATCGACGAACAGCCGGACCGCCTCGCTGGCGCGCGCCTGGTCCGCGCCGAGCCGCCCGGCGTCGGAAGGGGGCAGGGTCAGCGGCGGGATCGGGACGACGCGCTCGGCCCGGACGTTGAGGGCCTGGCGGCTGCTGGCCAGCACCGCCAGCTCGGAGCAGTTGGCGATGAGCCGCGCGACGGCTCCGGCGGCCTCGGCGACCTGCTCGAAGTTGTCGAGGATCAGGAGGAGGTGGCGGCCTCGCAGGCCCTCCAGGAGCTCCTCCTCGAGCGGGCGATCGACCGCGTCGTCGAGGCCCACGGCGCGGGCGATGAGGACCAGGACCGCGTCCGTGTCGCGGGCGCTCGACAGGTCGACGAAGGCGACGCCGTCCCGGTACCCGGGCGCGAGCTCCTCGGCCACCCTGAGCGCGAGCGTGGTCTTGCCCGTGCCGCCGGGGCCGGTCAGGGTCACCAGCCGGACCGCCGGGTCCTCGACGCGCCGACGGATCTCGGCGAGCTCGGTCTCGCGGCCGATGAGCTCGGCCGTCCGCACCGGCAGCCGGGCCGTGATCGGGCGCACCGTGACGAGCGGCGGGAAGGCCGACGGCAGGTCGGGATGGACGAGCTGGAAGACCTGCTCGGGCCGACCGAGGTCCTTGAGGCGGTGCTCGCCCAGGTCCGACAGGTCGGCATCCGCCGGCAGGCCGTCGCGGATCAGCGCCGCGGCCGCGGCCGACAGCAGCACCTGCCCGCCATGCCCGGCGGCCATGATCCGGGCGGTCCGGTTGACCGTGGGGCCGAAGTAGTCGCCGGCCCGCTCGTCGGTCTCGCCGACGTGCACGCCCATCCGGACGCGGAGGGGCCCCGTGTCCCCCCAGGGCTCGGCCGCAAGACCGCGCTGGGCCCCGAGGCTGGCCGTGGCGGCATCGGAGGCCCGCTGGAAGACGGCCATCATGCCGTCGCCGGTCGTCTTGACGACGTGCCCGCCGGCCGACTCGATCGCCTCCCGCAGGATGGCGTCGTGCCGCCGCAGGGCGCCCTTCATCGCCTCGGGGAACCGCTCCCACAGCTGGGTGCTGCCCTCGAGGTCGGTGAAGAGGAGGGTGACCGTGCGGGCGGTCGGTGCGGTGGTCGGCGGGGCGCTCGGCTCGGACACGCCGTCTATCATCCACCCTCGCCCGGGTGTCGTGGGGCCCGCGTCACGCCGTCGGCGGGTGGCCCATCACCGAGCCGGTGTTGACGCCACGGGCGCGGTTCCGGGACCGGACGACGTCACCCGCCACGGCCACGTCCTCGACGGCCAGGGAGAAGTCCGACAGCCAGCGATGGAGCGTCTCGCGCACGGCCGGTCGTCAGTCCCCGACCCACCTCGTGACGCCGTCGAGGTAGCGGACGCCGACGACCTGGCCACCCTCGACGTAGACCCGCGACAGCCGCGGGGTCAGATCGTCGAGGACCTCCCAGGCGATCGAACCTCGCAGCGCGGCGAGGTCGTGGACGGTCATCGGGGCGGCCGCGGCGGGTCCCGTGCCGGCGCCGTCCGTCGCGCGGTCGGAGGACGCCGGAGACCCGATCAGGAGGATCTCGTCGTCCGGCCCGAAGCCCGGCACGTGGGTGACGTCGAGCGCGAGCGCGTCGCTGCTGACCCGGCCCACGAGCGGCACCCGGACGCCCCGGGTCACGGCCCAGCTGCCCGGCGCGTAGGCGCGCTTCCAGCCG
>DATHYZ010000269.1:0-5993 GCA_035458865.1 Candidatus Limnocylindrales bacterium
CCGCATGCTGGGGCATGAAGCGCAGGAGCGCCGAGGCCTCCTCCACCCGCTTGCCCTGGATGACCTGGGTGACCAGGCGGGCCTTGCGGGTCGAGCCGCGGACGTACTTGGCGGTGGCTTTCACACGCACGGGTCGACGACTCCTACCTGACGCCGGCCTTGCGATCGGCGTCTCTGCCGTGCCCGCGGTACGTGCGGGTGGGCGCGAACTCGCCGAGCCGGTGGCCGACCATGTTCTCGGTGACGTAGACCGGCACGTGCTTCCGGCCGTTGTACACGGCGATCGTGTGCCCGATGAAGTCGGGGAAGATCACCGACGCGCGAGACCAGGTCCGGACGACCTTCTTCTCGTTGCGCTTGTTCATCTCCTGGACGCGGCCGAGGAGCCGCGCCTCGACGAACGGTCCCTTCTTGACCGAACGCGACATCTGCTCTCCTCCGCGCTACTTGCGGTGCCTGGACCGGACGATGAGCCGGCCGGTCGTCTTGTTGCGGCGGGTGCGATAGCCCATCGCCGGCTTGCCCCAGGGGGTCTTGGGCGGCATGCCCGTCGGCGATTTGCCCTCGCCACCGCCGTGGGGATGGTCCCGCGGGGTCATGGCGACGCCCCGGGTCTCGGGTCGGCGGCCCATGTGGCGGGCACGCCCGGCCTTGCCGAGGTTCTGGTTCTCGTGATCGAGGTTGCTGACCTGGCCGACGGTCGCCATGCAGCGGACGCTGACCCGGCGGACCTCCCCGGACGGGAGGCGCAGGGTGGCGTAGTCGCCCTCCTTGGCGAGCAGCTGGGCCGAGGCCCCGGCCGAGCGGACGATCTGGCCGCCCTTGCCCGGCACGAGCTCGATGTTGTGGATCGTCGTGCCCAGGGGGATGTTGGCCAGCGGCAGCGCGTTGCCGACACGCGCCTCCGCCGACGGACCCGCGACGACGACGTCACCGACCTTCAGGCCGTGCGGCAGGAGCATGTAGCGCTTCTCGCCGTCGACGTAGTGGAGCAGTCCGATCCGAGCCGACCGGTTCGGGTCGTACTCGATCGTCGCGAGCTTCGCCGGGATCCCGGTCTTGTCGCGCTTGAAGTCGATGCGGCGATAGTGGCGCTTCTCCCCGCCGCCGCGATGGCGGACGGTGAGGCGGCCGTCCGAGTTCCGGCCGGAGCCGCGCTTCTTGGGCTCGAGGAGCGGCTTGTACGGCTCCTTGGTGGTGATCTCCTCGAAGGTCGACCGGGTCATGAACCGGCGACCGGGCGAGGTCGGCTTGTACGAGCGGAGCGGCATCGTCAGACCCCCTCGAAGAACTCGATCTTCTGGCCGGGGGCCAGGGTGACGACGGCCTTGCGCCAGGGCGAGGTGTAGCCGACGATCCGGCCCCGCCGCGGGCCGCGGCGCTTCTCCCTGGCCTTCTGGGTCATGACGTTGACCTTGACGACCGTCACCTTGTCGTACAACGCCTCGACCGCGGCCTTGATCTGGATCTTGTTGGCATCCGGATGGACGGCGAATGTGTACTTGCCGCGACCGGACTCGTCGATGGACTTCTCGCTGATGACGGGGCGGAGGATGATCTCCGGGGCGGTGAGTCCGCTCACGCGTACACCTCCTCCATCCGCCGGATGGCCGGCTCCTCGATGAGGACCAGGTCGGCCTTCAGCAGGTCGACGACGTTCAGCGAGTCGGCCTGCAGCACCTCGACGCGCGGCAGGTTGCGCGCCGAGAGCTCGAGCGTCTCGTCGCGCCCCGGGGCGACCAGGAGGACCCGCCGGCCCTTGCCGTCGCCACCGCCGAGCGCCTCGAGCGAGGCGACGAGGTCGCGGGTCCGGAACGCGTCAGGCCCGAGGTCGTTCACGACGCGGATCGCGTCGTCGGCGAGCTTCGCCGTCAGCGCACCACGGAGCGCCAGGCGCTTCATCTTGCGCGGGAGGCGCTGCTCGTAGGACCGGGGATGCGGACCGAACACAGCGCCGCCGCCGGCGTAGTGGGGCGCCGAGCGGGAGCCCTGGCGAGCGCGGCCGGTGCCCTTCTGGCGGTACGGCTTGCGGCCGCCACCGCGGACCTGACCGCGGGTCTTGCTGTCGTGCGTGCCGAGTCGGCGGGCCGCGAGCTGGGCCGTGACGACCTGGTGGATGACCGCCTCGTTGACCGGCGCCGCGAAGAGCGCGTCAGGCAGCTCGACCGAACCAACGCTGGCTCCGGTCCGATCGTAGAGGGTGATCTCGGGCATCGTCAGGCCTTCCTCACCAGGACGAGCGCGCCGCGGGCGCCGGGCACGCTCCCCCGGACCAGGAGGAGGTTGCGCTCGGCGTCGGCCCGGATCACCTGGAGCTTGCGGATCGTCGTCCGCTGGGCGCCCTTGTGACCGGCCATCCGCAGGCCGCGATAGACGCGCCCCGGGGTCGTGCCCGGACCGATGGAGCCGGGCTTGCGGTAGTTGTCGGAGCCGTGGGTCTTGGGACCGCGCTTGAAATGGTGGCGCTTCACGGTGCCGGCGAAGCCACCGCCCTTGGACACGCCGGTCACGTCGACGAGCTCGCCCGACTCGAAGAGGTCGACGCCGATGGTCTGACCGACCTCGTAGTCGTCGACGGACTCCACCCGGAACTCGCGCAGGTCAGCGACCTGGGGCAGGCCCTTGAGCTGGCCGGCGACCGGCTTGGTCAGGCGGCGGGCGTTCCCGGCCCCGACCTGCACGGCCGTGTAGCCGTCACGGTCCGAGGTGCGGAGTCGCGTGACGGTGTTGGGGGTGATCTCCAGCACGCTGACCGGGACCATCGTCCCGTCCTCGGCGAAGAGCTGGGTCATGCCGACCTTGCGGCCGATCAATCCGATGCTCATCGCGCCGTCACATCTTGATCTCGATGTCGACACCCGCAGCCAGCGAGAGTCGCATCAAGGCATCGATCGTCTTCGAGGACGGATCGAGGATGTCGATCAGGCGCTTGTGGGTCCGGATCTCGAACTGCTCCCGGCTGTCCTTGTCGATGAAGGGCGACCGGAGCACGGTGAACTTCTCGATCCGGGTCGGGAGCGGCACCGGGCCAACGACGTCGGCCCCGGTCCGCTGGGCGGTCTCGACGATCTGCGAGGCCGACTGATCCAGCAGCCGGTGGTCGTAGGCCTTGAGGCGGATCCTGATCCGCTGCTTCGCCATCGCTCCCTACTCGATGATGCTGGTGATGGCCCCGGCACCGACGGTGCGGCCACCCTCGCGGATGGCGAAGCGCTGGCCGGTCTCGAGGGCGATCGGGGTGATGAGCTCGACGGTCATCTCGACGTTGTCACCGGGCATGACCATCTCGGCGCCGTCGGGCAGGCCGATCGAGCCGGTCACGTCGGTCGTCCGCAGGTAGAACTGCGGGCGGTAGCCGTTGTAGAAGGGGGTGTGGCGGCCGCCCTCGTCGCGGGTCAGGACGTAGACCTGCGCGGTGAACTTCGTGTGCGGGGTGATCGAGCCCGGCTTGGCGAGGACCTGGCCGCGCTCGATGTCGTCGCGCTCGATGCCCCGCAGGAGGCAGCCGACGTTGTCGCCCGCGACACCCTCGTCGAGGAGCTTCTTGAACATCTCGACGCCGGTGACGACGACCTTGCGGGTGGCGTGGATGCCGACGATCTCGACCTCCTCGCCGACCTTGACGATGCCGCGCTCGACGCGGCCGGTCGCGACGGTGCCCCGGCCCTTGATGCCGAAGACGTCCTCGACCGGCATGAGGAACGGCCGGTCGACCGCCCGCTCGGGGGTCGGGATGTAGGCGTCGACCGCGTCCATGAGCTCCTGGATCGGGGCGTAGGCCGGGTCGGACGTGTCGTCGGGCGCCTCGAGGGCCTTGAGCGCGGAGCCGCGGACGACCGGCAGGTCGTCGCCCGGGAAGCCGTACTTGGAGAGGAGCTCGCGGACCTCGAGCTCAACGAGGTCGAGCAGCTCGGGGTCGTCGACCGCGTCGACCTTGTTGAGGAAGACGACGATGTACGGCACCTCGACCTGGCGGGCGAGCAGGATGTGCTCGCGGGTCTGGGGCATCGGGCCGTCGGTCGCGGCGACGACGAGGATCGCCCCGTCCATCTGGGCCGCGCCGGTGATCATGTTCTTGATGTAGTCGGCGTGCCCGGGGCAGTCGACGTGGGCATAGTGGCGGGCGTCGGTCTCGTACTCGACGTGGGCGATGGCGATCGTGATGCCGCGCTCGCGCTCCTCGGGAGCGTTGTCGATCGACTCGAAGGCGCGGTACTCCGCCTCACCCTTGAGGGCGAGGTACTTGGTGATCGCCGCCGTCAGGCTCGTCTTGCCGTGGTCGATGTGGCCGATCGTCCCGACGTTGACGTGGGGCTTGGTGCGCTCGAACTTCTTCTTGGCCACGGGGCCTCGTTCTCCACTACTGCCCGGTCGTCCCGCCCGCCCTGTCAGGCGCGCTGGCGCGACGCTGGATCGCTGTCGAACGCGAAGGGGACCGCCCGGATGATGGAGCCCACAATCGGACTTGAACCGATGACCTCTTCCTTACCAAGGAAGTGCTCTGCCGACTGAGCTATGTGGGCCCGCTGGCCGATTGCGAGATCGGATCCGGAGGGCGATTCGCGATTGGAGCCGACGCCGGGATCCGAACCCGGAACCTGCGGTTTACAAAACCGCCGCTCTACCAGTTGAGCTACGTCGGCGCGCACGGATATCCCACTCGGGGACCCGGAGCGCCCGGGAATGATAGGTCCGGGCGCTCGGAGGGTCAAGCGATGCCACCCTCGGAGCTCCCCGGGTCGTGGGTCGCCGGTCCGTCCGGCGGGGGACCGCCAGGGAGCAGCTCCTCGTCGACTCCGCCCGGGGCAGCCACCTCGGTCGGCCCGGTGCCGGCCGGCCCGGCGAGCGCGTCGGCGAGGTCCTCGGGAGGGGTCGCTGCGACCGGGTCCAGCGGCCCGGTGGCGGCACCCTCCTCACCCGGGACCGGCTCGCCGTGATCCGTGGCGCCGCGTGGAGTCCCGGCCTCGTCCCCCGGGTACCGCTGAGCCACGGCCTCGAAGAGCAGGATCGAACCGGCGACGGCAGCGTTGAGCGACCCGATGGCACCGCGCATCGGGATCCGCACGAAGAGATCGCAGCGGCGTCGGACCGCGGCGCCGAGTCCGCGACCCTCCGAGCCGACGACGATGGCCAGCGGTCCCCGGAGATCGGCCTGGCGGCCGGTCAGCGGTGCCTCGGCCTCGGAGCCGACGACGCGGACCCCCCGGGCCCGCAGGTCCACGAGCGCGCCCGGGAGGTCGTCGACCGGGGCGAGCAGGAGATGCTCCACGGCCCCGGCCGAGGCCTTCTCGGCCGCCGGGGAGATCGGCGCCTGGCGATGCATGGGATAGACGACGCCGTGGATCCCGGCCGCCTCCGAGCTGCGGAGGAGCGTGCCCACGTTCTGGGGGTCCTCGAGCGAATCGAGGACGAGGACGAACGGTGGTTCACCGCGCTCGGCCGCCCGGGCGAGGATCTCGTCGATCGACGCCGGCCGGCGAGGCTCCACGACCAGCGCCACCCCCTGGTGGCCGTCGAACCCGGCGAGCGCCGTGAGCGATCCCCCTTCGACCTCCACGATCGGCAGCCGCAATCGCGTCGCGTGCAGGACGATCTGCTCGAGCGCGTCGCGGCGGTGCGGGACGACGAGGAGCCGGCGGGCGGGCCGACGAGCCGCGAAGGCCTCCTCGACCGGGCGACGGCCGGCGACGATCTCCTCGTCCTCGGCGATCCGGAGGAGCGGCGGCGCGGGGGGTCGGCCGAACCTCTGGCCGGCCGGGACGGGACGGCCGCGCTGGTCGGGGCGGTACCCGCCGGGTCCCCTGCTCGGCTGCGTCCCCGAGGGACCCGGGCGGCGGTCCGGCGGACCCGGGCGGCGGTCCGGTGGACCCGCGCGGCGATGATCGGGCGGGCCCGGGCGGCGGTCCGGTGGGCCCGGGCGGCGGTCCGGTGGGCCCGGGCGGCGATGAGCGGGCGGACCCGGGCGGCGGTCCGGCGGACCCGGGCGGCGGTCC
>DATHYZ010000270.1:0-4788 GCA_035458865.1 Candidatus Limnocylindrales bacterium
AACTCGCGCTTCGTGAAGCCGAGCGGGCCGGCGATCAGGACGGCCGGGATCGTCTGGATCGCGTTGTTGAAGTCCAGCACGGTGGCGTTGTAGTGCTGGCGCGAGAAGCTGATCTGGTTCTCTGTCGTGGTCAGCTGCTCCTGGAGGTTGAGGACATTCTCGTTCGCCTTGAGGGTCGGGTAGTTCTCGACCACGGCGAAGAGTGATCGCAAGGCTCCGGTCAGCATGTTCTCGGCAGCGGCCTGGTCGGCCGGGCCGCGGGCACCCGCGGCGATGGCCGCGGCGCGGGCCTCGGTCACCCGGGTCAGGGTGTCCTGCTCGAACTCGAGGTAGCCCTTGACCGCGTTGACCAGGTTCGGGATCAGGTCGTAGCGGCGCTTGAGCTGGACCTCGATCTGGGCGAACGCCTCGTCGACCCGGAGCCGTCGCTGGACGAGTCCGTTGTAGATGAGGATGACGCCGACCACGACCACCGCGGCGATCACGAGAAGGATCAGCAGGAAGGTCTCCATGCAACACCCCGCTCAGGGCGAGGCCGGGGCGGCCTCGGATGCAGCGAGTCTAGCAACGCCGATCGGGCGCGCGGCAGGGCCGTTTGGCTGGTGGGCCGGGGACCTCCCCACCGCCCGGGGCCGAGGACGCCGCCCGGGTCGCGCGGCGTCCCTGGGTGCGCGGCGACGGCCGGGCGGCTATGTGGCGGCGGCGCGGAGCCTGGGCATCGAATCCGTGGCGAACCGCTCCAGGACGGCCTCACCCGCCGGGTCTTCGGGGTAGTAGAGCACGAACTCGCGGAGTCCGATCTCGAGCATCCGGCCCACCCAGTCGTCGAACGCTCCGATCGAGGCGTAGATGTCCACCCGGAACGCGAAGACCGATCGCCGTATCGAGGCGGGGTCGCGGCCGATCCCCAGGCACGCCTCGTCGAGCTGGGCGATCTGTCGGCGCGTCGTGGCGATCGCCTCGTCAAGGTCCCGCGCCTCGCCCTCGATCGGTTCACCGCCGAGGGTGTTCCAGATGTCGGCTCGCCGAGCAGCCACACGGATGGCGCCCGGTCCCTGTGCGGCCACCAGGATCGGCGGTCGTGGTGCCTGCACCGGGCGCTCGATCCAGGCGTTCCACATCGGGTGGAACCCGGTCTCACGGGTGACCGTCTCGCCGCGCAGCAGGCGATCCACGGAGTCGAGCTGCTCGTCGAGCCGCGCGACGAGCTCGCGGCCCGGGGTGCCGCGGGCGCCCAGGCCGTCCAGATCGGCGGGCACACCGCCGGCGCCCATGCCGAGGATCGCTCGGCCGTCGGAGATGTGATCGAGGGTCGACACGTTCACCGCGTTGAGCAACGGGTGGCGATAGATGGCGGCAGTCACGAGGGATCCGAGGGTGGGGCCTGGCAGGTCCCGGGCGATGGCCGCCATGAGGAGCCAGGCGTCCATCGCGGTCTCGCCCGGATAGGCCATCGGGGTCTCGTCGGCGAACCAGAGCCCGTCGAAGCCGAGGTCGACGACGCGTCGCGACCGAGCCAACACCTGCTGGTAGGGGGCCGTGAGCGGCGTCGGGACCATTCCGAACCGGAGCTGATCGCGCATCGTCCCTCCCGTGGATCCGTCGCCGTCGCGGGACCAGGCCGTTGCGTGGCTGACGTTTGGTGGGCGGTGCTGGGCTCGAACCAGCGACCTCCTCGGTGTAAGCGATGGTCGGTCCGTCCCGGCGGGTGACCGGAGGGTACCTCACGACCCATTTCGTGCGTGAAGTGGGCACTCGATCAGCCCGCTGGTGCCCTAAGCAGCCGGTGAGGGGTGACGACCTAGCCAGGCATCTGTTCTGTCTCGCATGGTCCCGCTGGGTGACGACATGTCGGGGCATGGTCGACCTAGTACAGGATCTCGTCTGCCTCCGGGAGCTCGATGCTATGGACGTCTTCCGAGCCTGTGCCGATCCGCACCGAGACGTGCCAGTGTCCCTGACCCTCCCGCGTGCCCATCGGGGCAATGGGCCCGGCGACGATCAGCCTGGCAAGTGCCTGGCCGCCACGCTCGTACCGAACCTGTGTCTCCTTTGGACCGTACCGATCGATGCTCCGGACAGCGAGCTCCCCTCGCTCGCAGCCGACGAGATCGGCCAGCCATTCACGCGCGTCCCATGTCGCCACTTCGATGCTCCTGTCCAAGCCGGCGCGATCAGCGACGGACCCCAAGCATCGCCCTGCCCACGTCACGGCGCAACTCGAGGCGACCGGGACTTCGCCGAAGGCGGCACGATCGCGCCCGGCATTTGAGGGTTGAGCCGCTGATATGCGGCTGACCGTAGCCTTCCTCACCGCCTCCGGCTCCGGGCCGGTCGGGGCGATCTCGCCCAGGGGGGGCGACCAGCCCACGGCCGGGCGACAGCAGAGCGGCGGGTCGGTTCCATCGGCCCACCGCTCCTACGAAGCCTCCCTGGCTAGAAGGAGACTCCGATGGCTCCAGCGTACGCCCAACTCCCTCTGGTCGAGCTTGCCCAGGACTGGATCGAGCCGCTCCTCGCCACCGATCCCTGGCTGGCTGCTTGGGAACGACCGCCAGAGCAGCCAGCTCGCCGCCCCTCGCCGACCGTTCAGGCCCTCGGCCTCTAGACCCGTACGTTCCACGACCGGCACCCTGACCGCCATAGCGCGGGGGGCGCTGCGCTCGACTCCTGACCAGCACGCCTCCGCGACGAGGCGTCCCTGGGGTTCGCAGTGCGCCGGATCATGGGAGTCGTCGCCGGCTCGGTCCTCATGCTCGTCGTGCTCGGCGGGTGCGGGACATCGCTTTCGGACTCACTCGTCGGCACGTGGACGACGGACCTGAACGTCATCCACGTCGAGTTCCGGGACGACGGCACCTACCAGGCCACCCTCAGGCGCGGCGGCACCAAGATGGTGGAGTCCGGTTCCTGGTCCGTCGAGGGGAGCGTCCTCACCCTGACCCCGACGTCGGATTCTCCGTACTGTGCGGGAACCGTCGCCAGGTACGAGGTCCAGGTCATCGACGACGGGAACCGTCTCGATACCACCGTCCAGGACGATCCGTGCCAGGTGCGACTCGACGACCTCGGGAGCGGGCTGACGCGGTTCGAAGACGTTGGGCCCACGCCGACGCCCGGCTGACCTCCATCGGCCTCGGTCTATGCGAGTCCGTACCCGTACCCCGACCTTCTCGGAAGAGAGACGACCGGGGGATCGGCTATCTCGTCCACCGTCGCTCCACCGCCCACTCGTCGAGGCCCGCCCAGTAGGCCGAGGTGCCGTGCTGGCGGCCCTCGGCGTCGGCTCTCGTCTCCCACTCCATCATCGCCTCCTCGGCTGCTCCTGGGCCGTATCCAGCATCGACCAGCCGGGCGAGGTGGGCGGCCCGACCGGCGAGGTGGAGGCGTTCGGGATCGTGGCCTCGCATGGCTGGTAGGTCTGCGGTGAGCCGCGTCACCTAGGGTGTCGCTGGCCGGGCGACGGCGGACGATTCGATGACCGATGCATCTTGACCGGACGCGTCCGCCGACAGCATCGTCTGCTCCATCGCGGGGGGCGATGAGGCACGGTCCCAACCCTGGCCGCCGAGACCGCGTGGAGCCACTGGCGGACCCGACCCGCGGGACCTGGGAGAACCTCGATGCGCAGGTTCGGTGCACTCATCGGCGTGGTGACGATCCTCGCCTTCGCGGCGGGACCCGTCGTGGCTAGCGGCGACCAGGATCGGCCGTTCAAGGCCACCCTGTGGGGCGATGACGTCACGTTCAACCCGGAGATCCCCGCAGGGCGCTGCGTCGAGATGGCCGGCGTGGCAGACGCGCTCAGCACGTTCAAGGTCTCCGGCTATGCCACCCACCTCGGTTGGGTCGAGGCCGTTGCCGAGCATTGCTCGGACTTCGACACCGGCACATACGGTGACGGGCGGCTGACCATCATCGCCGCGAACGGCGACACCCTGAAGGGCACGTACACGAACGGAGAGTCGACGGCCCCGCCGCCAGTGACCGGGTTCCGTGATGATTTCGCCTTCATCGACGGGGGCACGGGCCGGTTCGCCTTTGCGTCGGGCGGCGGCACCGAAGTCGGTCTCTTCGACATGGACACGTTCGCCACCTCGGTCTACATGGAGGGCGTCATCTCGTACGGCCGAGGCTGACCCGCTCCGGGCCGGCCGGCGCGATGTCGCTGCCCAGGGGGGGGAACCCGACCAGCCGAGCGCCGGGCGACCGGGGGCCGCCGTTCAGACCACCATCGGCACGGCGTCGAGGCGACGAACCAGCCGATGAGCACCACCCCGAGCCAGAAGTCGGCGTTCTGGCGCTCCCGCAAGCGGTACTCGGCGATTGGCATGATGCCGTAGAGCCCGAGGATCATCGCCAGGCCGCCGGAGATGAGGACGATCGGACCCACCGTCATCGCGTGGACTGATCGGCTAGTCGTGGTGCTCAGGTCCGCGCCGAAGCTCAACATGTAGGTGAACAGAAGGAGCACCACACCGAGGCCGAGGGCGACGACATGACTGTCCTTCGGCTCGGACGGGCCACGCTTCTGCCCTGAGCCATCCGCGTCGCGGCTCGTCTCGTCCACCCAGCTCATCACGACCCGCGACGCCGTGTGGTCGGCCGGATGGTCGACCTCGAGCACGCACTGGAACCCGTTGAGGTCACGAGGCGTAGCAAGCGACCAGCCCACGATGAAATGTGGTGGGCGGTGCTGGGCTCGAACCAGCGACCTCCTCGGTGTAAGCGAGGCGCTCTGACCAGCTGAGCTAACCGCCCGGGGCGCAAAGGGTACACAAGAACGCC
>DATHYZ010000271.1:0-2247 GCA_035458865.1 Candidatus Limnocylindrales bacterium
CGGAACATCCGGATCGCCGACCGATCGGAGTGGGTCACCAACCAGCTCCCGCCCCAGGCGCCGCGACATCCTCGCCGGCTCCGTGACGTCATCGCGACGATCCCGGTCCTCCTGCTGGTCCCGGCGCTGGTCCTGATCATCGCCCCGGTCTCGGCCGGCGGGCCGCAGCTCCAGGCGTCGCCAACCCAGGTCGCCCCGGGCTCCAAGGTCGTCATCGTCGGTTCCGGGTTCACGCCCCGCGAGTCGGGCGTCATCGTCCTGGACCGGGCGACCGACGCGGTCGGCACCTACCGGGCCAACGGCAACGGCTCGTTCCGGGCCAACCTCACGGTCCCGTCCGGCACGCCGCCAGGCCGCCACTCGCTGGACGCGATGCTCGATGCGGGCACCGAGATGGTCCTGCGCGCGTCGGTCGACGTCGACGTCGACGACCCGGCGGCGGCCCCGACGACCGAGCCGTCGCCCGATCCCACCCCCACGCCAGAGCCCTCCGTGGCACCGCGCTCGGATCCCGTCCCGGCTCCATCGGCCGAGCCGTCGCCGGAGCCCTCCGCCGGGCCATCGTCCGAGCCGACCTCGAGCCCGACGCCGGCGCCCACGAGCGAGCCCTCGAGCGCGCCCTCTGGTGGGTCGACGGCCACCCCGACCCCGACCGCCACCCCGACCCCGACGGCGACCCCGGCCCCGACGGCCACCCCGACCCCGACGCTGGCCCCGCCGCCCTCGCGGCCGGCCGCCTCGTACCTGCTCCTCTCGCCCTCCGAGATCGCCGCCCTGCCGATGTCCGGGTCGTCCTGGTCGGCCCTGCTGAGCCGGGCCGGCAGCTCGGTCGGCACGCCCGATCTCTCGAACCAGGACGACGGCGCCGACATCACCGTCCTCGCCAAGGCCCTCGTCTGGGCCCGGACCGGTGAGCCGGCCTACCGGAGCGCGGTCGTCACCGCCCTGCGCTCGGTCGTCGGGACCGAGGCCGGCGGGCGGACCCTCGCGCTCGGGCGGAACCTGCCCGGCTACGTCATCGCCGCCGACCTCGTCGACCTCGCCTCGGCCGACCCGGGCTTCGATGCCGACGTCTTCCGGCCCTGGCTCCGCTCGCTCCTCTCCAAGGGCCTCGACGGGCTGACCCTCGCGAGCACCCACGAGACCCGGCCGAACAACTGGGGCACCCACGCCGGGGCGGCCCGGGCGGCGATCGCCCGCTACCTCCGCGACTCGGGCGTCCTGGCCCGGACGGCGACGGTCTTCCGGGGCTGGCTCGGCGATCGCTCCGCCTATGCCGGCTTCAGCTGGGGCGACACCTCCTGGCAGTGCGACCCGGCCCGCCCGGTCGGCATCAACCCGGCCGGCTGCACCCGCGACGGGCACTCGCTCGACGGGATCCTGCCCGACGACCAGCGCCGCGGCGGCTCCTACACCTGGCCGGCGCCGAAGGAGAACTACGTCTGGGAGGCCCTCCAGGGCGCGGTCCTCCAGGCCGAGCTCCTCTACCAGGGCGGCTATGCCGCCTGGGGCTGGGAGGACGCGGCGCTCCGCCGGGCCGCCCGCTGGCTCGTCGAGACGAACGGCTACCCGGCCGAGGGCGACGACACCTGGATCCCCTGGCTCATCGACGCCCGCTACGGCACCGCCTACCACGGCAGCCCGCCGTCCCGGACCGGCAAGAACTTCGGCTTCACCGACTGGCTCTACCGCTGACGGCCGGCCCGGCGGTGGGCCGGCGGCCCTAGCGGCCGGTGGTCGGGAGGGCCGGGAGGGCCGAGGGGTCCGAGGTGGCCAGGGCCGCCTCGAGCTCACCGGGCTCGATCTCCCCGGGGTCGTCCTGTCCGAGCGCCCAGACGGTCGCGGCGGCGAGCGCCAGGAGCACCCACAGGTACCGCTCGTACGACAGGTGCAGGAAGACGGCCGTGGCCAGGTAGGCGATGACGCTGAACCACATCGAGGTGGCGAGGTCGGCGAGCAGCGGACGTTTCCCGAGCCATCGCCGGCGGACGCGCCAGAGCCCCAGAAGGGTGGCCGCGGCGATCCCCAGGAACGCGGTGAGGCCGATGACCCCGAGATCGGCGGCGGTCTCGAGATAGAGGTTGTGGGCCCGGCGCGTCCCGGTGAAGTGCCGGAGGTCGAGCTCGTTCGCGTACAGGTTCGACAGGGCGCGTGAGTACTGGCCCGGCCCGACGCCCACGACCGGATGGTCGGTGAAGGCGTTGAGCGCCGCCAGGTTCGAGGTCAGCCGGCCCAGGAGCGCTCCAT
>DATHYZ010000272.1:0-3157 GCA_035458865.1 Candidatus Limnocylindrales bacterium
GGGTCTGTCGATACCGACTGACCTCAATAGCTGCGGGCGCCATACGGCGCCGACGAATCCTTCGGGGGGACGGATCTGCTGCCGGCCCCCGAGACCGACGACCGGACCCGGGTACTACTCGGGTCCTGGTACCGCGCAGCCGAATCTAGGCGGCGCGGACGGAGGATGGTACTGCTCAGGTCTTCCCCTGACCAGCCCGCAGTGATACCTACTGCTCCCTGCCGGCCCACGAAGCAGGCGGGTTTGTGGTGCTGAGGCGCACCAGGGTCCTAGTACGCGGCAGCGGCCGCCGCGGACGGTCAGGTGGTCGACCGGCCCATCAGGTTCGATCGTCCCGCGGGCTCGTCAGGACCGGACGAGCCCCAGCAAGCGCGGCACGGTCTTGAGGGCGACCGCCTGGATGGCCACGAGCGCCAGCAGGGCGAGCCTCCAGGACCACTCGGACGGTGATGCCGGACCCGAGGGGATGTCCGTCGGCGGCGGGGTCACCTCCGGCGGGTACGTGAGCGCCGCGACGCTCCCGGTCGGGCTCGCGGACGGGCTCGAGCCGGGGGTCTCCGATGGCTCGACGCTCCCGGTCGGGCTCGGGCTGACGGACGGGGATCCGGACGGCTCGACGCTCCCGGTCGGGCTCGGGCTCGGGCTCGGGCTCGGGCTCTGCGGCGGGACGTCGGGATCCCAGCAGAAGTCCACGTGGCTCACGCCCCGGGGACCCAACGAAGTGAGACCCGTGCCCCCGTAGGATTCGGGCGATGTGGCATGCGAGGCGTAGACGTACAGGGTGTTGTACCCGCCGTTGCCCTGGCCGGCCTTGATGAAGACGGCATCGACCCCGAACGTGGACGTCCAGTCGAAGCTCCTCGACTGGGGATCCCAGTTCGAGATCGTGACGATCCGGCCGTTGCCGAAGTCGTAGCTGCCGTCCTCCGGCTCGTCGTCGATCTTGGCGCCGGCCCAGGTCTGGCCGTGGCCGTACCAGTCGTCGATGGAGGAGCACTTGGGGTTGCCGGCGAGGCGGCCGTCCTGGAGGGACGTGATCGCCTCCTCCGTCGCTGCAAGGCTGTTGCCCCCCAACGGCAGGAAGGCCGCCACCAGCAGGATGGCGACGTTGACCCAGGCCAGCCGGATCAACAGGGCCGGACGCAGACGGAACGTTCGCTTCGACGGATCCATGGCTCCCACCTCGCTCGAGTGACCATCCTCGCCGCTGCGGGACCGCCGGTCCAGACCCGAACGGACCGCTCTCGAGTGCCTGCAAGCGTGCGTAGGGCCACGGCACGCCACCTAAGTGGTGCCCACCGGCACCACTTGGGTCGTTCGGCAGCCCGAGATGCCCAGTGAGAGCCGGGCCGCGGCTCGACGTCGTCCCTCGCTACCATTGCCATGCGCCACCCGTTCCCTGGGCCGCGCCACCGCAGGAGATGCCCGTGCCCCAGGCAGATGAGCCCATCCCGTCGCTCCGATCCCGGGTCCGGGCCACGGTCGAGGACGCCTGGGCGGCCGCCGTGGCCGACGGGGCGCTGCCGCCCATGCCGTCCGAGGCCGAGCGACCGCCGGTCGAGGTCGAGCGGCCCGCGGACCCGGCCCACGGCGACCTGGCGACGAACCTGGCCCTGAAGCTCGCCCGCCCATACCGGCGGGCTCCCCTGGAGATCGCCCGGTCCCTGGCTGACGCGCTGGCCGCGGGCATCGGCGAGCCCGCCTCCCTGGTCGGCACGGTCGAGGTCGCGCCGCCGGGCTTCGTGAACCTCCGTCTCACCGACGACGCCCTGGCGGCGACCGTCGACGAGCTCCTCCGCCGACCCGGGGACTGGGGCCGGGTGGCGGTCCCGCGGCCGCGCCACATCAACGTCGAGTTCGTCTCGGCCAACCCGACGGGGCCGCTCCACATCGGCAACGCCCGGGGCGCCTTCGTGGGCGACCTGCTGGGCCGGATCCTGGAGGCCGGCGGGCACCGCGTGACCCGCGAGTACTACTTCAACGACTTCGGGACGCAGGTCAGGAACCTCGGCCTGTCCGTGCTGGCGATCCGCGACGGCGGGGAGATCCCGGAGGACGGGTACCGAGGCGACTACGTCCACGATCTCGCGGCGGCGCTGCCCGAGGCCGTGGCCGAGGAGGCTGCCGGCGCCCAGGATCCCGAATGGGTCGTGGGCCAGTGGGCGTCGGAGCGGGTCCGCTCCGGGATCGAGGCGTCGCTCGCGCATCTTGGCGTCCACTTCGACGTCTGGAAGAACGAGAGCTCGCTCCACGTCGAGGGCTGGGTCCAACGGGCCATCGACCGCCTGAGGGACGGCGGGCACCTCTACGAGCAGGATGGTGCGCTCTGGTTCCGCTCGACGGCCTTCGGCGACGACAAGGACCGGGTCGTGCTCCGGTCGAACGGCGAGCCGACCTACTTCGCGGCCGACATCGGCTACGTGATGGAGAAGTTCAGCCGCGGCTACGACGAGCTCATCTACATCTGGGGCGCCGACCACCACGGCACGGTCGCCCGGGTCCGCAACGCCGCCGAGGCCATGGGCTACGACAAGGCGGCGGTCCGGATGCTCCTGACAGCCTGGGTTCGCTTCATCCGCGACGGCCAGGAGATCTCGATGAGCAAGCGGGCCGGGACGTTCATCACCCTCGACGAGCTGCTCGCCGAGGTCGGGGTGGACGCGGCCCGCTGGTACTTCGGCTCACGGGCGGCGACCTCGGGCATCGATTTCGACATCGAGCTGGCCAAGAAGCACTCGGCCGAGAACCCGGTCTACTACGTCCAGTACGCCCACGCGCGGATCGCCTCGATCGTCCGCAAGGCCGCGGGGGCCGGCATCGAGCCGGCGCCGACGGTCGTCGGGATCCTTGACGGCGCACCCGAGGCGGTGCTCATACGGCAGGTCCTCCGCCTGCCGGAGGTCGTCGAGGACGCGGCTGCGGCCGAGGAGTCTCATGGGGTCACGGCCTACGCGACCGAGCTGGCGACCGCGTTCCACGCCTTCTACCGCGATGCCCGCGTGGTCGACCCGGACGAGCCGGAGCGATCGGCGAAGCGGCTGGCGCTCGTCCAGGCCGCCCAGGTCAGCATCGCCCGGTCGCTGGCCCTGCTGGGGATCTCCGCGCCCGAGGCGATGTAGGGGCGCTGGTCGGGGCGGTACGCGCTGGTCGGGGCGGT
>DATHYZ010000273.1:0-2844 GCA_035458865.1 Candidatus Limnocylindrales bacterium
GCCTTCGTCCGTGACGGGACCGTCCCGCTGCTTGGCCCGCCGACATCGATCGGTGACTTCCACCACGGCGCCCTCTACTACTACCTCCTGGCTCCGTTCGCGTGGCTGTCGGACGCCGACCCGGTCGCTGCCACCCTGGCGTTCGCGCTGGCCGGCATCGCGGCCGTGGCGGTCACCTGGTGGATCGCTCGGGAGATCGGCGGCCCCGTCGCCGGACTCGTGGCCGGCGCCGCCATGGCCCTGTCGGCGACCGAGGTCGAGACCTCGACCTTCATCTGGAACCCGAACCTCATCCCACTGTCGAGCTCGATCGCGCTCGCCGGCGCCTGGTGGGCCTGGTCCTCGCGGCGCCCGCTCGGATGGGTGGTGGCTGCGGCCGGGGCCATGGTCACGGTGCAGTGCCACGTCCTGGGTGTCGTCCTGGTGCCACCGATCGCGGCCTTGTTCATCGCCGACGTCGTCCGGCGCCACGGCCCGGACCGGACCGCCCTTCGCGGCCCGGCGATCGTCGGAGTGCTGGTCCTGGCAGCCGGGTACCTGCCACTGGCCATCAACGAGCTGGTCGCCGGTGGCGGCGAGATCGAGGCCCTGCTGGCATACGTTCGAGGCAGCGGAGGATCCGGCGTCGACCTCCTGACCCGGGCCGTCGTCGTGCCGATCCGCATCGTGTCGTGGCCGCTGGTGGGCCTGTTCACCGATGCGGTCGCCCTCGCCGTCGTGGCGACCGCCGTCGTCGTGAGCCTCCTCCTCTGGCGCGCGCGGGCCGGCCGGACCTCCGAGCGGGCGGCGATGCTCTGGCTGGGAGGAACGCTGGCCTGGTCGTGGGCCGCGCTCGTCTTCGTGGCACCGTCCCTGGGCACGGTAGTCCGGGAGCTTCCCGTGGACCACTACCACGCCTATCTCGATCCCGTCGTCGCCACGGTCCTCGGCGTGGGGGTCGCGGCCCTGCTGCGGGCGCGGATCCCTGGGCGGGTCGCCGCGGTCGCCATCGTCGCGCCCCTCCTGGCCTGGAACGTCGCTACCCAGCCGCCGCTCGTGCATCCGGACGGCGGCTGGCCCGCGGGCGAGGCGGCCGGGGACCGGATCGTCGCCGGGGCGGACGGAGCCCCGATCGCCTTCGTGGCGATCCCGGACTTCAAGGGGCCGCAGGCCTACCGGTTCCCGGTGGAACGGGTCCGCGCCGAGGTCGTCCCGGACGCCGACGCGCTGCCCGATGGCGGCCTCCTCGTCGTCCTCTGCGATGACCTCTTCCGCGAGGCGGTCGGGGCCCCGTGCGGGGGACCGGCGGAGGCGCGGGAGATCGAGGCACTCGGACGACCCGCCGTCCTGGCCGACCGCTTCGAGCCCTCGCCGGGGCGGCTGCTCTCGCTCTACCGGGTCGGGGGCTCGACCCCCTGAACGCGCGAACGCCGGCTCCCCAGAAGCCGGCGTTCGCTGTCCCCGAGACCCGGACGTGGAGGGCCGCCGGGTCGTGCCCTGGGATTCGGAGTTACGGGTCGCCCCGAGGGCGGGTCCCCGACTGGGCCCGCGGCCCGTACGACGAGGTGTCGGTGCGGTCGGCGCGTCCGTAGCCACGATCGCCGACGCTGTTCGGAGGCGTGGTCGCCGGGCGACCGGGGAACCGACGCTGGCGGATCGCGAGGTAGTACTCCATGACCTGGCGGACCTGGGCCTCGCCCAGGACCTCGTCGGCCCGGAGGGCGTACTCGACGCGGGCGGCGGGGTTGGTCGTGCCCGAGGCCACGTACCCGAGGTAGGCGGGCATCTCGGTGTCGTCGCGGAGCTCTCGGAGCCCGCGGGCAAGCTTGGTGGCCGTTCCGAGCGACGGCATGCGGTCGCCACGGATGAGCCGCGAGATCGTGGAATGGTCGACGCCAGACTGCTGGGCAAGCTGGCGCTGCGACATGCGCTTCGCCTTGAGCTGCGCCCGCAGCCACTCGTTGAAGGCTCGACCGTTCTGGGTGGTCATGCGACCGCCTGCATCTCCTGCGCCACGGGTGGTTCGCGATGGCACCACTATCGCGAGCGACCACCCGGGTCCATATCACCCGTTCGTACCAAGCGCTGGTACGAAGGGTCGACCGTCGGAGGGATACGGACCCGGTGACCGGGCCGGTGGTGAGCGGCGGGCCGCGGCTCGTTCGGCTGTGGCCGGGCCGGCCCGCGCCGTCAGCCCCCGGGCTCGGCCGGCTGTGGAAGCGGCTTGCGGAGCCCGGCGCCGCGACGGAGCGGCGAGAGCGCGTAGGCGATCGACCCGAAGACGATGATCGAGAAGACGCTGATGGCCCGGTCCACGAGGGCGATCGTGGTCGCCTCCTCGATGGGGATGCCGTAGGCCGCGACCAGGACGCCGACGACGCCGAGCTCGACGATGCCGAGGCCCGCCGGGCTCAGCGGGACGGCCGTCAGGAGCGATCCGATGAGGGCCACGAAGGTGGCGCCAGAGAGGCCCAGGCTGACGTCGGGGAACCCGAGCGCCTCGACGACGAGCCAGAGGCGCAGCGCCTCGGTCATCCAGATGGCCACCGTGGTGATCCCCAGGAGCGGGATGTAGCGCCGCTCGACGGCGTTGAACACGCCCTCCTCGAAGCGGTCGTAGAAGTCGAGGAAGCGGGCCGGGACCGGGAGTCGGTTGAGGATCCGCCGTCCGAAGTTGCGGAGCGAGAAGAGGCCGATCGCCAGGCCCACGATCACGACGACCGCCAGGACGACCACGACCTGGATCGCCGGGGGCAGGCCGAGCCGGAAGGACCAGAAGCCGGCCAACAGGCCGAGGATCGCGATGGCGAAGAGGTCGAGGACACGTTCGATGAAGACGGTCCCGAACGTCCGGCTCAGCGACAC
>DATHYZ010000274.1:0-6246 GCA_035458865.1 Candidatus Limnocylindrales bacterium
CGAGGCCGATCGCGTCGATGACCGCCATCGCCTGGTCCGTGTCGGTCCCATAGGCGACCGAGACGTCGAGGTTGATGCCTGCGTAGATGCGGGTCAGGTTCGAGGCGACCCGGATCTCGCCGTTGGGGACGATGTGGACGGTCCCGCTCAGGTCCCGAAGCTCGGTCCGGCGGAGGCCGAGCTCCTCGACGGTGCCGGAGACCCCGCCGATGCGGACGATGTCGCCCTCGGCGAACTGGTTCTCGAGGACGATGAGCGTGCCGTTGAGATAGTCACGGATGATGTCCTGCCCGGCGAAGGCGATCGCCGCCCCGATCAGTCCGAGGGCGGCGATGATCGAGAGCAGGTCGAGGATCGCCAGCACCACGAGGACCAGGACGATCACGACCGCCCCCCGAAGCAACGAGTAGAGCAGGCCCTCGAGGGTCTTTGCCCGCTTCGCCGCCTCGGCAGCCGCGAGTGCCGGGGGCAGGCCCAGCTTCATCGCGTTGCTGGTCAGCGACCGCTCGAGCGCCCGATGGATGAATCCCCGACCCAGCCGGAGCACGATGAAGCCGACGGCGATGGTGAGGAGCAGGACCACCGCGTTCGCGGCGAGCCAACCCAGGAGCTCGTCGGCCTGGAGGGTGACGTCAGGCATGGGAGGACTCCCGGCGACCCGGCCGCACGGGGATCAGGCGACCACCCCGCCGAGCCGCCGGCTGATGGCCGTGGCGGCCTCGCGGACGTGGGCGGCCAGCTCGGGGATGCGTCGCGGGGTCAGCCGGAACGCCGGTCCCCAGACGTCGACCGCGGCGATGACCTGCCCCCTTGCGTCGCGGACGGGCGCCGCCACGGCGTTGAGCCCCGCCTCGTACTCGCCGATCGCCGTGGCGTAGCCGCGGCGGCGGACCCGGGCGAGCTCCTCGAGGAGCGGCTCGAGCTCGATGATGGTCCGGTCGGTGTAGCGGGGCAGCCCGTGCCGGACGATCCGGACGACCTCGCGCTCGGCGAGCGTCGCCATCAGGACCTTGCCGGAGGCGATGCAGTGCAGGGGCGCCGACCGCCCCGTCCAGTCCCCGACGGCGACCAGGTTCGGGCCGTCGACATGGGCGACCGCCAGGCAGTCGTCGCCATCGAGGATCGACAGGCCGGTCGTCTCGTGGGTCAGCCGGGCGAGCCGCTCCAGCTCCGGCATCGCCAGGCCCCGGAGGTCGAGCGTCCGCTCCGCCCGCTCGGCGAGGCGGATGACGACCAGGCCGAGCCGGTACTTGCCGGTCTCGTCGTCCTGCTCCACGAGGCCCCGTCGCTCGAGGGTGGCCAGGAGCCGGGAGGCCGTCGACTTGTGCAGTCCGAGTCGGCGGGCGAGCTCGGTCACGCCGGATGGGCCCGGGCTGTCGCCGAGAGCAAGGAGGAGGGCGGCGGCCCGGTCGACCGACCGGACCGCGTTCCCGTCGACGCTCATCGAGCGCTGATCACCCGCCGCTCTCGGAGGTCACGGCGCCGTAGGCCGCCTCGTCCCCGTGCGGGAGCACCTGGCCCTTCGCCCGGAGCTCGAGGGCGGCCTGGAGCGACCCCTCGAAGGCGGTCACGACCCGATCGACGATGTCCCCGCCGGCATGGGCCTCGCAGACGAACCACGGCTCCCGCGAGTCGGGCTCGGGCATCGCCCCCCGGGCGTGCATGCCGACCGCGATCGCGTCGTACAGCTCGTGATCGGTCTCGGCCCAGTCGCGGTACTCCGAGGCGACCTTGTCGGTGAACATGATCCCGAACATCGACGGGTGGCCGGTGAAGTTGTACGGGAGGCCGGTCGGGTTGAGGACCTCCCTGAGACCATCCTGGATCCGCAGGCCCGTCGCGTGGATCGTGTCGAGCGCGTCGGTGTCCCGGAGGATCTCGAGGGTCTTGACGGCCGCGGCTGCGGCGACGCGGTTGCCCGCGTACGTGCCGCCATGGCTGACCTTGTCGGGCAGGACGCTCATGATCTCCCGTCGTCCGCCGAACGCAGCCGCCGGATAGCCGTTGCCCATCGCCTTCGCGTAGGTCCCCAGGTCGGGGGTGATCCCGAAGTACTCAGCGGCACCACCCTTGGCGAACCGGAAGCCGGTCTTGACCTCGTCGAAGATCAGGAGGATGCCGAACTCCTGGGTCAGCTCCCGCATCGCCTTGTGGAAGCCGGGCTTCGGGAGGATGCCCTGGGCGTTGCCCAGGACGGGCTCGACGATGATCGCCGCGATGTCTCCGCCCTCGCGCTCGAAGAGACTGCGCAGGAAGTCGATGTTGTTGTAGCGGGCCGGGATGATCGTCCTGGCGACGGATTCCGGGATGCCCCGTCCCCAGGCCAGGCCGACCGGGTTCTCGGCGTCCCCGAGGGTCGACATGTCGTTCGGGGCCACGCTGATCAGGGCGTAGTCATGGACGCCGTGGTACTGGCCCTCGAACTTCACGATCTTGTCGCGGCCCGTGTAGGCCCGGGCGACCCGCATCGCGTGCATGGTCGCTTCCGTGCCCGAGACGGTCATCCGGGCCTGCTCGACCCAGCCGTTGAGCTCGCAGACGAGCTCCATCGCCCGGACCTCGTCCTCCGAGGTGAGGCTGAAGCTCACGCCCTTGCGCATCCGCTCGTTGACGTGATCGTCAACCCGCTCGTCGTTGTGCCCGAGGATGACCGGGCCGTAGCCCATCCGGAGATCGACGTACTCGTTCTGGTCGAGGTCCCAGACCATGCCGCCCTGGCCGCGGTCGACGTAGATGGTGTCGTCACCCCACGCCCGGAAGTTGGAGTCGGTACCCCCCGGGAGCGTCCTGAGGGCGCGCTGGTACATCGCCGCCTGGCTGGCGCGCTTGAGCGTCGGGCTCGCGGGCTCGGTGGCCATATCGTTCCTCGGCTGCGTGGTCCGCATGACGCGACCGCTCCGCGGCCCGTGAAACCCGTGACGGTGGGTTGCACAGCGCGGAACGGCGGTCGGCGCCATGCTGCCACACGACCCATGAGGGGTCAACGACCTCGTGGCCCGCCCGGAGGTCCGCTCCCGGGGAGCGTGCGCCTCGCCGGAAGAGCCGCGACACTTGCGCCATGCCGGCAGGTGCCTATCTCGTCGCGATCCTCTTCTCCCTCGCGGGGATGGTCGTCATCGACCGGACCCAGCGGCTGGGCATCCTTGGTCGCCGGCTGGTCGTGGCCGTGGTGGTCGTCGAGCTGGCGTTCCTGCTGGTCTTCGACGTGCTGGGGGCGAGCCGCGGCTGGTTCGCCTCCGAGCCCGGGTACGTGATCGCGATCCTGCCGCCCGGGATCCCGCCGGAGGAGCCGCTCCTCCTGGCCTTCCTGGCGTACTTCACCCTGGTCGTCCAGGGCCTGGCCCGGCGCTGGCTGGGCGAGGCCGACGATGCCTGAGTACACGGTCGCAGCGGTCGCGTTCCTCGCCGCCGGCCTGCTCGCCGCCTGGCCCACCGGTCTTCTCCGGCGGCGGTCCACCTGGCTGACCCTGGCCGTCTTCGGCGGCTTCACGGTGATCTTCGACCTCATCCTGACGGGCCTGCCGATCGTCACCTACGGCGACGGCTTCACCAGCGGCATCGCCCTGGGGCCCATGCCGATCGAGGACCTCCTCTACGGCCCGGCCCTGGCCCTGGCGGCGATGGCCGGTTCCTCGGTCGCGACGAGGTGGCGACGACGATGACCGCCCCGGCAGCTGGCGCCGACCCGACGACGACCGGGTCGCGGGACGGCGCCCCGTCCATCCTCCGGGACCTGCTCCTGGCGAGCCGGCCGCTGTCCTGGGTCAACACCGCCCTGCCCTTCCTGGCGGCCGCCTTCGAGGTCGAGCGGTCGATCACCCTGCTGGTCGTGCTCGGCACGGTCTACTTCCTGGTCCCGTACAACCTCCTGATGTACGGGGTCAACGACATCTTCGACTACGCCTCGGACCTGGCGAACCCCCGCAAGCGATCGCTGGAGGGCGGCCTGGTCCCGCCGGACCGGCGGCGCGCGACCTGGGTCGCCATCGGCGTGACGAACCTGCCGTTCCTCGCCGTGCTCGTGGTCCTGGCCCCGGTCGCGGGCTGGCTGGCCGTCCTGGTCGCCGCGCTCGCGGCGGTCGTCTACTCGGCCCCGCCGCTCCGGACGAAGGTCCGGCCGTTCCTCGACTCCATCACCTCCTCGTCGCACTTCGTCCTGCCGGCCGTGGCCGGCTTCCTCGTGACCGGGCTGCCGGTGGCGGACCTGCCGTGGGTCGTCCTCGGCGGGTTCTTCGCCTGGGGGATCGCCAGCCATGCCCTGGGCGCCATCCAGGACGTCGAGTACGACCGGGCGGCCGGGATCGGGTCGATCGCGACCGCGCTCGGGGCCCGGCCGACGGCGGTCATCGCCCTGGTCGGCTACTCCCTCGCCGTCGTTGCCGCCGTCTCGCTCGGCGGCGCCGGCATCGTGGCCGGGGCCGCGCTGGCGACGTACCTGCTGCTCCCGCTCGCCGTGCTCCTGGATCCGCAGGAGGCCCAGGCGCGCCGTGCCTGGCGATCCTTCCTGGGCCTGAACCTGCTCGTCGGCTTCGTCGTCACCCAGCTCCTGCTGATCCACTGGGGCATCGTCCCGGGCCGACCGGAGTCGCTCGTGGTGGCCCTCGCGGTGGCCGGCAGCGGCGTGGCGGTCGTCTCGCTGGCCGCCAACGAGGTGGCCCTCCACCGCTCGCGCCGATCCGCCCTCGCGGGGATCCGCCCGGGAGCCCGGCTGCCCCGTCTCACGGTCGTCATCCCGTGCCGCGACGAGGCGGCCAACCTGCCGTCCGTGCTCCAGGCCCTGGCGGCCCAGGACCACCCCGATCTCACCGTCCTGGTCGTCGACGACGGCTCCACCGACGATTCGGCGGAGCTGGCCCGGGCGGAGCTCGACCGCCTCGAGCTCGATCCGTCGCGGGCCGCCGTGATGGATGCCGGACCGAAGCCGCCCGGCTGGGCGGGCAAGAGCTGGGCCTGCGCCCGGGGCGCGGAGGCGGCGACGACCGATCACCTGCTCTTCCTCGACGCGGACACGATCCCACAGCCGAGGGGCATCCGGATCCTCCACGAGATGGCCCTCGGGTCCGGCGCCGGCCTGGTCTCGGGCGTGTCCGCCTACGCCATGCCGACCCTCGCGGAGCAGGCTCTCGTGCCGAGCTTCCCGATGACGATCTTCGGCTGGCTGCCACTGTGGGCCCATGTCGCCACCGGAGGGCACGCCCGACGGCTCGCCTTCGCCTACGGTCCGCTGCTCCTCGCCGAGCGCTCGGCCTACGAGGCATCGGGTGGGCACGGCTCCGCACCGGGCAGCCAGCGGGAGGACCTCGACCTGGCCAAGACCTTCGCGGCGGCAGGCCACGAGGTGCGCATCGTGGCGGCTTCCGACCTGGCGGCGACACGGCACTACCCGGGCGGCGTCGGGGCCGTCCGGGCGTGGCGCCGGGTGGCCCTCTCCTACGTCGGCGACACCTTCACGGGCGTGCTGGCCACCCTCGCCGCCGGCGTCGTCTGCTGGATCCTGCCGCTCGTGGCCGTCCCGGTCGCGCTGGGCAGCGGGGACGACGGCCTGGTCTCGGCCGCCTGGGCGAGCCTCGCGGCCCTGGTCGGCTTCCGCGTCGCGCTCGCGCTGGCGGAGCACCAGCCCCTGGCGAGCATCCTCTGGCATCCCCTGACGGTCGGTGCGACCATGCTCGGGCAGCTGGCATCGCTCGCCGACGGCGTGCGAGGCGCGGCGCCGATCTGGCGCGGCCGGCCATACGAAGCAAGGACGTCATGAGTCTCGCGATCGACCCGCCGCCCGTTCCAGGCCTCGCTCCCGCCGACCGGCCGTCGGGCCGGTCCCGGGCCGTCGTCGTCGGCGCGGGCATCGGCGGCCTCGCCATCGCCATCCGCCTGCTGGCCGACGGTCACGACGTGACCGTCCTCGAGGGTCGGGCGACCGTGGGGGGTCGGGCCTCGCGCATCCGCGACGGCGGCTACACCTTCGACACCGGCCCGTCGCTCATCACGATGCCGTGGCTCTTCGACGAGCTCTTCCGCATCGGTGGCTCGAGCCTCGATGCCGAGGTCCGTCTCCACGCCCTCGAGCCGGGCTACCGGATCTACTGGACGGACGTCGACGGGGCCCCGCAGCCACGCCACTTCGACTTCGGGACCGACCGGGACCTGCTCCGCAGCGAGGTCGCCAAGTTCTCGACCGTCGACGCCGGTCGCCTGGACGCCTTCCTCGAGGCGAGCCGGGAGATCCACGAAGAGGGCGTCCTCGTGGCC
>DATHYZ010000275.1:0-3615 GCA_035458865.1 Candidatus Limnocylindrales bacterium
GGGAAGGCCTCGGGGGGCAGGAGCGGGAAGGACAGGACGTCGGTCGGGCCGGGCTTGCCGAGATGGACCAGGTCGAGGTCGGCCAACTCCTCGTCGTCCGAGAGGACCAGGCCGACCGACGCCGGCGCCGGGGCACCTGCCGCCTCGAGCGCCGCGGCGATCCTCCGGGCGAGCCCCAGGAGGGGGGCCGGCCGGGCGACCCCGGGCCGCTCGGTGACGTCCACCCGCCACGCTCCGACGCGGATGGACCGAGGTCGCCCGGCGGGGGTCACGCTCAGGCGCCGGAGCGCCGCCCGCCGCCGGCCTCCCGGCGGGCCTCGAGCTCGACGACCTTGTTCTGCGGATAGGCGATCCGCTGGTGGTACATGCCCAGGAGCTGCTGGACGAACGCCTCGCGGATCCGGTCGATGTCGCGCATCGACAGGTCCGAATCGTCGAACTGGCCGTCCTCGAGCCGCTCGTTGACGATCCGCGTCACCATCGCCCGGATGGTGGCCTCGTCGCGCGACGCGAGCGAGCGCACGGACGCCTCGACCGCGTCGGCCAGCATGAGGATCGCCGCCTCCTTGCTCTGCGGCTTGGGCCCGACATGCCGGAAGCGGCGCTCGTCGACGGCCTCGGCCGCCTTCTTCCCGGCCTCGGTCTCGAGGCCGCCGAGCGGCGCGGCGGCCGCCTCGCGGGCCTTCGACCAGAAGTAGCTGATCCGGCCGGTGCCGTGATGCTGGGGGATGAAGGCGATGAGGCTCCGCGGCAGCCCGTACTTGTAGGCGATGTCGATGCCGTCGGCGACGTGCTGCTTGAGCACCTGGGCCGATTCCTCGGGCGCCAGCGTGTCGTGGACGTTGTCGCCGCCGGCCTGGTTCTCGATGAAGCCGAGCGGGTTCGCCAGCTTGCCGACATCGTGGTAGTAGGCGGCCACCCGGGCGGTCAGCGGGTCGGCCCCGATCGACTCGGCCGCGCGCTCGGCGAGGTTGCCGACCATGAGCGCGTGGTGATAGGTCCCGGGCGTCTCGACGAGCAGGCGCCGCAGGAGTGGCTGCGACGGGTTCGCCAGCTCCTGGAGCTGGAAGACCGTCACGATGCCGAAGACGCTGCCGAGCACCGCGAAGAGGCCGACGGTCGCGATCGCGGCCCCGCCGGCCGACGCCGCGGACGCGATGACGAGCTGGAGCGTGCCCTGGAGGTCGAACTCGCCAAGGAGCGCGAAGGTCCCCACGGCGGCCGCCTGGACGACGGCCACCGCGACCCCGGCCTGGAAGAAGACGTTGACGCGGTCGCCCCGGCGGATCGCGACGATGCCCGCCAGCCCGCCAAGGAAGACATAGGCGGTGATCTCGAGCGACCCGCCGTTCACGCTGCCGGCCAGCAGCGCGAGGACCGCCATGACCATCGTCGCCGCCCAGGCGTCGAGGAGGATCGCGAGGAGCATCCCGGCCGCGGCCATCGGCAGGAAGTACGGGAGGATCGACCGCCCGGCCGTCAGCTTCAGGGCGATCGTCGAGAAGACCAGGACGAGCGAGATCAGGATCAGGACGTTCCGGCGGTGCCAGAGGGCCGGCCGGAACCGCCAGAGCCAGATCAGGAGCGGCACGACGAGGAGGGCGGCCATCGCCACCCAGCCGAGCAGCCGGGCGATGTCCGGTCGCGCCTGGTCGAGGCCGAACTGCTGGACCTGCTCGACGGCCAGCGGCGTCACCAGCTCCCCGTCGACCACGATGAGCTGCCCGCGCTGGACGGTCACCACGACCGGCTCCACGGCCGCGGCCTCCTGGTCGCGCCGGTCCTCGGTGAGCTGCTGGCTGAACGACGAGTTGGGGACCACGAGCGGATCGATGAGCTCGGCCGCGAGCTGCTGCTCGGCCTCGTCGAGGGTGACCGGCATCTTGCTCGGGAGCCCGGCCTTGACCAGGGCCACCTCCGAGTCCTTGACCTCGGCGCGGAGCACCTGGTCGAGGACCCGGACGGCCTCCGTCCGGACCGCGATCCAGCGCTCGGCGGTCAGGCCGACGAGCGTCTCGGTGGCCTCCGGCGAGAGGTCCTCGATCGCGTTCCGCAGGAGGAGGTCCTCCTCGTCCGGCGTGAGGTCGGCGGCGAAGGCGGCATCGACGGCCGCGGTGCGCTCGTTGAAGGCGATGAGCTGCTCATCGGCGATCGTGGCGGCCTTCTCGGCGGTGTAGTCGTACTGCGGATCGACCGCGTCACGGGCGGCCTGGCGGGCCGCCTCGGTCTCGACGTCGCTCTCGTACTCGAGGGCGCGGGGCGCCCGGACGTCCTCGGTCGCGACCTCGCCCGCCACGAGGTCCACCCGGCTCGGGATGACGTCGATGGCCAGGATCGCCCCCAGCACGGCGACCAGGATCGCCGAGGTGACCACGAGCTGGACGAGGTCGGCGCGGGTGAACGTCCGGACGGCGTACGACCGCTGCGCGAGCATCCGGCTACGCCTCGTGGCCCGGATCGTGCGCGGCCAGGTCGGCCCGGGCGAGCGCCTGGGCGGCCAGCTCGCTGACCCGCCGGCCATCGGCCCGACCGCGGGTCCGGGGCGACAGCCAGCCCATCACCTTGCCCATGTCCCGGGCGGACGACGCCCCGACGGCGGCCACGGCCTCGTCGACGAGCGCGCTGAGCTCGTCGTCCGAAAGGGGTGCCGGCAGGAACTCGGCCAGGATGGCGACGGCCGCCTCCTCGGGCTCGGCCAGGTCGGGGCGACCACCGGAGCGGAAGGCCTCGATCGACTCACGGCGGGTCTTGAGCTCGCGGGCCAGCACGGCCAGCTGCTCGTCCTCCGTGAGGGGTCGGCGCTGGCCCTTCTCGACGTTGTAGAGGGCGCTCTGCGTCATCCGGAGGACGTCGCGGCGCAGCACGTCACCGGACCGCATGGCGGCCGTGAGCTCGGTCTGGATCCGCTCTTGAGGGGTCACCGGATGGCTCCTCGGGTGGGTCGGCCGATCTTCGATGATCGGCGCGCCGCCCGTGGCGCTGGTCAGCCCTGCGACTGTCGGGCGGCCTTCTTGCGCTTCGCTTCCTTGCGCTTGCGCTTCACGCTCGGCTTCTCGTAGTGCTCGCGGCGGCGAGCCTCTGCGAGGATGCCGCTCTGCTGGATCTTCTTGTTGAAGCGTCGCAGGGCGCTCTCGAAGGTCTCGTTCTCACCGACTCGTACTTCGGCCAATCCGGCGTCACCTCCTCGGACCAGGAAGTCTTGGGCCATGGTCTCCGCGCCCGGCCCAGGTGCGCGGTCCACTCGGTCGGATCCAGCCGGCGCGTTCGTGCACAGGCTCCGACGGCCCGGCGGAGCATAGCCCGCGTCCCCGGGTGGGTCAAACCCCCGGATGGCCCATCAGGGCCCGAGTCGGACGGGGATCCATCGGTCCCTGGCCCCCGCCGGCACGATCCGTCGTTCGGGATTGCCTGCCACGGCGGCATCGGCGACGATGCCCCTGGACGCCGCCGTCGCGAGCCCGGCCCGACGACCGGCCGCTGCAACGTCGGGGGGTCCGGGGCGTCCATCTGCTCGAGGAGGCCACGATGACGACGGGAGGCGATCCAGGCGTCACGACGACCGCTGGTCCCGTCACGGGCCACGGGACGGTCGTCGGACACCGGGCGATCGCGCCG
>DATHYZ010000276.1:0-12185 GCA_035458865.1 Candidatus Limnocylindrales bacterium
CCCCGCGATGCGAACGCGGTGCTCTCCCAGCTGAGCTACATCCCCACCGGAGTCGGCACGACGGCGCCGGGGCGCCGTGACCGGGGCGGAGTGTAGCACGGGGCGGCCCGGAGGCTCGCTGGGTCGCGCCCGGCCCTAGACTGGCCGGCCATGCTGCCCACCGGCCTGCTCTATGGACTCGGCGCCGCCGGCGCCTGGGGTCTCACCGACATATCCAGCGCCCTGGCCGGCCGGCGCGTCGGCAGCCTGCGGGTCTTCGTGGGGGCGCAATCCGTCGGCCTCGCCGTGCTCGTCGGCCTCGCCATCCTCCAGAGCGTCCACCCGTTCGACATCCCCCCCGCGACCTTCCTCTACGTCATCGGGCTGGGGATCCTCGGCGGCGTCGCCTACCTGACCTTCTTCACCGCCCTCCGGATCGGGCCCGTGGCGGTGGTGAGCCCGGTCGTCGCGGCGTACGGGGGCCTGACGGTCGTCCTCTCCGTCCTCTTCCGCGGCGAGACGCTCGAGCCGCTCCAGGCGCTCGGGGCGGTGCTGGCGACCGCCGGCATCGTCATGACCGGGGTCGTCCTCGACGGCGGTCTCCGGAGCATCCGCCTCCGGGGTGCCGGCGTCGCGTTCGCCCTCGTCGCGCTGACGACCTTCGCCCTGGCGACGGTCGGCACCGCCGGGCCGATCAAGGAGCACGGATGGCTGGAGGTCACCCTCGTTTCGCGCGGCGCCGACGTCGTCTTCGCGCTCTCGATCTTCGTCGTGATCGTCCGTCGGGCCCCCGGCTGGGCTCGCTCGATGGTGGAGACGGGCGGCGTCGTGGACCGTCGGGGTCCGCTGCTCGTCGTCCTGACCGGGCTCCTCGACGTCGCCGGGCTCATCTCGTTCACCATCGGCCTGGAGGTCGCCGAGACCTGGCTCGTCGGACTCTCGTCGTCCTTCGGGCCGGCGGTCGCGGTGCTGGTCGCCGTGCTCTTCCTCGGTGAGCGGCTCCGCCCCATCCAGTGGATCGGGATCGTGGTCCTCGGCGCGGGGATGCTCGCGATCACCGTCGGCTGACGGCGCGGGTCAGCCCGGGAGGCTGAACCAGACGCGCGTAAGGCCGTCGACCGATTCCGCGCCCACGCGGCCACCGCCTGACTCCACGAGCTGCTTGACGATGGCCAGCCCGATCCCGGCTCCGCCCCGGGCGCGGTCGCGCGACTTCTCGACCCGATAGAAGCGCTCGAACAAGCGGGGGACGTCCTCGGTCGGGATCGCCTCGGATGGATTGGCGATCGTGACGAGCAGGTCCCCTGGCCGACGCTCGGCCCGGATCGTGACCGTGCCGCCCGGCGTCGAGTAGCGCGACGCGTTCGACAGGAGGTTGGCCAGGACCTGGGCGAGGTGATCGGCGTTCGCCCGAGCCGGCAGCGCGTCCGGGGCCTCGACGACGAGCGTCAGGCCGGCTCGCTCGAAGGCCGGCTGGGCGAGATCCGCCGCCGAGCGGATCGCCGCCGCCAGGTCGATCTCGGTCAACGCCGGCAGGGCCCCGCGGGCATCGCCCTCCGCGAGGGCGTCGAGCGCGCGCGACAGCCGCACCAGCCGGTCGGCCTCCTCCCAGAGCGACTCGTACGTCGTGGGATCAGCCGAGATGACGCCGTCCCGGAGCGCCTCGAGGTAGCCCTGGAGGTTCGTCAGGGGCGTCCGCAGCTCGTGCGCCGCGTTGGCGATGAACTCGCGGCGGAGACGCTCCTGGTCCTCGAGGCTGCTCGCCATCTGGTTGAAGGAGTCGGCGAGGCTCACGAGCTCCTCGGGGCCGTCCCGGGGGACGCGAGCCGAGTAGTCGCCCTCGGCGACCCGGCGGGCGCCGCGCCCGATCGCCTCCAGCGGCCGGGCCAGTCGTCCGGCGAGGAACGCCGCCAGGCCGATGCTCGCACCGACCGCCACGATCGCCGCCACCAGGGCGACCCGGGTCACCGTCGAGTCGTACATCTCCTGGGCGTGCGCCGCGGTGTCGCCCGCGTCGACCATCATGTCGGTGAAGCGCATCCCGCCCAGCCAGATCACGCCGACGAGCAGGATCCCGAGGCCCACGGCCGCCGCGACCGCACCGGCCACGGCGATCCGGAGCGCCAGGCCGCGGCCGCTCATGCCCCGTCCACCGGCGCGGCGCGGTACCCCACGCCCCGGACCGTCGCGACGTAGCGCGGCTGCTCGGGATCGTCGCCCAGCTTGTCGCGGAGGCGCCGGATGTGGACGTCGATCGTCCGGTCCAGGATCTCGACCTGGTCGGCGCCGTGGACGGCATCCAGGAGCTGGTCCCGCGAGAGCACCCGCCCGTCGGCCTCCAGGAGGACCGCGAGGAGGCGGAACTCGACCCTGGTCAAGGACAGCAGCGTGCCCGCGATGCGGGCCTCGTGACGGTCCCGGTCCACGACGAGGTCGCCGTGGACGAGCGGCGGCCGGGCCGGTGCGGAGACCGGCTCCGGCGCGCTGCCGGTCCGCCGCAGGATGGCGCCCACCCGCAGGACCAGCTCGGAGGGGGAGAAGGGCTTCGGCAGGTAGTCGTCGGCGCCGTCCTCCAGCCCGGCGATGCGATCGGCGACGGAGCCGCGCGCCGAGAGGATCAGGATCGGCACGTCGGGATCGTCGGCGCCGGCGCGGACCGCCCGGATGACCGCCCGGCCATCGATCTCGGGGAGCATCAGGTCCAGGACCACGAGGGCCGGGCGCTCGCGATCGATGGCGGCCAGGGCCTCCTGGCCGTCGGCGGCCGTCTCGACGGCATAGCCGTCACGCTCGAGGTAGGTGCGGACGAGCTGGCGGATCTTGGGGTCGTCGTCGACGACGAGGACGGTCTGGGCGGTGGCGGTCATCGTGAGCATCGTAGGCGAGGAGGCTAGGGGGGCTCCATGACGGCTCGGTGACGTCCCCGGCTCGGACATCGGAGCGGTCGTCCGGTCGCGCCGGCGGCAGACCGCCCGGGCGTCCCGTCGGGCGGTCCGAGTCTTGCCGCTATAGAACATCCGTTCTATCATCAGGGCCATGAGCGCCGTCGACCGATCGACCGTCGGGACCGCCCTCGCCGACCTCCGCGAACGCTGGGGAGCGGCGGCACCGCGACGTGGCGAGGAAGCCTTCGGGGGGACCGTCGGGGCGCTCGCCACGGTCCCGCTGCCCGGGAAGGCCGAGCCGAGATCCCCGGGGGCACCGGCGCCGGGAGCGGCTCCGGCGATCCCGGTGGTCAGCACCGGGTTCCCTGCGCTCGATGCCGTCCTGGGCCCAGGCGGCATCCCCCGGACCGCCTCGGTCACCCTCCGAGGCGATGCCACGAGCGGTCGGACGACCCTGGCGCTCCGCCTCGTCGCGGAGGCCCAGGCAGCCGGATCGATCGCGGCCTGGCTCGACCTGACCCGCAGCCTCGATCCGGTCGAGGCCGTGGCCCGGGGGGTCCGGCTCGAGTGGCTGGCCGTGCTCGCTCCCGCCGACCTCGACGAGGGCCTGGCCATCGCCGGGGCGCTCCTCCAGGTCCGCGCCGTGGACCTGGTCGTCGTCGACCTGCCGAGGCGGGCCGGTGGGAGCCGCGTCGCCGACCGGCTGGCGCGGCTCGCGGCCCTCGCTCGCCGGGCGGGGATCCTCCTCGTGACCCTGGAGCCGCCCGGCATCGCCTCATCGGCAGCCGATCCGATCGGGGCAGGGCTGCGGCTGGAGCTTGCCAGGCGAGACTGGATCAGGCTCGGCCGGGAGATCGTCGGCCAGCAGACCCGGGTGGTCGTGGCCCGCAACCGCTACGGCACTCCTGGCGGTCGGGCCGACCTGCGGATCCTCTACGCGGAAGGTGGGCCGCGCGATACCTGCCTGCGCCGCGACCTGCTCCCGGCCCGATGGCCGCCGGGGCCGGTCGCCGACCCGCCGGAGCTGATCCACCCCTCTCCGGAACCACTCCTCCCTCACGTCGGGCACCCCATCCCGATCGTCATCCCCGTCGGATCCGATGCGACTCCTCCACCTCCACTGGCCGAACCTCCTCATCAACCTCGCCGCGATCCGCCTGGGCGGCTCGCCGAGCGCACCCTCCGCGTCCTTCCCGGCCGGCCCGGTCGTGCTGGGGGGTCCGCCGTGGGGCGACGGGGTGGTCCTCGATGCCGATCCGCTCGCTCGGGCGCTCGGCATCCGGCGGGGGATGGCGCTCGGCGCGGCGCACCGGCTGGCACCCGAGGCGACCTTCCTCGACCCCGACCCTGAGGCCGACGCCGTCGCGGTCGAGGCAGCGCTCGACCGTCTCGCTGCCTTCAGCCCCGGCCTTGCCGCCGCCGTCGATCCCCGGGATCGGGCATTCGGACGGATCGAGGTCCAGGTCGACGGGCTCGAGCGGCTCTGGGGGCCCGATGCGGTCCTGGTCGAGCGACTCGTGGGTGCACTCGATCCGATCCTGCCCGGTCGGCCACGGGCGGGCATCGCCGGGAGCCGCTTCGTCGCCATGGTGGCCGCGACCCTGGCCGACCCGGCACATCCGATCATCGTCCCCCCGGGCGCCGACGCCGCCTTCCTGGCTCCGTTGCCGTCCACGCTCCTCTCCCCGGAACCGGGGACCCGGGATCGCCTTGTCCGCTTCGGGCTGCGCCGGATCGGAGCCGTGGCGGCCATCCCCCGTTCGTCGCTCGTGGCCCGGTTCGGCCCGGAGGGAGACCGCCTCCATGCTCGCTCGACCGGCCGGGAGATCGAGCCCTTCCGGCCTCGGCGCACGCCCGAGCGAGCTCTCCTGGCCCTTCCGCTCGAGCCTGCAGCCACCGACCTGGAGCCGCTCCGCTTCGTCCTCCGTCGACTGGCCGGGGCGCTCGCCGACCAGCTCCTAGCCCGGGGCGCGGCAGCCGACCGGGTCCAGGTCCGGCTCGATCTCGAGGCGGATGTCGTCCGCGGCGCCCCGGCGGGGATCGAGCTCCTCCAGCGCTTCCCGGAGCCCACCTCCGACGCCGAGGCCATCGAGCGGCTCGTCCTCGCTCGCCTGGGGCGGGACCCCTTGCCCGCTCCCGTCGAGCGGATGGAGGTGGAGCTTCTCGGCATCGGCCCGGCAGAAGGGCATCAGCTCTCGCTGTTCGTCCCCCAGGCCGCCCACGGTGCCCGGCTCGCCTGGCAGCTCGCCCGGCTCGCACTCCGCTTCGGCCCGGACCGGGTGCTCCGGCCCGAGCTCGTCGATCCCGAGGCTCCGCTCCCCGAGGGGCGGGTCCGCTGGCACCCGACCGACGATCCGTCGAGCGGCCCCGGATCGCCGGCACGCCGGGCCCGCGAGCCGTGACACGCCTGCTGCGGGAGCACCCTGCCATCACGGTCGAGACCGATGCCCAGGGACGGCTCGTGGCCATCCGCTGGAACGGTCGCCGGGAGCCGGTGGAGGTCTGCAACCGGTGGCGTGTCGAAGACGGCTGGTGGGGACGACCCATCGCCCGCGACTACTTCAAGGTCGCCGGCAGGACCTGGCTCGCGCTCGTCTACCTGGATCGCCTTGCCGGGACCTGGCACCTCGAGCGGCTCTACGACTGAGCGGCCGCGGTCGAACCGCTTCGTCGAGGTCCGGTGAAGCGCCGCGCTCCGTGGTCAGGTCGCGGCGATGTCCTAGCTCGAGGACGGCCCCAGGAACGTCACGACGACCAGGATGACCAGGAACATCCCGACGACCATGAGGAGCGCCCGAAGGTCCTTCGGACCGGTCGTCTGCATGACCAAGCAACCCCCCGCTGCTACGGATCGGCGCGCCAACCGCCGAGCGTCGACCGAAGGATAGCGCGACCCGCGCCGATCGACAGGCGGCCGGGTCAGCCCGCGCCGGCGGCAGCGACCAGCAGGACGACGAGCGCGACGAGGACGAGCACCAGCACGGCGATGGCGACGAAGTCCCTGGGTCGAGGCTCCATGAGGTCGTTGGTCCTCCGGGGTCCGGGCAGTGCCCGGATGGATCGACGGTGCAGACCAATGCTAGCGCTCCGGACGTGACGAAGCCCCGCCGTCGCGGCGACGGCGGGGCTTCGCGCCGGGGGGCGCTCACCGTCCCCCGGAGGATCGCCTGGCCCTAACCCCAGCCGGGCCGGCGTCCCGTTCGTTCGATGATCTAGGAACCCCCCGGTGCGATCGCTCGCAGGATGGCGGGATACAGGCCGAGGATGAGGACGGTCGACAGACCGACGAGGACGAACCGCCAGAAGACGAACCGGACGACCGTGGCATGACCGTGGATCGCGTTCCGACCCTGCATCGTGCTCCACTCCCGCATCGTGCGATGTAGACGCCGCACGAGCCCCGGATGTTTCGAGCTTCGTGGAGCCGGATCGCGACCCGCGGCAGCGAGCGCGCGTCGGGGCCGTTCGCCTCTTTCCGAGTAGAACAGATGTTCTATCATCGAGAGTCCGATGGCCTTCGCCGAGCTGCACTGCCACACCAACTTCTCGTTCCTGGACGGGGCCTCCTCGGCCGACGAGCTGGCCGAGCGAGCTGTCGACCTGGGCCTCTCGGGCCTGGCCGCCACCGACCACCAGGGCCTCTACGGGGCCGTCCGCTCCACGGAGGCCGCTCGGGCCGCGGGTCTGCACGGCGTCGTCGGGCTCGAGATCGAGCTGCTCGACCCGGTCGTGCCCGATCCGCTCGGTCTCGTCGTGCCGGCCCGCCGGACCCGACGCCGGGGGGGACGGGGGCGGGTCGACCCGGACGTGACGACCGAGATGGGCGCCGTGGGCCCGGGTCGCGTCGACGATCGAGCGCCTGTCGAGGGCCTCCCGGCCCGCCCCCGTCCCGATCGACCGCGGCTGCCGGGGCACCGCGAGCCGAGGCGCGAGGACCTGCGGGGGGTCGGCGAGGGCCAGCGGGGGCCGCATCTCGTCCTCCTGGCCCGGGACGACCGCGGCTACCGCAGCCTCTGCCGGCTCGTCTCCCGGGCCAACCTGGCCGGCACCAAGGGGGTGCCGCGGTTCACCCAGGCGCTCCTGTCCGAGCATGTCGAGGGGCTGGTCGCCCTGTCCGGCTGTCGCCACGGCGAGATCCCCCGCCGCCTCCTGGGCGGGGACCGCGACGGCGCCCGGGCGGCGGCCGAGCGCTATGCCCGGCTGTTCGGCTCCGGCGACGGGCCCGTCGACAGCGGCTTCTTCCTGGAACTCCAGCATCACCTTCTGCCCGACGACGACTGGCTGGTGGCGGGGACGGCCCATCTGGCCGCCGACCTCGGTCTGCCGGTCGTCGTGACGAACGACGCCCACTACGCTCGGCCCCACGATCGGGAGCTCCACGACGTGCTCACGGCGATCCGCCACGGGCGCTCGGTCGCCGATCTCGGCCACCTCCGTCGCCCGGATGGCGAGTCGTATCTCAAATCGGAGGCGGACCTGCTCGCGCTGCCCCCGGCGGACCCTGCCGTCGAACGGGACGATCCGATCACCGCCCGGGCCTGGCGCGAGGGCGTGGCTCGATCCGCGGAGCTGGCAGCCGCCTGCCGTGTCGACCTGGGCTTCGAGCGCTATCGCTTCCCGGGGTTCCCGGTGCCCCGTGGGGAGACCGCCTTCAGCCATCTCTCGCAGCTCTGCTGGGAGGGTGCCCGGCGCCGCTACCACCCGATGACCCCGGCGGTCGTCAACCAGCTCGCCCACGAGCTCGACGTGATCGAGCGGACCGGCCTGGCCGAGTTCTTCCTCATCTGCTGGGACCTGATGCGCTTCGCGAAGGGCCGCGGGATCCCGGCCCAGGGCCGCGGCAGCGCGGCCGACTCCATCGTGGCCTACGTCCTGGGCGTCACCAGGGTCGACCCGATCCGCCACCGGCTGCTCTTCGAGCGGTTCATCAACGAGGGCCGGACGACCTATCCCGACGTCGACATCGACTTCAGCTCCGAGCGCCGGGAGGAGGTCATCCAGTACGTCTACGAGCGCTACGGGCCCGAGCACACCGGGATGGTCTGCAACGTCGTGACCTACCGGGCCCGCTCGGCCGTCCGCGAGGTCGGTCATGCCCTGGGCTTCCCGCGGCCGCTCGTCGATCGGGTGGCGAAGGCACTCGAGACCTACGACTCGGTCATGGTCCGGCGTGACCTCGAGGCGGACGGCGGGTTCGCCGAGTTCTTCCGACGGCCGGACGAGGGACCCGACGCGGGAGCAGCGGCCTCGGCGGCCCTGGCAGGGACCCGTGGCCTGGTCGACCGGATGGGGGAGCTCGACCACGAGCGCGGGGGACGGCTGCGGACCGGCGGGGCAGGGGAGCGGGGCGACGGTCGCCTCGCCCGACGGGACGACGTCGGCCGGATCGACGGCTCCCGGCCGGCCATCCGCGCCGGCGGCCGGTCGGACGACGAGGGTGGCCCGGGCGACTCCCCGGCCAGCGTCGCTCGTCTCCGGGTCGACGGCGCCACCGACCGCCTCGGCCGTCCCTGGCACTGGGGTCCCTCGCCGCCGTCGACCGCGATGGGCCGTGGCGGGGGTCATTCCAGCGTTGCCCACCTCGCGCCGGAGCCGCCCCCGCGACCTCGCGGCGGATCCACCGTCGGGCTCTCGGACTGGGAACGCTGGCTCGAGCTGTGTGCCCGGATCGACGGCTTCCCGCGGCATCTCTCGATCCACACCGGGGGGATGCTCGTGACGGCCGCCCCGCTCATCGACATCGCCCCTCTGGAGCGGGCGACGATGCCCGGGCGGGTCGTCGTCCAGTACGACAAGCGCGACGTCGAGGCGCTCAAGCTCATCAAGCTCGACCTGCTCGGGCTCGGGATGCTCGCCGCGATCGACACCACGGTCCGCCTCGTGGAGCACGACTGCGCGGTCTGCCTCGACCTCGACCGCATCCCCGAGGGGATCCCGGAGGTGTTCGAGATGCTCCGGGCCGCCGACACGGTGGGTGTCTTCCAGGTCGAGAGCCGGGCCCAGATGCAGACCCTGCCGAAGTCCCGGCCGGCCAGCCTCGACGACCTGGTCGTGGAGGTGGCCATCATCCGCCCAGGCCCCATCCAGGGCAACGCGGTCCACCCGTACCTGCGTCGCAAGCAGGGCCTCGAGCCGGTGGCCTTCCTCCACCCCTCGCTCGAACCGATCCTCGACGACACCCTCGGGGTCATCCTCTATCAGGAGCAGGTCATGCGGATCGCCATCGAGGTGGCCGGCTTCAGCCCGGCCGACTCGGACGGCTTCCGACGGGCCATGGGCACCTGGCGCTCGTCCCGGGAGATGGAGAAGCTCCACGCCCGTTTCGTGGATGGCTGCCGCGCCGTCCAGGGGATGCCCGAGGCCGATGCGGAGGAGCTGTTCCGGCAGGTCGCCGCGTTCGCCTCGTTCGGCTTCGCCAAGAGCCACGCTGCGGCCTTCGCCCGGACCGCCTACGAGTCCGCATTCCTCAAGCTCTTCTACCCGGCCCAGTTCCTCGTGGGCCTGATCGACGCCCAGCCGATGGGCTTCTATCCCGTCGAGGTCCTCGTCAACGACGCCAAGCGCCATGGGGTGGCGGTCCTGCCGGTCGACGTCAACGCGTCGGGCTATCGGACGACGACCGAGTGGGTCGGTCGGCCCGGCTGGGCGCTGGCCGGGGCCGCTGGAGACGACGGCTCACGCGATGGTGAGCCGGGCGAGCCGTTGCCCTCCGACGCCGGGATCGCGGGTCGGCCGCGGCCTGTCCGTTCCCCGGCCTGTGTCATACCGCCGGCGGCGGCCCGCGACCGCTGGGCAGCCGAGGCCGCCGCCGGATGGGGGGTCCGACTCGGACTCCATCTCGTCAAGGGGATCGGGGAGGAGCACGCGGCCCGGCTGGACGCCGAGCGCGGTCGGGGGCCGTATCGCTCGCTGGCCGATGTCGTGGAACGGACCGACCTGCCGGAGGCCGTCATCGAGCGGCTCATCCGGGCAGGAGCGCTCGATCGGCTCGGGCGACCCCGGCGGGAGCTCCTCTGGCAGCTCCGCGAGGTCGCCGGGTCATCCCGCGGTCGTCTCGACGGACGGGCCAGCCGGGTGGCCAGGCGAGCCGCCGGCCGTCCGATCGACCTCCGGCTGCCCGCGACCGACGTGCCGGATCTCCCACCGATCACCGAGCCGGAGCGACTCGGGGACAGCTACGCGGTGCTGGGGCTCGACGCCCGGTGCCAGGTGGTGGGGCTCTTCCGGTCCGCTCTCGAGCGGCTCGGGGCGGTTCCCAACGCGGCCCTCGCGGAGCGAGGTCCCGGGCCGGTCCGGGTCGGTGGGCTCGTCGTCACTCGCCAGCACCCGATGACGGCGAGGGGGACCGTGTTCCTTGCCCTCGAGGACGAGACCGGCATGGTCAACGTCACGCTCTGGCCGGATGCCTGGGCTCGACTCAGGGGGGTCGTCCGGCGCCACGCCCTGCTCCTCGTGGACGGACAGCTCCAGCGCGAGGGCGACGTCGTCAACCTCGTGGCCCGCGAGGTCCGTCCGCTGCCCGAGGTGGCCTCGGTCGAGGGCGGGCCGGCTCGGCCCGAGGGGGTGCGCCAGCTCGGCTGGGCGGGCATGCGGCGGATGGGATAGGACGTGCCGCCGCGGGAAGGATGGCCTCGCTCCGGCGGTCGAGGCGGTCCGGCCCGAGCTTCCGTTCCGCCCTGGACCATGCGCCGGAGCGAGGCCCATCCACCCGACTCTTCGTCGGCGCTGCCCCGACGGATGGCGGTCGGCGGGGAACGGTCCGGGTGGCCGGCTCGCCTAGCGACGCCCGGAGTTCCGGCGACCCTGGTTGGCCCGGCGCGCGGGCTGGCCGAACCGCAGGAAGCGACGGTAGAAGCCGGCGAACGCACCGGCCCCGATGCCGAAGAGAGGCGCGACGGCGAACCCGAACAGCACCGTGTCGCGCAGCTGGTCGGCGGTGATCGCCGCGTCCACCGATCCCTCGTAGAGCACGGCCACCACCGCGAACGTGCCTGCCGAGATCAGGCCGACCACGCCGCCGGCGAGCCACGCGGCCCGCGGCGCCAGCAGGCCGGCGAGGAAGGACGCAGCGAGCGGCGGCGGGACCACGAACGCCTGGAACGCCAGGACGAAGACGATGTTCTGGCCCAGGTCGGGCGTCAGGAAGAGCGCCCCCGCCGCGATGACGAGCGCACTCGGCACCCAGATCGCCTTGGTCCGGATGACGAGGCTCGGCAGGAACGCGATGTCGGCCCGCACATCGGCGAGGCGGGCAGCGGCCCGGAATGCACCGACGACGGAGGGCCGATCCGTGGGCGCGGGACCCGACGCGGTCCTGTCGGACCGGGCTGGCGGCGGTTCGATCGGCTCGCCGGATTCGGCGCGGGCCGCTGCCTCCATCCGGTGGCGGCGGCGGGCATCGGCGCGATCGGTTCGCTTGGCGCGGGCCACGGTCATCTCCTTGGGAGCCGGCACTGGCCGACCGGCTGGCGGATCGAGCGGTCGGTGGATCGCGCACGGGCGCGATCGACAACGGAGGGCCAATGGTAGTCGAAGGCGACGGATCCGCGGATACGTGGCGATGAAGCGACCGGGGGTACACATCGGCGACCGCCGCCCGATCCCGCCGGGAGGTCGATCGTATGGCACTCGCCCGGCGGCTCGTGATCGTCGCCCTCATCTGCGCCTGCCTGGCGGCGGGCCTCGTCCCGACGGACCGAGGATCTGCCGCCACGGGTCTCAACGAGCGCCTGCTCGATCTCGTGCCGGCAGCCGATGTCGGCTGGCCGCCCTCGACGGGCCTCCTGGTGGCCGAGATCGTGACCGGCGGGGCATCGGCGTCAGACGAGTGGGTGGAGCTCGCCAACGTCGCCTCGGCGGCGGTGGACCTGGCCGGTCTCGAGGTCGTCTACGTGACGTCATCCGGTGGCACGGTGACCCGAAAGGCGTCCTGGACCTCGGGCGCCACGCTCCAGCCCGGAGCCCGTCTGCTCCTGGCCAATGCCGCCGGGGTCCATGCCTCGATCGCCGACGCGACCTACAGCGGCGGCCTGGCGGCGACCGGCGGAACGATCGTCGTGCGAGCCGTGGGCGGGTCTCCGATCGATGCGGTCGGGTGGGGCGACGCGGTCAATCTCTTCGTCGAGGGATCGCCGGCGGCGGCTCCGCCGCCGGGCGCCAGCCTGGCCCGGCGCACGCTCCCCGGCGGGGGACTGGTCGACACGAACGACAATGCCGCGGACCTGGCGATCGAGACCGCCCCAACGCCCGAGGGCGGGTGGTCCCCGTCGCCGAGCCCGTCGCCCTCGCCGAGCCCGTCCCCCTCGCCGAGCCCGTCCCCCT
>DATHYZ010000277.1:0-9875 GCA_035458865.1 Candidatus Limnocylindrales bacterium
TGGGAGGAGGTCCTCGCGTTCGTGCGGAGCCACACGGCCGCGGCCTGACGGCGCCGCTCGGGCGGCTCCCGGGACTAGCGCTTGGCCAGGAACCAGGCGCCGAGCGCGAGGAGCAGGAACCCCCCGATCAGGATGACGGGAAGCGGGGCCAGCGCGTTGAGCGCTGACCAGACGCCCTGGACGGCGTCCTGGGCGGCTCGGACGACGCCCTCCATGAGACCCGAGATCGACCGCCCGACGTCCCCCACCAGATCACCCATGGCGCGAGTCTAGCCGGCCCTGGAAGGGCGGCGGGTTCCCGGCCGAGCCCGAGTCAGGCCTCCTCGGTCACCGTCGCCCCGGCGTTGCGGGGCGGGACGATCTCGACGCGACCGGCCAGGTCGGCCTCGGCGGCGGCGGCCATGAAGGCCGCCTCGATCCTGGTCATCGTCGCGACGGAGTCGGCGAAGGCGATGACGGTCGACCCGCTCCCCGAGAGGCAGGCCCCGATGGCGCCGGCCTCGCGGGCTCCCTCGACGAGGGCGACCAGCTCCGGGAAGACGGTCGCCCGATAGGGCTCGTGCAGACGATCGCGGGTCATCCACGCCAGGAGGTCGGTCCGCCCACGGGCCAGGCCGGCCACCCCGATCGCCACCCGGCCGACGTTGGCGACCGCGTCCGCCCTCGGCACCGCGTCCGGCAGGATGCCCCGCATCTCGCTCGTCGACAGCCGCCGCTCCGGGATGAAGACGACCGTGCGGAGCTCGCGCGGGACGTCGAAGCGGACCGCCTCGAGCGCTCCGCCATCGGCGACGACGACCACGAAGCCACCGAGCAGCGCGGCCGCGGCATTGTCGGGATGGCCCTCGACCTCCACGGCGAGGCGGAGGAGCTCGTCCTGACCGAGCGGGCCGCCGAGGAGCGCATTGCCGGCGACCAGGCCTCCGACCGTGGCGGCGGCCGATGACCCCAGGCCGCGGGCGAGCGGGATCCGGTTCCGCATCCGGATGCGCCAGCCCGCCTGCTCCGGAACGTCGCCGCGGGCCGCGCGAAGGGCCGCCTCGAGACCCTGGACGAACCGGTTGTCCTGGGCGGCCGAGAGCTCGCCTTCGCCTTCGCCCTCGACGACCAGCTCGACGCCGTCAGAGCCCCAACCGAGCACCTCGAGGTCGATCCGGTTCGTCAGGTCGAGGGCCACGGCGAGGCAGTCGTAGCCGGCTCCGAGGTTCGCGCTCGACGCCGGCACCTCCACGGTGACACGGCGGCCGTCGAACTCGGCCAGCCAGGTCGTGGTGGGCCGATCGCCCGGCTGCGCCCCGCTCATCCGTCCCCCCAGCCGAGGGCGGCCATCACGCCCTCGAGCGAGGCCGGCGCCTCGATGAGGCCGGCGGCCTGCGCCTGGGCCGTCGTGGGGTCCTTGAGCCCGTTGCCGGTCAGGACGCAGACGACGGTCGCGTCGGGCTCGAGCTCCCCGGCGGCTGCGGCCTTGCGGACCCCGGCCACGCTGGCGGCCGACGACGGCTCGCAGAAGATCCCCTCCAGCCGGGCGAGATCGCGGTAGGCGGCCAGGATCTCGTCGTCGGTCACCGCGTCGATCCGGCCGCCCGACTCGTCGCGGGCCGCCTCGGCGCTCGCCCAGGAGGCTGGGTTCCCGATCCGGATAGCGGTCGCCACGGTCTCGGGATGCTCGATCGGGTGGCCAGCGACGATGGGGGCGGCGCCGGCCGCCTGGAAGCCCCACATCCGGGGCAGCGCGTCGATCCGGCCGGCGGCACGGTAATCACGGAAGCCGGCCCAGTAGGCGGTGATGTTGCCGGCGTTGCCGACCGGGATCGCCAGGACGTCCGGGGCCCGGCCCAGGTCGTCGCAGACCTCGAAGGCGGCCGTCTTCTGGCCCTCGATGCGGAAGGGGTTGACCGAGTTCACGAGGGTGATCGGCCGCCGATCCTGCGCCGCCAGCTCGCGGACGATCCGCAGCGCCTGGTCGAAGTTGCCGTCGACCGCGACGACCCGCGCCCCGGCGACGAGGGCCTGGACGAGCTTGCCAAGGGCGATCTTGCCCTTGGGCAGGACGACCACCACCTCCAGGCCGGCCCGGGCGCCGTAGGCCGCGGCCGAGGCCGAGGTGTTGCCGGTCGAGGCGCAGACGATGGCGCGGGCTCCGGCCTCGACGGCCTTGCTCACGGCCACGACCATGCCGCGGTCCTTGAAGGAGCCGGTCGGGTTCATCCCCTCGACCTTGACGTGGAGATCCCGGAGGCCGAGCCGGGCGCCGAGCCTGGGGACGGGCACCAGGGGCGTGAAGCCCTCGCCGAGGTCGACCACCGGGGTCGCCTCGTCGATCGGCAGGAACGCCCGATAGCGGTCGGTAAGGCGGGGTCGGTCGACGCGGCTGCGGCCCGCGGCGTCAGTCGTCACAGGGGTACAGGGTGGCGTCGGCGTCGGGCGGCAGGACCGCGACGAAGGCCGCCCGGGCCTCGTCGAGGGTGACATGCTCCGTCCGGATGGCCGTCCCGGTCTCGAAGTCGATGGCCGCCGCCTCGTCGAGGGCGGCCGGCAGGTCGGTCCGGGCCAGGTCGATCGCTGGGATGAAGGCGTACCAATGGCGGGCCCCCGCCAGTCCGTCCCCGGCGGTGGCATGGCCCTCGGGTCCGTTGGCCGCCGGCGCCAGTCCGGCCCACGTGCTGCCTGCTCCGCGAGCGACCGCGACGACGTCGGCCAGGACGGCGCTGCTGGTCTCGGGGCCGCCCGCGCCGGGACCCGCGATCCGGACGGCCCCGATGGGCTCGCCCTCGACCTCGATCCGGTTGGTGACGCCCGCCGTGAAGCCGAACGGGCTGTTCGCGGGCACGCAGGTCGGGACGACCGAGGCCGCGATCCCGTCGCCCTCGAGCCGCGTGGCGGAGGCCAGCAGCCGCATCGTGTAGCCCAGCGCCTCGGCGCCCTCGATCTCCTGGTCGCGCACGCCGGTGATGCCCGGCGCGCCCGGTCCGCGGACCGTCGGCGGCCGGCGCACGATGGTCGCCGGGTCGAGCCACTCGCCGAACGCGAGGCGAGCCAGGATGACGAGCTTGTTGACCGCGTCGTCCCCCTCGACGTCGCCGGACGGGTCGGCCTCCGCGTAGCCGAGGTCCTGCGCCTCCTCGAGGGCCTCCGCGTAGGTCCGCCCCGATTCGGCCATGGACGTGAGGATGTAGTTGGTCGTGCCGTTGACGATGCCGCGGACCCGGCTGATCTCGTTGGCCGCCAGGTCGGTCGCCAGCGGCGCCAGGATCGGGATCCCGCCGCCGACCGCCGCTTCGAACCGCAGGGTGGTTCCCGTCCGCCGGCTGATGCCCTCCAGCTCCGCGCCGTAGTGAGCCACGACGTGCTTGTTGGCGGTCACGACCGGCTTGCCGGCGCCCAGGGCGGCGGCGATGAGGGTGTGGGCGGGCTCGTCGCCGCCCATGAGCTCGACGATCACGTCGGTCTCCGCGGACGCCACGAGGTGGGCCGGCGCGTCGGTGAGGAGCGCCTCGGGCAAGCCGCGCGCGACCGCCCCGGCGACGTCGCGAACGGCGATGCCGGTCACCGCGAGCGGGCCGGCGCCCGCCGCTCGGAGGCGGCCACCCCGCTCGAGCAGGCCCCTGACGACCTCGCGGCCGACGGTGCCCGCCCCCAGCACGGCCAGGCGGAGCGGACGATCGGTGGACATGGCCCGAATGGTAGCCGAGCCCGACCTGGTCCCGGCGGCCGCGACCGGTCGACTACACTGCCGGGCCATGATGACCAGCAGCGAGCGCGCGGTGGGCGACGAGGGGACGCTGCCCGCCAGGCCCCGGACCTTCAGCGGCATCCAGCCCTCGGGGATCGTCCACCTGGGCAACGACCTGGGGGCGATCCGCAACTACGTCCGCCTCCAGGACGAGTACGAGGCGATCTACTGCATCGTCGACTACCACGCCCTGACGAGCACCCACGAAGCGGAGCTCCTGCGGACCCGGACCCGCGAGATGGCCGCCTCGCTCCTGGCCCTGGGACTCGACCCGGAGCGCTGCTCGCTCTTCGTCCAGAGCCACCGGCCCGAGGTGACCGAGCTGATGTGGCTCTTCGCCACGGTGACGCCGGTGAGCTGGCTCCAGCGGACCCCGACGTACAAGGAGAAGCGGGAGAGCCAGCCCGACGACGTCAACCACGGGCTGCTGACCTACCCGGTCCTCCAGGCCGCCGACATCGTCCTCTACAAGGCCTCGCTGGTGCCGGTCGGCCGGGACCAGGCCGCTCACCTGGAGCTGTCGCGGGAGATCGTCCGGGCCTTCAACAACCGCTACGGCGAGACCTTCCCGGAGCCCCAGGCGGTGTACACCGAGGCGCCCGTGGTCCTGGGCACCGACGGCGTCCGCAAGATGAGCAAGTCGGTGGGCAACACCATCGAGATCCTGGCCGAGCCCGAGGTCATCCGGCGCCAGGTCATGTCGATGGTGACCGACACCCAGCGGATCAAGCGGACCGACCCGGGACGCCCCGAGGTCTGCAACGTCTGCCAGCTCCATCGATCCTTCGGCGACGACTACGAGTCGATCTGGGAGGGCGAGCGGACGGCCACGACCGGCTGCGTCGACACCAAGAAGCTGCTGGTGGAGCGGATCATCGAGCGCTACGCGGAGGCCCGCGAGCGGTACGCCGAGCTGATGGCCTCGCCGGCGCTCGTGGACGAGATCCTGGCGGCCGGGGCCGAGCGCGTCCGGCCGATCGCCGAGGCGACGATGGCCGAGGTCCGCGAGCGGATGGGCCTCAGCTAGGCCGCGGCGCTACCATGGCCGAATTGGTCGGCCAGCCTTGGAGGACGGCGTGGATCGGGAACAACCGGTGACGGGATACGGGCTCACCGAGCGTCAGCGCGGCTGGCTCGACGTGCTCCTCATCCTGGCGACGATCATCGCCTTCTTCATCGCGACGGGCCTGATCGCGAGCGCGGTCTATGCCTTCGGCGACGTCATCCTCATCTTCTTCCTGGCCTGGCTGATCGCCTTCATGATCACGCCCCTGGGGCGCGGGCTGGCTCGGCTCCTGCCCTGGCTGGATCAGCGGATCGCCGTGGTCCTGGTCTTCGTGGTCCTCCTGTTCATCGTCCTGGGGGCCGTCTTCTTCATCGCTCAGACCCTGGTCGACTCGATCAACGAGTTCATCGTCCGGCTGCCGACGATCGAAGAGGACCTCGCGGCGCTGCTCGTCCCGCTCCAGGAATGGCTCGACCGCCTGGGGCTGGGGGTGAACGTCCAGGTCCAGCTGGAGACGATCCTCGAGGCGATCCGGGGAGGCGCGATCGACCTCCTCGGGCCGCTCCAGCAGCTCGCCGTGGCCGGCATCGGGATCGTCGGGAACCTGCTCTTCGTGATCATCCTCTCGATCTACATCGCGGTGGACCGGGACCGCATCACCTCGTTCCTCCTCCGCCTGGTGCCGCCGCGCTTCGGCGAGGAGGCCGACGTCCTGATCCGCAGCACGAACCGCTCGTTCGGCGGCTTCATCCGCGGGCAGCTCATCCTGGGCTTCTCCTACGGGGCCGTCGCCTTCGCCACCTCGCTCATCTTCGGCCTCGAGTTCGGGGTCCTGACCGCGCTCGTCGCCGGGTTCCTCATGGCGATCCCGTTCTTCGGCCCCTTCGTCGCCTGGGCGCCGCCGGTCCTCGCAGCCATCGCCCTGGACCAGGATGTGATCATCCCGACCCTCGTCGCCATGGGGGCGGGCTGGTTCGTGGTGATGAACGTGCTCCAGCCGCGGGTCATGTCGGGGGCCATCGGGATCCACCCGATCGTGGTCCTGGCCTCGGTCATCATCGGCGCCAAGATCGCCGGCATCGCCGGCGCCATCTTCGGCATCCCGATCGCGGCCATCGTGTCGTCGCTCTTCCTGCACTTCCTGGGTCGGAGCCGGGGTGGGACGGTCACCGAGCGGGCGGCCCGCCGGGTCGAGGACCGGGAGGGTCGGCCGATCCGGGTCCCGCGCGAGCCGACAGCCGGCCTCGACGAGGACATCGAGGAGCCGGAGGCCGAGCCGGCGACGACCGCGGGCCCGGCGACGACCACGGCCGACCCGACATCCCCGTCGTGAGCGAGCGCGACCCGGGCGACGAGGCCGCCGGCGGCGGTACGCCGGACATGACCCGGGAGCGGGCCCGCTCCGAGCGGCGCGACCTCGACAAGGAGCGTGGCGAGCCCGTCGCCGGTGCCGCCGAGCGATCCTCGCGGGCACGGCCGCGCACGGCTCGCCCGCTCGGCGAGTGGCGGACCCGCCCCCGGATCCTGGTGACCAACGACGACGGCATCGAATCGCGCGGCCTCCTGGCCCTGAAGCAGGCGCTCGAGCCGATCGGCGATGTGACCGTCGTCGCGCCCGACACGAACCAGAGCGCCGTCGGCCACCAGAAGACGCTGATGCGGCCGCTGCGGGTCCGCGAGCGGACCCTGGGCGACGGCTCGCGGGGCTGGTCGGTCGACGGCTCGCCCACGGACGCGGTCAGCCTCGCCTTCCTGGGGTTCTTCGACGAGGGCTGGGACCTGGTCGCCGCGGGCATCAACTACGGCGCCAATCTGGGCGACGACATCACCTACTCGGGGACGGTGAGCGCGGCCATGGAGGCGGCCATCAACGGCTGCCCGGCCTTCGCGATCTCGCAGGAGTACTACGAGCATCCCGACTTCTCGCTGGCGGCCTGGGCCGCGGCGATCGTGGCCCGCAACGTGCTCGAGCACGGCCTCGCCGAGGGCGAGCTGGTCAACGTGAACGTCCCGGCCTGCGCGGTGGAGGAGTGCGGCGGGATCGAGGTGACCCGGCTGGGGAAGCGCGTCTACCAGGACGAGCTCGTCCAGCGGCTGGACCCGCGCGGCATCCCCTACTACTGGATCGGCGGCCCACCGCCGTCCGGGCTGGCGATCGAGGGGACCGACTTCCACGCGGTCGTCAACCGGCGGATCGCGGTCACCCCGATCCACCTCGACCTGACGGGCGTCGAGCTGCTCGAGCGCCTCGGCGGCTGGACCTGGGACGCAGCCCCGGGGCCCGGCCCGACCGCGCCGCCGACCGAGCCCGCAGAGCGTCCCTAGCGGCGCTTCTTCAGGTCCGCCGCGATCTCGCGGGCCGCGTTGCGCCCGGGCCAACCGGTGACGCCGCCGCCGGGATGGGCGCCCGAGCCGGCCAGGTACAGGCCGTCGAGCGGCATCCGGTAGCGGGCATGGCCCAGGAGCGGCCGCCAGGCGTAGAAGAGGTCGAGCGACGGCTCGCCGTGGAGCGGGTGGCCGCCGGTGAGGCCCCAGTCGCGCTCGAGATCGAGCGGCGTGATGACCTGCCGCGCCATCACCAGTCCGCCGATGCCGGGGGCCACCGACTCGAGGGTCCGCACGACCAGGTCGCCCAGCTCCTCGCGTCGCCCGTCCCAGTCGCCGTCCCGCAGCGCGTACGGCGCGTACTGGACGACGGCGCTCAGGACATGGGCGCCCTCGGGGCCGCCCGAGACGAGCGACGGGTCCACGAGCGAGGGGATCGTGGCCTCCACGACCGGCGTCTCGGAGATCCGGCCGTACTTGGAGGCGTCGAAGGCCCGCTCGATGGCGTCGATGCCGGGGGCGACCAGGATCCGGCCCCGGAGAAGCCGCTCGTCGCCGCCGGCCGCCGGGAAGGTCGGCAGGCCGGCCAGGGCCAGGTTGACCTTGGCGACCACGCCCGGCATCCGGATGTTGCCGGCCCGCCAGCGGAGAGACGGGCCGACGGCGACCGGGTCGAGGAGATCGGTCAGGAGCCTCCGCGGGTCGACCCCTGCGACCACCGCCCGGGCCGGGATCTCCTCGCCGGTCGCCAGGACGACCCCGGTGGCGCGGCCGTCGGACGCCCGGACCTCCACGACCTCGGCATCGGCCCGGATCTCGCCGCCGGCGGCGCGGACCGCGGCGGCCAGGGCATCGGACAGCGCCCCGGGTCCGCCCCGCGCGATGACCGTCTCTCCGGCCGCGCCGGCGTCGGTCCCGGCGGCCTGCATCAGGAGGTGCGCCGTCGTCCCGGCCGACCAGGGACCCAGGGCCGCGTAGCGGACGCCGGCCCAGGCGATCGCGGCCCGCAGGGCGTCGTCCTCGAAGGCCTCGCCGACGAAGTCCGCGACCGCCATCGGCAGGACCCGCAGGATCGTCCGGCCGTCCACCGTGCCCAGGCCCCGGTACGAGCGGCCGATCCGCAGGCCGGCGAGGGCGTCACCCAGGCCCGGGCGCTTGACGTCCGGTGGGGTCTCGCCCATGAGCTCGGCCATGAAGCCGCCGAGCGCCCGGACCCGCCGGTCGAACTCCTGGTAGGCCGCGGCATCCCGCATCGAGCGATCACGGAGGCCCTCGGCAGTCCGCCCGGGATCGGAGCGGAGGACCACGGCCCGGCCGTCCGGCTGCGGTGAGAAGACCCGGACGTCCGGCGCGACGAGCGAGAGCCGCTGGTCGGCCAGGCGGAGGTCGCGGGCGATCGAGGGGCGGATCCGCCCGACCGTGTGGGCCAGGGTCGGCACGCGGACGCCAGGCGCCAGCTCGCTCGTGCCGACGGCCCCGCCGACCTCCGACCGGCGCTCGAGGACCAGGGTCCGCAGACCGGCCTTGGCGAGATAGGCGGCCGCGACGAGGCCGTTGTGGCCGCCGCCGACGACGATGACGTCGTGATCGTGCTTCGCGGTCGTCATCTCAGGCCACCTTCCGTCCACGGGCGCGGAGCACCTCGAGGGCGGCCAGCCGGCCGTTGGCGCCCATGATCCCGCCGCCGGGATGGGTCGAGCTGCCGCAGAGCCAGAGGTCCCGGATCGGCGTCCGGAACCGGGCGTAGCCGGGGACCGGCCGGTTGAAGAAGAGCTGCTCCAGGGTGAGCTCGCCCTGGAAGATGTTGCCCTCGGTCAGGCCGGTCTCCCGCTCGATGTCGAGGGGGGTCATGACCTGGCGGCCGACGATGATGTCGCGGATGTTCGGGGCGAACTCGGCGATCCGGTCGACCACCGTGTCGCCGAACGCCTCCCGGTTGTCGTCCCAGCTGCCCAGCTCCGGCGCCAGGTGGTACGGCGCGTACTGGACGAAGCAGCTGATGACGTGCTTGCCGGGCGGGGCCATCCCCGGATCGACGAGCGTCGGGATGATCATGTCCACGTAGGGCCGGCGGCTCCAGCGCCCGTACTTGGCGTCGTCGTAGGCCTGCTCCATCTCGTCGGTGCTGGGGCTGAAGCTGATCGCGCCGCGGAGGTGCTCGCCCTCGCCCGGCAGGCAGGTGAACTCCGGCAGCCGGTCCACTGCCAGGTTGACCTTGCCCGACGAGCCGCGGAACTTGAAACGGCGGACCTCGTCCTCGAAGTCCGGGTCGAGGGTGCCCGGCTCGACGAGGTCGAGGAACGTCAGGCGGACGTCGGTCGAGGCCAGGACGATCGACGCGTCGATCTCCTCGCCGTCCTCGAGCACGACCCCGGTGGCCCGGTCGCCGCGGACCGTGATCCGCGCGACGGGCGCCTCCATCCGGATCTCGGCGCCCTGGGCGACGGCTGCCCGGCCGATCGACTCGCTGATCCCGCCGGTGCCGCCCTTGGGGATGCCCCAGGCCCGGAACGCCCCGTCGATCTCGCCCATGTAGTGGTGGAGCAGGACGTAGGCCGTGCCCGGCGAGCGGATCCCCAGGTAGGTCCCGATGATGCCCGAGGCGGACATCGTCGCCTTGAGCGGATCGGTCTCGAACCACTGGTCGAGGAAGTCCGCTGCGCTCATGGTCATGAGCTGCACGAAGACCGCCTGCTGGCGCTCGGGGAGGCGCTGGAAGTCGCGGAGGAGGCTGCCGAGCGGCAGGAAGCCGCGCGGGTCGCGGCCCGCGGGATCGGCCGGCACGATCCCCAGGATCGGCTTGATGAAGCG
>DATHYZ010000278.1:0-4719 GCA_035458865.1 Candidatus Limnocylindrales bacterium
AGACGGCCTCGGAGAGCACCGTCCGGAGTCGACCGGACTCGAGCTCGTGGAGCGCCGCCGCGCTCGTTCCTCCGGGGGAGGTGACCATGTTGCGGAGCTCGGCCGGATGCATCCCGCTCTGCTTCGCGAACAGCGTGCTCCCCTCGAGGGTCTCGATCACGAGGTCGTGGGCGATGTGGCGCGGGAAGCCCAGGTGGACGGCGGCGTCGATCAGGGCCTCCATGACCAGGAAGACGTAGGTGGGGCCCGTGCCGGAGACGGCCGTCGCCATGGCCACGAACTTCTCGTCATCCACCTCGAGCTCGGCGCCGAGCGCCCGCAGCAGCGCCGCGGCCTGGGCGCGCTGTCCGTCGGTCGTCGCCGGGGTCGCATACCAGACGGTCATGCCGTGCCCCAGCCGGGCCGGGGTGTTGGGCATGCTCCGGACGACCTGGTCGTGGCCCAGGACCGCCGTCATCGCCGCCGTCGTGGCCCCGGCCAGCACCGACAGGACGAGCTGGCCTCGTCGCAGGTGGGGGCCGATCTCCCGGCCGACCCGGACGAGCATCTGGGGCTTGATGGCCAGCAGGACGAGGTCCGCGTCCTGGACCGCCTCCACGTTGGATGCGACGGCCCGGATGCCGTACTCGCGCTCGAGATGCTCCCGTCGCTCGGGTCGAGCGTGGCTCGCCACCACCTGGCCGGGCTCCACCAGGCCGGCGCGCAGGAGCCCCGCGATGATGGCTTCGGCCATCACCCCGGTGCCGACGGTCGCGATGGTGCGGTCCTGCAGGGGCGACATCGCCGGGAGTATACGGGCGGGTCCCGGCCGCAGGGCGCCCTGTGGCCGGAGGGCCCGGCACGCGGGACGATCAGGCGCGGGGGCGCGGGGGCGCGGGGGCGCGGGGGCGGCCCGTCCTACGGAGGCGGAGCACCGGGGCTCGCGCCGGCCGTCGCCTGACCCAGCAGGAAGAAGCGGCCGGTCGTCCTGATGTCGACGTCGATGAAGCCGGCCTCCTGGAGCGCCTTGGCCAGCCCGGCGGGCTCGTGGTACAGCTTCGGGATCCGGAAGGTGCGCCCATCGTCGAGGCGTCGGGTGGAGCGTCCGGTCGGGTCGGGGGCGTCCTGGTCGACGGGGCCGGACTCCGGGTCGGGTCGCGAGTCGATGAAGGCGTACCGACCGGCGGGGCGGAGCCAGCGCCTCGCCAGGCTCAGGAAGGCGGGTAGACGCTCGGGCCGCACGTGACTGAGCCAGAACCCGGTGAAGAGCCCGTCCGCCGGCCCATCGGGCTCGGCCCAGGCGTCGCGGACGTGGAGGTGCGCCCGGAGACCGTGGGCCAGCAGCCGCTCGCGGGCCCGCTCGAGCGGGGCGGTGGCCGCGTCGAAGCACCAGAGCTCCCCGCGCGAGGCGAGGATCGGCGACCACCAACCGGTCCCGGCGGCCAACTCGACGATCCGTCCCGCCCAGGGCAGTCCATCGAGCCAGCGCGTCGCCTCGTCGAGATCCGCCTGCCAGGCGACCGTCGAGATGGGTCCGCGGTCGTAGCGGCCGCGGCGCAGGTAGCGATCGTCGTACTCCGAGGCGCGGGCCTGGTAGTAGGCGACGAGCTCTGCCGCCTCGGGGTCGTCGGCCCCGTCGGCGCCGGCCACGGATGCCGGGGCGGCAGCGGGGGGCAGGTCCGCGACCGAGGATCCGGCCGAGGCGGGCGCGGAGCCATGCGACCGGGCACGCTCGTCCATCGCCGCCCGCAGCCGGAAGCGCAGGAAGGGGTTCTCCCCTGCCCGTCCGAGGCAGGCGGGGCAGAGTTGCGCCCAGCCCTCGAGGTCGTCGGGACGGGCGGCACGGTACGGGGCTCCGCACCAGAGGCAGTCGAAGGACGCGCGGAACGGCATCCGGCGAGCCTAGTCGACCGGGACCCAGGCCGTCGGCGGGGCCACGTCCACGAAGGCTTCCGGGTCCAGGACCTCGGCCATGACGGCCATGCCGTCGAGGAGCGCCGGGCCCGGATAGGCGACGAGCCTCGAGTCGAGCACGACGACCTGGCCGCGCCGGACCGCCTCGAGCCGACCCCAGGCGGCCGGCCGTCGGATCCGGGCCCACTCGGCGGCTGCGGCCCGCGTGTCGAACCCGCGTGGCGCGAGGAAGAGCAGCTCCGGGTCGACCTCGGCGACGGCCCGCCAGGAGGTCGCGGTGGCCGGCTCACCCTCCTGGCCGAGGACATCCCAGCCGCCCGCCCGCCGGACGAGCTCGGGCACCCAGCGGCCCGAGGCCCGGAGCGGGTCCAGCCACTCGAGGACGACGACCCGCGGCGGCCGATGGCCGGCCTCGCGCCGCAGCTGGATCCGGTGCTCGATGCGGCCCAGGCGCGACCGAAGGCGGGACACCAGGCGGAGTGCGGCCGGCTCGACCTCCGCGTAGGCCCCGACCGTCGTGATGGCGTGGAAGACCCCCTCCAGGCTGGTCGGCTCGAGGACGAGGACCGTCGGCCGCGGGTCGCAGCGATCGGCGATGGCCCGGATCTCGGCGAGGTCGGGGCCCAGCGGATCTGCCGGCTCGGTCAGAAGGATCAGGTCGGGGCGCAGGTGCTCGAGGGCCTGCGAGTCGACGCGGACGAGCGGACGGCCGGCGGCGGCTGCCTGGAGGGCGGCCCGGTGGATCGTCCGACTCCGGCGCCCGTCGAGCCGTCGCTCCGATCGGGCGACCCGCCGGGGTCGCCTGGGTCCCGTTGCATCGTCGGCGTGGCCCACGCCCACGATCCGCGGTCCCAGTCCCAGGGCGCGCGCGATCCCGGTCGCTGTCGGCGTGAGCGATACGATGCGCATGCCTCGAGTCTAGGCGAGGCCGCTGCACGCTCCCGTATCCGGCGCGGGAGGTCCGGTCGCTCCGGTTCGGGGCGCGGCCTCCGTCCCGACTGGGAGCGCCGGGCATGGTTCCGCGGGCGCTTTCGCGCCCGCGGACGGTGGCGGCGGTGTCGCCGGGACCGGGCCCGGCGAGCGTCAGCCGGCCGGCTTGAGCTGGTCGATCATCGCCCGGGCGGCCGCCTTGTCGGTGAACCAGACGGCGTTCGCCTCGGTGTAGCCGCTCCACTCGGGCGGCAGCGACTCCTCGGGGAAGATCGCGTTGACCGGGCACTCGGGCTCGCAGGCGCCGCAGTCGATGCACTCGTCGGGATCGATGTACAGGCTTCGGTCGACCCCTTCCTCGAAATGGATGCAGTCGACGGGGCAGACCGCCACGCACGACTGGTCCATCACGTCGACGCACGGCTCGGCGATGACGTAGGTCATTTTCTCTGCTCTCCTGCGAACTGGACCGTCTCGTCGGCGCCACCGGCACCCTGCGGTGACCGTGCCTCAGCGTAGCATCCCCGACGCCACGCGCGAGATCCGTCCCGACGATGGGAGCGGGCCAGGGGGCCGGGGTCAGGGCGTCGCGACGATCCTGACCTCCGCTCGCATCCCGCGGGCGTAGTGCCCAGGGATGTGGCAGCCGAAGATGAGTCGAGCGACCTCGGCCGGGTCCTCGGGGACCGTCCAGACGACGTCCGCTCTCCCACCGGAGGAGACCACGACGCGCAGGCCGCCGGTGCCGGGTGGGACGCTCACGGCCGGGGTGGGACCGGGCGGCGCGTCGACGGTGGCCGCCTCGGCGGCCTCCCAGGCATCCTGGACGGCCTGGTCGCCGATGACCACCTCGTGCCAGTCGAGCCCGCCGTTCACGACCTGGAGCCGGACCGTCTCGCCGGGCACGAGATCGATGGGATCCGGAACGTACAGGTAGTCGCGCATCACCACGTTGACCGCCCGTGGGCGATCGGCGGTCCCCGGCTCCGGCCTGGGTGTCACCGCGGGATCGGCGCTCTCGCAGCCGGCGCCGAGGACGGCGGCGAGCGCCAGCAGGAGGACGGCCAGGAGACGCCGCGCCGACGGGCGAGTCGGGTGAGTCCGCGGGTCCGCGACGATCCGATCCACGGGCGCAGTCTATGCGCCACCGCCATCTGCGACCGTGAGCCACCTTGACATCGACGGTCGACGCGCGTCAGAGTGCGCGCCATCCCGCGGACCGGGAGAGCTTCGGCATGGGTCCCGGGCGCCTTGCCATCCGACCGACACGAGCCAGTGAACCCCCCTCCCCAGGAGCCTCGTGACGTCCACCGCCGTTGATCCCTTTGCCGCGGCCTCCCGGATCGAGCCGGCGGTCCGACTCGTCGGCGTGACCAAGCGCTTCGGCGACGTCGAGGCCGTGTCGTCGATCGACCTCGAGATCGCCGACGGCGAGTTCTTCTCGATGCTGGGGCCGTCGGGTTCGGGCAAGACGACGACGCTGCGGATGATCGCCGGCTTCGAGCTGCCGACCGAGGGGCGGATCGAGCTGCTCGGTCGCGACGTCACGGACGTCCCCCCCTTCGACCGGGACGTGAACACCGTCTTCCAGGACTACGCCCTCTTCCCGCACATGACCGTCGGCGACAACGTCGCCTACGGCCTGGTCGTTCGAAAGGTCCCCAAGCCGGAGCGGCTCCAGCGTGTGGGCGAGGCGCTCGAGATGGTCCGGCTGACCGGCTACGACGGGCGCAAGCCGTCGCAGCTCTCGGGGGGACAGCGCCAGCGGGTCGCCCTCGCCCGGGCCCTCGTCAACCGGCCTCGGGTCCTCCTCCTCGACGAGCCGCTCGGCGCCCTCGACCTGACGCTCCGCGAGGAGATGCAGATCGAGCTCAAGGCGATCCAGCAGGCGGTCGA
>DATHYZ010000279.1:0-17407 GCA_035458865.1 Candidatus Limnocylindrales bacterium
ATCCTGGCCGGCCTGGAGCGACTGCGGGCCCGTGGCGTGCCGTTCGAGCACCACTTGCTCGAGGGCGTGCCCCACGACGAGGCGATGCGGGCGATCTCCGACGCCGACGTCGTCATCGACAACGTCCTGACCGGCGACTACGAAGTCGTGTCCATCGAGACGATGGCGGCCAACCGGGTCGCCGTGGCGAACGTCGGCGAGACGGCCCGGGCCGCCTTCCCGGACGCGCCGGTCTGGTCGCTCGACCCCGACTCGTTCGACGACAGGATGGCCCAGCTCCTGACCGACGTCGGGCTCCGCCGCGACCTTGCCGCTCGCGGTCGCGCGTACGTCGCGACGGTCCACGACGGGCCGGTCATCGCCCGTCGACTCGTCGACGCGTACGAGGCCGACTACCCGCCCGTCGCCGCACGGACGTTCCCGGACTGGGTCAGTCTCGAGTCCGCCCGTCGGATCGAGCTACTCGAGGTACAGCTCGCGCGAGCCCAGATCGAGCTCGCCCGGACGCGCCTCCGGGAAGAGGAGCTGCGAGCCAGGCTCGGGCTGCCGTCGCTGGGGCCCGTGACCGGCGCCGTCCCGCCAACAACCTCTGAGCGGCTCCGGGCGGCCCTGCCGGAGCCCGTGAAGCGCCCGCTCCGTCGGCTTCGAGCTCGGGTCGCCGGCCGCGACCGCAAGCGCTGAGGCCCGCGGTGGCAGCGCTCACCCGGCGGCGACCCGTCGCCATGCTCGCCCACTCCTACTACGAGGAGGACCCGCGGGTCCGCCGCGAGGCCGAGGCCCTCGTGGCGTCCGGGCGGCCGGTCGATGTCTTCGCGCTCCGCCGCCCGGGCGATCCGGTGACCGAGCGGCTCGACGGCGTGCAGGTCATCCGCCTGGACGTCCAGCGCCACCAGGGTGCAGGACTGGCGACCTACCTGGCCGAGTACGGCGCCTTCTTCGGCCGGGCCGGCTGGGCCCTCGCCCGAGCCCACCGACGCCGCCGGTATGCGCTCGTCCAGGTCCACTCGCTGCCGGATGCCCTGGCGTTCGCGGCCCTGCCGGTCCGCCTCGCCGGCGTGCCGCTCCTGCTGGATCTGCACGAGGCCATGCCGGAGTTCTTCCGCATCCGCTTCCCGGGGGCGGCGAACCGGGTCGCCCACGCGCTCCTCGTCGCCCAGGAGCGCGCCTCGATCGCCGTCGCGACCGCGGTCATCACCGTGAACGAGTCCCTCGCCGACCGGCTCGTGGGGCTGGGCACGCCGCGGGACAAGGTCACGGTCGTCCGCAACAGCCCGGCGCTCGCCCGCTTCGACCCGGGCGCCGTCCCGGCCCGCTCGTTCATGGCCGATGGGCGCTTGCGGCTCGTGTACGCGGGAGCCCTCTCACCGATCTACGAGCTCGACGTGGCGATCGGTGCCGTGGCCGCGGTCGCAGCCGTCCGACCCGACCTCGATCCGAGCCTGGAGCTCTACGGTCGCGACTACGGCGAGACCGATCTGGCCGGCGTCGCCCGAGACCTGGGCATCGCCGACCGCGTCGTCCTCCACGGGCGCGTGCCGATCGAGGCCGTCCCGGCCGCGATCGCCGCTGCCGACGTGGGGCTCGCGCCCACCCGGCGGAGCGATTTCACCGACTACAGCCTGTCGACGAAGCTCTTCGAATATGCGGCGATGGGCAAGCCGGTGGTCGCCACGGCGCTGCCGATGGTCGAGCAGGTGTTCGGGCCGGGAACGGTGCGGACGTACCTCCCGGGCGACGCCGACGACCTGGCGCGTGCCGTCGTCGGGCTGGCCGACGACCCGGCTGACCGCGAGGCCCGGGTCGCGCGGACCGGGGCCCTCATCACGAACCTTTCCTGGGAGCGCGAGGCGGAGCGGTATCTCGCGCTCGTCGAGCGCCTGGCGGCAGACGGGCTATCCTCGCCGGGGTCGGGCACGCGGCCCGGCGACCATGAGGGAGCCCATCCGTGACACGCGACCAGGACCTCGCCATCGTCGGTCTCGGCTACGTCGGCCTGCCCCTCGCCGTCAGCTTCGTCGAGGCAGGCTGCACCGTCGTCGGCGTCGACGCGAGCGGGGATCGGGTCGCCGAGCTGTCGAGCGGTCACTCGCCGATCGACGACATCCCGGACGAGCGCCTCCAGGCTGCCCTCCGGGACGGCCTGTCCGTGGTCGCGACCGCCGAGGCCGACCTGTCGCGTCCCGACGTGATCTTCATCTGCGTCCCGACCCCCATCAACGACGCGAAGGATCCCGACCTCGGCCCCGTCCTGGGCGCCGCCGCCACGATCAGCTCGCAGCTCCGTCCCGGACAGCTGGTGGTCCTCCAGTCGACGACCTTCCCGGGCACGACCACCGGTCCGCTCCGTTCCGCGCTGGAGGCGGGCGGGCTGGTCGCCGGGCGGGACTTCGACCTGGCCTTCGCCCCGGAGCGGGTCAACCCGGGCGATCCGGGGTCGGCCTCGCGCGAGATCCCCCGGCTCGTCGGCGCGCTGACGCCGGCGGGGACGGCCCGCGCAGCCGCGCTCCTGCGGCGGATCAACGACCGGGTGATCGAGCTGTCCTCGCCCGATGCGGCCGAGCTGGCGAAGCTGCTGGAGAACGTCTTCCGCAACGTCAACATCGCCCTCGTCAACGAGCTCGCGCTCCTCTGCGAGCGGATGGGGCTCGACGTCTGGGAGGTCGTCGATGCGGCGGCCACCAAGCCCTTCGGGTTCATGCGCTTCACGCCCGGGCCGGGTGTCGGGGGGCACTGCATCCCGGTCGACCCCTATTACCTGTCGTGGCGAGCCCGGGAGTTCGACTTCGTCGACCGCTTCGTCGAGCTCGCCGGCGACATCAACCTCGCGATGCCACGCCACGTCGTCTCCCTCGTGGGCACGGCCCTGAACCGGCACGGTCGCGCCGTGCGCGACGCCCGGGTCGGCATCCTCGGGGTCGCCTTCAAGCGCGACATCCGGGACCCTCGCAACTCGCCGGCCGCGGGCATCATCGCCGGGCTGCGGGACCTGGGGGCGACGGTCGACTACCACGATCCGCACGTCCCGAGCTTCCGTGACGCTGGCGGGGCCCTGCTGGAGAGCCGACCGCTCGCCGAGCTCATCGAGGGCTCGGACGTCGTCGTGGTCGTCACCCCGCACCGGGCGATCGACTGGGACCACGTCTACGACCGGGCCTCGCTCGTCGTCGACACGGCCGACAGCTCGCGTGGGCGTATCCGCCGCGACGACCAGGTGCTCCGGCTCGGGGCCGGTTGGGGTCGGCCGACCGGCTGAAGGGTCGCGGCCCGGACGCCGCGGTCGAGCCTCAGGCGGGCGATGCGGTAGCATGTCGCGGGCTCGGCCGCCCTCAGCCGGCCGGATCGCCCGTCCATCGGAGTCAACCCAGCCCATGACGTTCCGCGCGAGGCCCGCCAAGGGCCGCGGTCCGAGCCGCGACGCACGCGGCCGTCGGTCGCTCTACCTCAACATCGGCTTCACCCTCGTCATCGTCGCCGCCCTCGGCATCCTCGTCGTGGCCGTGGCCGCGAACGTGGTCGCAGACCGCTTCGGCACCGTCGCCACGGTCAACGGGGTCGGCATCAGCCGCGACGAGTACCGCGTCCGCTACGACATCGAGTCGTGGCGCCTCGACCAGGCCGAGTCCCGGCTGCGCGACGAGTACCAGGCCGGCCGGCTCACCGAGGCCGAGCGGGATGCCGGCATCGGCGCCGTCCAGCAGCAGCGGCAGGCCCTGCCGACACTGGTCCAGGAGCGCCTGATCGACGTCGAGTTCCAGCGCCAGCTGGCCGAGCGCGAGGGGATCACCGTCAGCGAGTCGGAGATCGACGACCAGCTGCTCCTCGAGGCGACCGACCCGGAGCAGCGGCACGTCTGGGTCATCGAGGTCGAGCCCGAGATCGACGACGGTGCGAGCGAGCCGACCGCCGAGCAGGTCGCCGCGGCGAAGGATGCTGCCGACGCGGCGCTCGCCGAGCTCGAGGGTGGGGCCACGTGGGACGACGTCGCCAAGGAGGTCTCGACGGCTCCGTCGGCCAGCCAGGCCGGCGATCTCCGCTGGGTCCGCGAGGAGAACTCCCTCGATCCGGCCTTCAGCGAGGCGATCTTCGCGGCCGAGGTCGACGCCCCGACGGACGTCATCGAGGGCGAGGACGGGATCTTCCGGATCGGCCGGGTGAGCGAGATCGTGGCCGAGCAGGTCGACGCGAACCACCAGCAGAAGATCACCGACGAGGGCATCGCCCTGGCCGACTACCGCCGGGCCGTCGAGGCCGACGTCCGCCGGGACAAGCTCCAGGCAATGGTCGTCGCCGAGGTCGTCGAGACGCCGAGCCTGCAGCGCCGGGTGAGCGAGATCTACGTCCGCGCGCCGCAGGGTTCGGGCGACGAGGTCAAGACCTCGCACATCCTCTTCTCGCCGAACGACGACCCCGACCCCAACGTCATCGGGGAGCTGCCCGAGGACGATCCAGCCTGGATCGAGGCCGAGGATGCCGCTCGGGCGGCCTACGAGGAGCTCAAGGCCGTTCCCGCGGACGAGCTCCCGGAGCGCTTCGCCGCGCTCGCTCGGGAGCAGAGCGACGAGCCCGGTGCCGAGACGAGCGGCGGCGACCTCCCGTACTTCACCCGCGACCAGGTCGACCGCGCCTTCGGCGACGCGATCTTCGCCGATGGCCTGGAGCCGGGCCAGCTGCTCGAGCCGGTCAAGACCCAGTTCGGCTGGCACGTGGTCCTGTTCGAGGACCGGCGGCCCGATGCGACGAGCCGGATCGAGGAGGCCAAGCGCCGCGCCGACGCCGGCGACGACTTCGCGACCATCGCCCGCGAGGTCTCCGAGGGGCCGGAGGCCGAGGACGGCGGCGAGCTCGGCTGGATCGCCAAGACCCAGCTCGACGAGACGCTCGAGACGGTCATCTTCGCGACGCCCGTCGGTGAGACCACCGACTCGGTCGAGGTCCCCGGCGACGGCTTCTACCTCTTCAAGGTCTGGGACGAGGAGGAGCGGCTGCCGGAGGGCGAGCAGGCCGACACGCTCCGCCAGACAGCCTTCAGCAACTGGTACTCCGAGGAGAAGAGCGCCGCGACGATCGAGCGGGCCACGGACCTGCCGATCCCGTAGGTCGATGCTCGACGCCCTCATCGCCGAAGCGCGGCTCCGCTGGGGTCTCGATCTGGCCGACGGGCTGCAGGTCGTCGCCACCGAGCGGCTCGTCGGCTTCCCGTTGGAGCCGTCCCGGCCGGCCCTCCTGGTGCCGGCGGCCCACCTCAGGGTGAGGGACCCGTCGGCTGCGCCGCCCGAGCCTCCGGCCGGCCGGCGAGGGCCCCGCGGTCGCACGCCGCTCGAGGCGCTCGCCCGGCTCTACCCTGCCGACCACCCGGTCGGCCGGGCAGGCGTCGCGGAGGCTTCCAGCGTCGGCCAGCTGGTCCCGGGCGACCTCGACGGCCCGCTCTACCTTGCCCCGCTCGTCCCGACCGAGGCGTTCGCCTCGCCCTGGGGGATGCCGGCGGTCTCCGAGCGGCTCCGGCGACCCGACGGCTGCCCCTGGGACCGAGAGCAGACCCACGAGTCGCTCCGCAAGCACCTCCTCGAGGAGGCCTACGAGGTCTACGACGCCCTTGGCGAGGGGGCCTCTCCGGAGCTGGCGGAGGAGCTCGGCGACCTGCTCCTCCAGGTCATCCTCCACAGCCAGCTCGCTGCCGAGGCCGGGGTGTTCGACCTCGCCGACGTCCACGACGCCATCGCCCGCAAGATCGTCCGCCGCCATCCCCATGTCTTCGGCGACGCCGAAGCCCGGACCGCCTCGGACGTCAACCGCCAGTGGGAGCGCATCAAGGCCGCCGAGCGGGCCGCCGCCGCCGACGAGGCCGGCACCGACACGCCGCCGAAGAGCGCCCTCGACGGCATCAGCCCCTCGATGCCGGCCCTGGCGGCGAGCCAGGAGATGCAGGAGCGAGCGGCCAACCTCGGCTACGACTGGCCGACGATCGACGGGGTCCTGGCCAAGGTGGACGAGGAGCTCGAGGAGCTCGCCCGGGCCGACGGTCCCGACGCACGGCACGAGGAGCTCGGCGACCTGCTCATGGTCGTCGTCAACCTCGGGCGCAAGCAGGGCGTCGAGGCGGAGGCCGCACTGCGCGCAGCCAACGACAAGTTCCGGCGGCGCTTCCGGATCGTCGAGCGGCTGGTCGCCGAGCGCGGGGTCGCGCTCCGGGACCTATCCTTCGAGGAGCTCGACGAGCTCTGGGACCTGGCCAAGCGCGAGACCGCGCGGCTGACCCACGCGGAGGGGACGGAGGAGGACGGATGACGATCGGGAACCGACCCATGAGCCGCGCCGACGGGCGCCGGCCGGACCAGCTGCGGCCGGTCTCGCTGACGCTGGGCGTGCAGAAGTGGGCCGAGGGCTCCTGCCGGATCCGCGTCGGCGATACCGAGGTCCTCTGCGCGGCCAGCATCCTCGACCGGGTCCCTCCCCACCTGCGCGGGAAGGGGACGGGCTGGGTCACGGCCGAGTACTCGATGCTGCCACGAGCGACCTCGGAGCGCTCCGATCGCGAGTCGGTGCGGGGGCGGATCGGCGGTCGGACCCATGAGATCCAGCGCCTCATCGGGCGGTCGCTCCGCGGCGTGGTCGACCTGGGCCGACTCGGGGAGCGGTCCGTCGCCATCGACTGCGACGTGCTCCAGGCCGATGGCGGCACCCGGACCGCGTCGATCACCGGTGGGTACGTCGCCCTCGCTGCCGCCCTCATCACCTACGGCATGGAGCGCTGCATCGCCGGCCACGTCGCGGCCGTCAGCGTCGGGATCGTCGATGGGGTCCAGGTGCTCGACCTCGACTACCGCGAGGACTCCTCTGCCGAGGTCGACTTCAACGTCGTCGGGACCGATGCGGGCACGTACGTCGAGCTGCAGGGCACGGCAGAGGGCAAGCCGTTCGACCGGGCGGCCGTCGACGGCCTCCTCGACCTCGCCAACGCCGGGCTCGAGCAGCTCTTCGCTGCCCAGGCCGCGGCGCTCGCCACGGTCCCCCGCTGAGCGGTCCATCGGTGGGCTCGGACCTCGGCCGGCCGCGGATCGTCGTCGCGACGCGCTCGGCCCACAAGCTCCGCGAGCTCCGGGAGCTGCTCCACCTGTCTCGGACCGGGCTCGTCTCGCTCGACGATGTCGGGGTGGCAGACGAGCCGGTGGAGGACGGGGCCACCTTCGAGGCGAATGCCCGCCTCAAGGCCCGGTTCTACGCGCGCCTGACCGGCCTGCCGACGCTGGCTGACGACTCGGGCCTGGAGGTGGACGCCCTCGACGGCGGCCCGGGCGTGCGGACCCGTCGCTTCGCCTCGGAGACGGCCACCGACGAGGAGAACAACACCAGGCTGCTCGAGGTCCTGGGCGGCCTGCCGCCCCCCGAGCGCGGAGCTCGCTACGTCTGCGTCCTGAGCCTGGTGCTGCCGGATGATGCCGGTCCTCGAGGCGGCTTGCCGATCGCGGCCGAGACCCGGGGCACCTGCCGCGGCCGGATCGCCGCCGGTCCGCGGGGGACGGGCGGCTTCGGCTACGACCCGATCTTCGAGCCCGCCGACGAGCCGTACGGCGGGCGCACCCTGGGGCTGTACACGCCCCAGGAGAAGCACGCCATCTCGCACCGGGCGCGTGCCGCCCGGGCGATGGCACCGCGGCTGGAGCGGCTCGGCTTCTAGGGCCGCCGCCGCCGACGGCGGCGGGTCAGTCCTCGGGCGGCCAGGGGGTCGGCGGGGTGCCCGGCTCGGAGAAGATCCCCGCGGCCACCTCCTGGATCGCCTCGAGGTCGGGGAACTGGACCGAGCCGTACGGCGCCAGGCTGCCCCCGCGCACGAGGGGCTTCTGGATGACCATCCGGGTGACGCCGTCCCCGCCCATCGCTTGGGCGATGGCCGCCAGCTCCGGCAGGCGCGACGTCGGGAGGTCGGTGGTCACCATCCCGCCGAACGTCCGCAGGAGGTCGGGCAGCGCGAAGAGCAGGCCGCCCTGCTGCAGCAGCTTCGTCCGCAGCGCGACGAGGATCTCCTGCTGGCGACCCGCGCGGGTGAAGTCCGTGTCGGTGGGCGCCTGGCGCGAGCGCGCGTAGGCCAGGGCCTCCCATCCGCTCAGGTGGTGCCAGCCCTTCTCGAGTCCGAAGCCCGGACCATCCAGCCCCATGCCGTCGTACCTGGCGTCGTAGAACGCGCTGCGGACCTGGACGTCGACCCCGCCGACCGTGTCGATCATCGCGACGAAGCCGGAGAAGTCGATGAGCGCGTAGTAGTGGATCGGTATCCCGAGGAGCGCCCCGGCCGCGCCCTGGAGGGCCGCGATCCCGCCCTGGGGGAAGACCTCCGGGTGGCGCTCCGCCCATGACAGGAGCGCGTTGAGCTTGGGACCGAAGACGTCGCCGTTGCCGAGCGGCACCCCGATCATGTCGCGCGGCAGGGAGACCATCGACACCGTCTCCCCGACCGGATCGACCGAGACCACCATCATCGAGTCCGTGAGGGTCGCCGTCCGGGACTCCGTCTTGTCGATGCCGACGAGGAGGATGTTGAGCCGCTCTCCCGGGGCGGGCCCGATGGCGGCCACCGGGCTGGAGCCGTCGCCGGCGCCCTCGCCGGCCGGGTTCCCGGCCTCGGCGAAGAGGTCCTCGAAGGCGGCCTGGGCGGCCCCGATGTACACGTGCCCGATGGCGTGGGGTACCGCGACGAGCCCCAGGATGAGAGCGAGGACCGCGGCGGACGTGGCCGTGGGTCGCCGCGCGTAGCGCCGGTCGAAGAATGCGTGCAGCACCGCTGCGAGCCGCCACGCGAGGAGGGCCAGGCTGCCGATGGCCAGCGCCTGGAGGGCGGTCGGTGCGATGAGCGAGGCCGCCAGCCGCAGCGGGGGCGTGGTCGTGGCCAGGAGGATCGCGATCGCGGCGACGAGGGCGACCGGGATGGCGAGCTTCGTCGCGAGCGAGAAGCGGCCGTTGACGGCCTGGCCCAGGCCCGGGACGACCGCCGAGAGTCCCGCTGCCAGGACGCGGCGCGGCTCGAGCGGTGAGAGGCTGCGCGCCGCGCGGTCATCGGTCCGGGTGGCGCCCGAGGCTCCGGCCGCCCGGGCCCGCCGGGTGTGGGGGAGCGGGCGAGCGTGGGTCACCGGTCGGGCGACTGCGTAGCGGCGTTCGCCGGGGGCGCGGTACGTCGGTTGCCTGTGCGCTGCCACGGACCCTCCAGGTCGACGGAACGGCGGAACGACGGTCGCTGGGGCGACCGCGTCTGCCGGGCACAGGCGGCACGAGGATAGCAGGCCGCCGGGCGATCCGGGAGGGGGTAGCGGGGAGGCGCCGTCCGGCCGTGGCCCGGGGATCCCGCGGACATGGAGACGCCGGACGGTCCCTCAGCCTGCCAACGACCGCCCGGCGTCGGACCCTCAGACGACCCGGCACCGGGCGGTGTTGCGCCGGCCCGCGCCCCCGGGTCTCCGCGGCCCGGGCCGTCCGGCACTGGCGACCGTGCCGACCGGTCGCCACGATGCCCGCCAGCGAACGAGGGGCTTTGCGTGGCGCTCGACCGACCGCTCGACGGGATCCGCGTCCTGGACCTGTCCCGGCTCCTGCCGGGCCCATGGTGCTCGCTCCTGCTCGCCGACATGGGAGCGGAGGTCATCAAGGTCGAGACGCCGCTGGCCGGCGACTACGCTCGCATCGCGCCCGCAGAGCTCGGCTTCGGCGGCGTATTCGAGGCCGTCAACCGTGGCAAGCGGAGCATCGCGGTCAACTACCGCCTGCCGCGGGGCCGCGAGCTGGTCCTGCGCCTGGCCGCCGAGGCGGACGTGTTCCTGGCTTCGTCGATGCCCGGGCAGCTGGAGCGACGCGGCCTGGGGCCGGACGATCTGCGCTCGGCGAACCCCCGGATCGTCTACTGCGCCCTGTCGGGCTATGGCCAGGACGGCCCCTACCGCGATCGGCCGGGGCACGACCTGGACTACCTCGCGCTCAGCGGGGTGCTCTCGATCCTCGGCCAGGCCGGGGCGCGCCCCGTACCGCCAGGTCTGCAGCTGGCCGACCTGGCCGGCGGGACCCTGGCCGCCCTCGAGATCGTCAGCGCGCTGTTCCGGCGGGAGCGAACGGGCCAGGGTGCCGTCCTCGACGTCGCGGTCCTGGACGCGGTCGTGGGCTGGCTCGGACCGCTGGGGGCGAGCCTGGAGACCGCGGGTTCCGTCACCCTGCCCCTCGCCGGCGCCTATCCCTGCTACGGGACCTACGCTGCTGCTGACGGACGATGGCTCGCCGTCGGCGCGCTGGAGCCCCAGTTCTGGGTGGCGTTCTGTCGGGCCGTCGACCGCGACGACCTGGTCCCGCGCCAGTTCGACCCGACGGCGATCCCGGAGCTGGCGGCCATCTTCGCATCACGCCCAGCGGAGGCGTGGTTGGACTCGCTCGGAGACGATGCCTGCGTCGTCCCCGTGAATGCCCCGGCCGAGACGGAGCGCGACCCGCACGTCCGCGCCCGCGGGCTGGTCGTCGGCGATGGCCCCGCGATGCACGTCGTCACCCCGCTCCGGGCTGCCTCGGGCGATGGCGATGGCGTGAGGGCTCCGGGCCTTGGCGACGACACCTTCGCCGTCCTCGCCGGGGCCGGGATCCCGGACGACGAGGTCGCCGCGCTCGAAGCGGCCGGCGTCATCGGGGGCCCGGCGACGCCCGAGGCGACCGCCCGGGCGGCGAGGCTGGGGACCGCGCTCGCCCAGCTGGCGCAGCGGAGTCGATCCAGGACTGCCGATCCGGCGAGCTAGTCAGCCCATCCCCCTCGGCTGTTCGGCCTTTGATGCCCCGGGCACAGTGGCCGGTCCGGCTGCCCCTCGGGGTCGCCCGAGCCGGCCTCGGCGATCCTGGCGAACGCCAGCAGTTCCCCCTGGAAACTGCCCCGGCGCGATTCCCGGAGAACGCGGGTCCGGCCGACGCATCCCCCTCTTGACGGTCATGAGACGATACTCCCCAGGAGTATCTGGTGGATACTCCCAAGGAGTATCCGATGAACCCTGATCCGACGACCCACCTCGCAGCGCATGACGATGCCGGCGCCCACGATGCCGGCGCCAGCCATCAGCCCGCCGGCGACCACGATGCCGGCGCCCACGATGCCGGCGCCAACAAGGCCGCGGGCGCCGGCGCCAGCCACCAGGCCGCCGGTACCCACGATGCCGGGACCGGCCACCAGGCCGCCCAGGCCAGCCACCAGGCCGCCGGCGCTCACGATGCCGGCGCCGACCATCAGGCCGCCCACACGGGCGCCCAGCACGATCGCCATGCCGGCCACTCGGTCGAGATGTTCCGCGACAAGTTCTGGCTGAGCCTGGCGCTCAGCATCCCCGTCTTCATCTGGAGCCGGGACCCGCAGGAGTGGCTGGGCTACACGGCTCCGTCGTTCCCGGGCTCGGACTGGATCCCGCCCGTCCTGGGCACGTTCGTGTTCCTGTACGGGGGGCTCGTGTTCCTGCGCGGGGCGCGGGGCGAGCTGGCCGACCGCCGCCCCGGGATGATGACCCTGATCAGCCTCGCGATCGTGGTCGCGTTCGTCGCCAGCTGGGCCGGCACACTGAGCGTGTTCGAGATCGAGATCTGGTGGGAGCTGTCCTCGCTGATCTCGATCATGCTGCTCGGCCACTGGCTCGAGATGCGCTCGATCGCCCAGGCGCGGGGTGCCCTCACCGCCCTCGCGGAGCTCCTTCCGGACACGGCCGAGCGGGTGGCGGGCGGCGCCACCGAGACGGTCTCCCTCGATGCGCTCGCGGTCGACGACGTCGTGCTGGTCCGGCCCGGTGGCCGCATCCCGGTCGACGGCGTCGTCGTCGACGGCTCGTCCTACGTCGACGAGTCGATGATCACGGGCGAGTCGCGACCGATCACCAAGGAGCCGGGTGCCACCGTGGTGGCCGGCACGGTCACGGCCGGTGGCAGCCTGCGGGTTCGGGTCACGGCCGTGGGCGAGGGCACCGCCCTGTCGGGCATCATGCGGATGGTGGCGGCGGCCCAGGCGTCCGCGTCACGCGCCCAGGCGCTCGCCGACCGCGCGGCGGCCGCTCTCTTCTACGCCGCGCTCGTTGCGGCGGCGATCACCTTCGCGTACTGGTGGCTCGACGGCGACGAGATGGGCGCGCTCACCCGGATGGCGACCGTCCTCGTCATCGCCTGCCCGCACGCGTTGGGACTGGCGATCCCGCTGGTCATCGCGATCAGCACCTCGCTCGGCGCCCGGAACGGCCTGCTGGTCAAGAACCGGATCGTGCTCGAACGGGCACGCGAGCTGGACGTCGTGATCTTCGACAAGACCGGCACGCTCACCAAGGGAACCCCGACGCTGGCTGCGGTGAGCGGGCATGACGAGGCCGAGGTCCTGCGCCTCGCAGCCTCGGTCGAGGCCGACTCCGAACATCCCCTGGGCCGCGCGATCGTGGCCGGCGCCCAGAAGCAGGGGATCGAGCCGATGCCATCGAGCGGCTTCGAGGCGCTCACCGGCCGGGGTGCCCGGGCGACCGTCGACGGCCGTGCCGTCGCCGTGGGTGGTCCCAGGCTGCTGGCGGACGCTGGTCTCGAGGCGGACCCGGCAAGCGAGGAGTGGGAGCGCGAGGGTCGGACGGTCCTGCATGTCGTCGCGGATGGCGCCGTCATCGGGGCCCTGGCGGTCGAGGACGAGATCCGTCCCGAGTCTGCCGAGGCAATCGACCGGCTCCATGCGATGGGCCTCAAGATCGCGATGATCACGGGCGACGCGCAGGCGGTCGCGGACTCGGTGGCCCGTCGGCTGGGCATCGACGAGGTCGCCGCGCAGGTGCTGCCGGCCGACAAGGCCGACGCCGTGAAGCGCTTCGGATCGGGCGGGCGCAAGGTCGCCATGGTCGGCGACGGAGTCAACGATGCGCCGGCCCTGGCGACGGCCGACGTCGGCATCGCGATCGGCGCGGGCACCGACGTGGCCGTCGAGTCGGCCGGGATCGTGCTCGTGCGCAGCGATCCGCGCGACGTGGTCGGCGCCATCCAGCTCTCCCGGGCGACATACCGGAAGATGATCCAGAACCTCGTCTGGGCGACCGCCTACAACCTCGTTGCGATCCCGGTGGCGGCGGGCATGCTGGTGCCCTGGGGCTTCGACATGCCGATGGCCGCGGGCGCCGTCGCGATGAGCGCGTCGACGATCATCGTCGCCGCGAACGCCCAGCTGCTGCGCCGGCTGCGGCTCGGTCCGGAGCCAGCCCGACACCCGACGACCTCGCCCCAGCCGGCATGACCACCGATCGAGAGACCAATCGAGCAGGAGACCACGATGACGATCGATCAGCAGACCACCGCGATCGACCCCGTGTGCGGCATGACGCCCGAGATCGCGCACGCCCGAGAGGTCGGCCTGACCGCCGAGCACGAGGGCCAGACCTACTACTTCTGCGGCAGGGGGTGCAAGCTCGACTTCGAGGAGGATCCCGCAACGTACCTCGATCCCTCGTACCAGCCGTCGATGGAGATGTGAGCCCGACGAGATGAGCGCGTCGAACAGGGTGTCTGGAGCGTAGGCATCGAAGCGACGGGAGCAGCGGCCCGCAGCAATCGCAAGGGGGACGACCCTCGCGCCGACCGGACGGTCTGCTCCCGTCGCGGAGATCGTCGTCATCGGCCCGCGCCTCCACCCCGGCCGTGTCCACGAGCCGGCGTCGGCCCTGGTCTCCCGGCCAGCATCACCAGTCGGCCGCTCCTGGGCCAGGAACCGCATCGAGCAGCCGGGCGACGGAAGCCGCCCGTCCGCACGTTCGCCATCGCTGACGCCTCCACTGGCGAGGTTCTCGCCGCGATCGGACGGCACGCGCCGGCGGGTCCCGGGTCGAGCTCGGCTACTGGGTCGCGCTGGGGCCCCGAGATCGCGGCGTCGCCACGAGGGCGCTCGGGCGTCGGACCGCTCCGCCAGGAGCCACGACCTGATCGCTGCCTCCTGGCGCATCCCATGCCGGCGACCAGCCCACAGCCGGGTGACGGGGGCCGCTCACGCAACCATCGGCTCGCTGCGGCGTCAACCCGACGATGGATTGGAGCGGACTCCGAAGATGAGCAACAAGGTCGGCAGGTCGACGGCACTGCCGACCCGGAACCCGTGGATCATCGCGGCGGCGGCGGTCTCCGTCGCGGGCGGCGTCCATGGCGCTGCCGGGGCGGTGGGACTGGTCCTCGATCACGGTCCTGAGCTGTTGGCCGCAGCCGCACTCGGGCTCTCTCTGCTGGGCGTCGGCGTGGGCATCGGTCTGCTGTGGCTCAGGGAGTGGGCTCGGCTCACGGCCGGACTGCTCGCCGGCTACTCGCTCTTCCTCTATGCCTCGGGTTTGGTCACGGCGGTCCTCGTGGCGGCCGCGCCACCTTGGTCCCTGCTCGACTGGATCGGCGGGCTCGGCTCACTCGTGGTCATCTACGCGATCGCCCTCCGGTGGCCCGTGGAGCGGACTCCTTCGTCACGCTCTACCCGTCGGCCTCCGCTCGGACGTCGTCGGCATCGCTGAGCCGGGCGAGGCGGGCCGCCCGCTGGGCCTCGCCGGGGGCGGACGGTGCCCGCAACGGGATGGGGCGGCGAGCGTCTCAGGAGCGGATGCGGGCGGTGGGGCCGGGCATACCCGCCTGATCCGGGAGGTGCGCATGGGCCGCAAGCTCGCCGTCGTCTTCGTCGTCGGGGTGGTGCTGCTCTTCGCGTCCGTCCTCGTCGAGCGAGCCGCGCCGTCCTCCGGGCTGTTCATTCCCCTGGTGGTCACGGCCGTCGTCATGCTGACGGTCGTCGTCTGGGCGATCTTCGTGTCGGCGTGGCAGACGAAGGGGTGGTCGCTGCGCCATCCGGGGCGCGAGGACGAATGAGGCGCGCCGCCGGCGCGGGGCACGACCAGGGCGCTGTCCCCCTCGGGCGCTCGTGGATCGAAGCGCGGACCGTCCGGAGATCGTCGAGATCGCAACGGGTCACGGGCCCTTCCGCGAGCAGCCCCAGCGCCTCGCCGAGTTGCTGGTCGGCGCCACTCGCTGACGTCCGCTGAACTCAGGGCGTGGGGCTGGACCGTCACGAGGTTCGCATGGCCAACATCGTGTCGATCGCGACCGAGGTGGTCGGCTACACCAGCGCCAGGCTCAGCGAGCGCGGCGGTCGTGCGGCGGGCCGGGCCATGGCGTGGACCGCCGTCGGGACCCCGGTGGTCCTTGTGACGTACGCGCTCCTCGCAGCCGGTGGCCGATGGGAGTGGTCCCTGGCCGTCGGTCTGCTCGGCCCGATCCTTCTGGGGGTCGGTGTCGGGCTCACCATGCCCGGCGTCGGAGGATGGGTCTTCGGTCTGATCGGCACGGCGGTGGGGTCGGTGCCGTTCTGGGTCGGCCTGCTGGTCGCCGGCATCGTCGAGGTGCGGCCCGACGACATCCTCCTGGACATGGTTGCGCAGCTCGTCCTCCAGTTGTTGCTCGCCCCTCTTCTCATCACGCTCCTTCTCGCGGCGCAGCTCGGGGTCGGCGTCGTGCTCGGAAGCGTCCTCGATGGGATCCGCCGCCGCGACGGCTGAGCTCGGGTGAGCGGCGTCCGGCGTCGCGACCCCGCCGCCTGCCGCGCGAGGTCCGCCAGACAGCCCAGCGGCGGGCGACCGCGGGCCGCCAGGCCCTTCGACTACGGGTCATCCCGCAGTGACGACCGATGTGCGTCCTTCTACGATCGCGCCATGCAGTCGACGGGGGGCGTGCCAGACTGGCTCGTAGCGACGCTCGGTGCTGGCCTGCTCGGCATCGGGGTGCTCTACCTGCTCGCTGTCAGCCTGCCGGTGCCGTTCTCCGGCCCGATCCTCAGCACCGCCCCGGGACCCCTCCCACCGACCTCGACCCGGTCGAGCGAGAAGGTGCTCGACATCTCGGGCATCGGAGCGCTGCGGCAGCCGATGACGGTGGCCGAGGGAGACCACGTCTTCCGCTGGTTCGCCACCGCGGGTGAGGCGGACTGCACGTTCCGGCTCGTGATCGAGGGATCGCCGACGGGGCCGATCGTGGCCGACGACTACGGCCGCATCGACGGTGGCGCGTCAGCATCGGGTCTGAGCCGCGATGCCCGTCTCCCAGCCGGCGACTACGTCCTCGTCGCTGACACGGACTGCCCTGGCATGACCCACGTCTCGGCCGGGCGGTACCTGGACTGACCTCCCCGCAGGGAGACGACCATCCCGCGGCCGGGCGCGAGCGGCCGTTCAGGCCTTCGGCCTCTGGACCCGGATGCTCCACGACCGGCACCCTGACCGCCATGCGCGCGTGGCGTGGGCCGCGTTCGTTCGCTCTGTCTGCCGGACTGGGAGCGACCGCCGCCGTCATCTTCGCTGCCTGCGGGACGTCCGGAACGGCCTGGGGCGATGGCGCCTTCGAGTCGAACGGCGAGCGCATCTACTTCACCGCCACCAGTGAGCGCGAGGGGCCGATCGACCACACCGGTGGCCCCGGCATCGGCGGGATGATGATGTCGGGCCGCCTCGCATGTGCCTCCTGCCACGGCCCCGATGGTCGAGGCGGCATCCACATGATGCACATGGAGCTGATGGACGCCCCCGACATCCGCTGGGCAGTGCTCGCCGCGCATGAGGGCGAGGAGCACGGCGACGAGGCTGACCACGAGGGCTACACCATCGAGATGTTCGGGCGGGCCGTGATCGACGGACAGCACCCCGACGGCGACCCGCTCGACCCGGATATGCCGCGATGGCAGCTGTCCCCACAGGACCTCGAGGACCTTGCCGACTACCTCAGGTCGCTGCCTGGTGAGTAGGGACGCGATAGTCGAGGTCCCTTCTGTGCTCCGCCGCCCAGTCGTCGACGCCCACCCAGCGGCCCGCGTCGTCGCGCTGGCGGTCATCTGGGGTCGAGGTCATCCGGCCCTTGAAACCATGGTCGAGGCGCGGACTCTGGGGGCATGCCAATCGGCTGGAGGCCGACCCACCCCGGGGAGCCGACCCCTGCCTGGGGACGGTTCGGTCGGACGGGATGCATCGTCTTCGTGGCCGTCGTCATCGCCATCCTGGTCATCGCTGCGCTCATCGGCGCGGCCTCGGGACAGTGAAGCACCCGGTGAGCGACCCCTGCCATCCTCAGCCCACGACCGGGCGGTCATCGTCCGTTCGGGCCCTCGGCCTCTAGGCCCGTACGTTCCACGGCCGGCACCCTGACCGCCATAGCGCGGGGGGGCGCTGATGCCCGGTCCCGAGCCACGGCCGCCCGAGTGGATCGAGCCGACCAGTAGCAGGCCCCGCCCGCCGCCGAGAGGGGCAGACGATGCAGCACTCACCCGTCGAGACCCGCATCGAGGCGCCCGTCGAGCGCGTCTGGGTGCTCTTCTCGGGCTCCGCGCACTGGGAGGACTGGATGCCAGCGAGGTTCTCCGAGTCCAGCGGCCCGGTGGACG
>DATHYZ010000280.1:0-3109 GCA_035458865.1 Candidatus Limnocylindrales bacterium
GGCGTCGGGCTCGGCGGGGAGCGAGGGACCGGCTTCGCCGGCTTCGGCGGCCTCGTCTTCATGCTGGGCGTCGTCCTCTACGCGCAGCGCGAGCTCGGCGGCTTCGTGTCGTGGTTCTACGCCTGGGCCCTGGTGGCGCCCGGCGGCGTCGGGCTCGGGCTGACCGCGTACGGGATCGTCACCTGGCGTGCCAAGACCTTCCGCGACGGGATGGGCGGACTGATGGCCGGGATCGTCCTGTTCCTGATCGGCCTCGTCCTCGTCGAAGGCGTCTGGAATCTGAACGGTCGCGCCGACATGGACCTGGTCAGCTACGCGGCACCGCTGGCCATCGTCGCCATCGGGATCGCCGTGCTCCTGGGCGCCTTCGTCTGGCCGTACTTCTTCCCGAATCCCGACCTGACCGGAGCGTCGTGGTCGTCGGCCGGCGCGCCCGGGGGCGGAGCGGCCGCCGGAGCCGCCGCCGCCGGAGCAGCCGCCGGCGCGTCGCAGGCCGGGTCAGATGCCGTGACCGCCGCGATCCCCCTGGGAGCCGCACGGACCGCGGATGTGGTCCTGAACTTCGGGGCCGGCACCCTGCGGATCGTCGGCCCGGCAGCTCCCGGCAACCTGCTGGACGGGTCGTTCCGCGGCGGCGTGAAGCGCGAGGATGGCGGCGTCGGGCAGGTCACCCTCACGACCCCCGGCGAGCGCATCTGGAACACGGCCTGGGACCGTGCGCCCTTCGAGTGGACCCTTGGCCTGACCGCCGAGGTCCCGCTCCGCCTGACCGTGAAGACCGGCGCCTCCAAGACGGAGGCCGATCTCTCCGGCCTGCGGATGACCGAGCTCCGCGTTCAGACCGGCGCCGCGGACACCGCCGTCACGCTCCCGGCTGCCGCCGGGGTCACCCGGGTCTTCGCCGAGGGTGGAGCTGCCGCCCTCAAGTTCCGCGTGCCGGCCGGGGTCGCGGCCCGGATCCGCTCCACGATGGCGCTGGGGTCCACCGACGTCGACGCCACCCGGTTCCCCCGCGATGCCCAGGGCGGCTGGACGTCCCCGGACTTCGAGACCGCCGAGCACAAGGTCGAGCTGGAGCTGCGGGGCGGGGTCGGCTCGATCACCGTCCGCTAGGCGGGGCTCGCACCGCCCGGTCGGCGCTCCGGTCCGCCGCGGGCGACGGCTTCAGGCCCGGATGCCGAACTCGCGCCACAGCGCCGACCCGGCGGCCAGGTGGCCGCACATCCCGTGGGCGCCACCACCCGGTGGGGTCGACGACGAGCAGAGGTAGAGCCCGCCGACCGGCGTCGAGTACGGGTCCCAGCGGGCGACCGGCCGGGTGAAGAGCTGGCGCAGGTCCTGGGCGCCGCCGCCGATGTCCCCGCCCACGTAGTTGGGGTCGTAGGCCTCGAGCTGCGGCGCGGTCCGGACCGCCTTCGCCAGGATCCGCTCGTGGAAGCCGGGCGCGAACCGCTCCAGCTGGGCCTCCAGCTCGGCGCTGGCGTCGCCCGGGTAGCCGTGCGGCACGTGAGCGTAGGCCCAGGCGGTGTGCTTCCCGTCCGGGGCCCGGCCCGGATCGAAGCGGGTCGCCTGGACGACGATGACGAACGGCCGATCCGGCATCCTGCCGCGGCTGACCGCCCGCTCGGCTGCCTCGATCTCGGCCAGGGTGCCGCCCAGGTGGACCGTCCCGGCCCGGGCCAGCCCCTCGTTCGTCCAGGGGATCGGTCCGTCCAGCGCGTAGTCCACCTTGCAGACGCCCGGGCCGTAGCGGAATCGCTCGAGGGCTCGGCGGTAGCCGTCCGGGAGCCGGTCGCCGCCGATCCGCAGGAGCTGGCGCGGGGTGACGTCGAGCAGGGTGGCTCGGGCCGGCGGCAGCTCGTCGAGCGAGGCGATCTCGGTGCCGGTGACCACCTCGCCGCCGAGGTCGTGCAGCTCCGCGACGAGCGCGTCGGCGAGCCGCTGCGAGCCGCCCTGGACGACCGGCCAGCCGACGGTGTGCGCGGCCAGCCCGAGGACGAGCCCGAACGACGCCGTGGCTGGCTGGCGAAGGGGGTTGGACGCGTGGGCCGAGAGGGCGCCGAGGAGCGCGGGTGCCGCGTCTTCGCGGAACAGCCGACCCAGCAGCGTCGACGATGCGAGCGCCGGGATGCCGAAGCGGGCCAGCGCGAGCGGGTGGCGCGGGAAGCTGAACGGTCGGCCCAGGACCCAGGGCAGGATCCGCTCGGCATCGCGGACGAGCGGGCCCATGAGGCGTCGGTAGGCCGGGCCGTCGCCCCCCAGCCCGTCGGCCGTCGCCTCAACCGAGCGCTCGAGGATGGCGGCCCGCCCGCCGTCGAGCGTGTGGCCGGCCGGCGCCTCCGGGTGGACCACCTCGACCCCCCGGGCGGCCAGGTCGAGCGAGCCGAGGAACGGCGACGCGAGGGTCGTGGCGACGACCGTCGTGCACGGGTCGTGGACGAAGCCGGGGAGCGTCAGCGCTTCGGAGCGGATCCCGCCACCGGCCGTCTCGGCCGCCTCGTAGACGCGGACCGCCAGGCCCGCGCGGGCCAGGGTGATGGCGGCGGCGAGCCCGTTGGGGCCGGAGCCGACGACGACGGCGTCGAGCTGGGAGTCGGCGGTCACGGGGGCATCATCCCATCCGGGGGCAGGAGCCGATGTCCCGCGTCCCCGGTCGGTCCGGCAGGCGCGGGCGTCGCCGCTGCCGGGGCGCCGTCACCCCTTCGAACGTCGGAACATGCTTCGCGGGTGGGTCATCGTCCAGATCCCGGACCGGATCGCAGAGTTGTGGCGGATGTTGCCGACATGGCGCCACTGTCGCTTCCGGTCCACGCAGACCGCCTCGGTCGTGGGCGATCCGGTGGCACCGAAGCGGGCAGCCAGGTTCGACAGCGTCGTCTCCCAGTGCCGGTTCTCCTGGCCGTGTCCCCCGGTCATCAGCAGGGTCTCGAAGAACGGGTCGCTCGCCCGGACGAGCGCCTGGACCTGGGCGCTGGTCGCTCCGTCGGCGTCGCTGTCGGCGCTGAACGTGATCCAGGCAGCGAAGACGTGGCCTTCGGGCGTCATGAAGGTGAACGACTCGTCGTCGGCGTAGATGACCATGACCCCGGTCGAGAGGGTCTGCCCGCCC
>DATHYZ010000281.1:0-8084 GCA_035458865.1 Candidatus Limnocylindrales bacterium
GCGCCGCGAGTTCATGATCGCCTCGCGCTGGTCAGGGAAGAGGGCCGCCATCTCCGCCGCGCTCTTGAGGTAGAAGGCGTCCGTCTCGAAGCGCAGGCGGCCGGGGGTGTCGAGATTGCTGCCGGTCCCCACGCAGAGCAGGACGTCATGCGCCTCCGACTGCGACTGCCGGACGTAGTGGAGGTCGTTCGTCGCGACGAGCGGCAGCCCGACCTCCGGCGCCAGCCGCAGGAGCTGCTCGTTGAGCCGTCGCTGCTCCGGAAGGCCGTGATCCTGGATCTCCAGGAAGAACCCGTCCGGCCCGAAGATCTCGCCGTACTCCCCGGCCAGCGACCGGGCGAGCTCCCAGTCCTCGACCTCGAGCGCCTTCGGGATCTCGCCACCGAGGCAGGCGGAGAGCCCGATCAGGCCCTTGCTGTGGCGGGCCAGGTGGTCCCGGTCGATCCGCGGCTTGTAGTAGTAGCCGTCGACGTGGGCGTCGGTGATCAATCGGCTGAGGTTCTGGTAGCCGGTCCAGTCGCGCGCCAGCAGGACGAGGTGGAAGGGCTGGGCGTCCGCCTTGCCCTCCTTGTCCGTCATCGAGCGGCGGGCGACGTACGTCTCGACCCCGAGGATCGGCCGGATGCCCTTGGCCGTGCAGGCCTGGTAGAAGGCGACCGCGCCGTAGAGGGCCCCATGGTCCGTCAGGGCCAGGCTGTCGAAGCCCTGCGATGCCGCCGCGTCGACGAGGTCGGGGATCCGCCCGAGGCCGTCGAGGAGGCTGAACTCCGAGTGGACGTGCAGGTGGGTGAAGTCGTTCGGGGCCAGGGTCACGGGAGCCCTATGGTAGCCGAGCCGGTTCCGACCGGATGGGTCATCATCGGGCCATGGACCCGCGATCGGCCGGACCCGGCGCCGACGGACCCGTGGACTTCGAGGCCCTCGTGGTGGCAGCCCTCGACGAGCTCCCGGAGGTGTTCCGCGTCCGCCTTGGCTCGGTCGCGGTCGTCGTCCAGGACGAGCCCACGGCCGACCAGCTGGCGCGGACCCGGGCGGGCGGTCTCCTGGGACTCTACGAGGGCGTTCCCCGGACGGCCTTCGGGGCGACCCAGGCGCCGATCGCCAGCAAGATCACGATCTTCCGCGGGCCGCATCTCCGGCGCTTCCGGACGCGGGCGGCCCTCGAGGCCGCGGTCGGCGACACCGTTCGCCACGAGGTCGCCCACCACTTCGGGATCTCCGACGCACGGCTGGGGGAGCTGGCGGCGGACCGCCGGCGTGGGGAGGGCGGCTACCGCTGAGCGGGGGTGGGTGGACCGTGGTCCGGGGAGGTCGACCATCCGAGGAGATCCAGGGTGACCGGCTGGATCCGCTCGGCGACCCACCTGGCGTACTGCCGACCGCTCGGATGGAGGCCGTCCGGGGCCACGAGCGTCGGATCATCAGCCGCCTGGAGCGACAGGTCGTGGACGTCCGCCACGACGACGCCGTGCTCGGCCGCCACCTGCCGTAGGGCCCCGTTGACCTCCCGGATCCCGCGGGCGCGCTCGACCGGGTCGCCGTAGTCGGCCCCGGCCGGGGTCACCGTGTAGTCCGGGGTCGTCACGAGCAGGACCCGGGACCGCCCGACCAGCGCAACGAGCGCCACGACGATCACCTCGAGCTGACGCCGGTAGCGGGCCGTCGGGACGCCCTGCACCACGTCGTTGACCCCGACCAGCAGCGACACGAACCCCGGTCCGTGTGCGGCGACGCCCGGCAGCTGGCGCGTGAGCACGTCACCCGACGTCGAGCCGTCGACTGCGAGGTTCGCGGCCAGCTCCAGCCGTCCGAACTGTGGCGCGAGGGCCGCGACCAGCTGATCGGGCCATCGCTCCGCTGGGTCGACGGCGGTGCCGATCGTGTACGAGTCTCCCAGGGCGACGTAGCGGAGTGTCGCGACGTCCCCGGCGCCGCTCACGGCCTCGGGACGTCCCGGCTCCCCACGGTGGCCACCGCGTCGATCAGGAGATCGATGAACCGGGCCCGGTCGATGGCCACGGCGACGTCCGCGTTGGGGGGCGGGCCCGGGACGCCTCGATCGTCGACGACGGTCCGCCCGCGGGTCAGCTCGCCGGTCGTCTCGACGTCGACCCGGTAGGGCCGCGTCTCGACGAGACCCGGGACTGCCAGGTGGGCGACCGCGACGGCGTCGTGGATGGGCGACCCGGACCAGCCGTAGCGCTCGGCATGGAACCGGGCGAAGAAGCGGAGGAGATCGGCGAAGACCGCCGCGACCGGCGTCCCGAGCGCCTCCAGCCGGGCGACATCGGGCTCGCCGAAGATCGCCTGGTGGGTGACGTCGATCCCGATCATCGTGATCGGCAGGCCGCTCCGGAAGACGATCCGGGCCGCCTCGGGATCCACCCAGATGTTGAACTCGGCTGCCGGGGTCCAGTTGCCCTCCCGGATGGCCCCGCCCATGAGGCAGATCGACTCGATCCGGTCGCGCAGCTCCGGGTGGGCGAGGAGCAGCGTCGCGATGTTCGTCAACGGCCCCGTCGGCACGAGCGTGACCGGGACGGCCGCCGTCTCGAGCGTCGCTCGCATGAAGGCCAGGGCGCCCTCCGGCCTGGGCTCCGCGATGGGATCGGGGAGCTCCGCTCCCTCGAGCCCGCTCGCGCCGTGGGTGATCACCGCGTCCTCGGGCGGCCGGACCAGCGGACGCTCCGCGCCCGCAGCCACCGGCACGTCGGAGCGCCCCAGGAGGGCCAGGACCCTGAGGGCATTCAGGGTGGTCGACTGCAGCGGCACGTTCCCAGCGACGGTCGTGATCCCGAGAACCTGGAGCTCGGGACGGGCCAGCGCGAGCACGATCGCGAGAGCGTCGTCGTGTCCGGGATCGCAGTCCAAGACGATGGGGCGGGTCGGCACGTCCGGAGGATGCCACATGGGGGGTGGGACGCGGCCTGTCCCGTTGCGGTAGGATGCGGCCCGAACCGGCCGTTCCGGAGGAGGAACGGCGGAGGTGTCGTGTCGGTCGCTCGAGCCCAGCGCCGAGACCGGCCACGCTCCTGGAGGAGGAAGCATGCACAAGCGCTCCCTGATGCTCAGCCTGTTCGCGGGTGCGGCGATCGTCGTCGCGGCGTGCTCAGGAGGAGCCACGCCCAGCCCGGAGCCGTCCGCGGCCCCGTCGGCGGCTCCGTCCGCGGCCCCGTCGGAGGCGCCGTCCCCGTCGCCCGAGGGCCTGACCTGCGACACCGCGCTCAAGGTCGGCCTCGTCACCGACGTCGGGCGCGTCAATGACAAGGGCTTCAACCAGGCCGCCTTCGAGGGCATGGAGCAGGCCGCCGAGGAGGCGCCCACCTGCTTCGAGACCGACTACATCGAGACCACGAACCAGGCCGACTACGCGAAGAACATCGGCGAGTTCGCGGACAACGGGTACGACGTCGTCATCGGCGTCGGCTTCCTGATGGGCGACGCCATGGGCGACGCCTCCAAGGAGTACCCGGACATCAAGTTCATCAGCGTCGACGGCGCGCCGAACCCGGGCCACGACGAGAACTGGACCACCAACGGCGAGAGCCTCTTCTACGCCGAGGACCAGGCCGGCTACCTCGCCGGCGTGCTCGCCGCCTCGGTCAGCGAGTCGGGCACCATCGGTGTCGTCGGCGGCCTCCTCGTCGTCCCGCCGGTCGAGCGGTTCGTCGAGGGCTACATCAACGGCGCCCAGGCGACCAACCCGGACATCAACGTCCTGTTCACCTACACCAGCTCGTTCGTCGAGCCGGAGCAGGGCAAGGCCGCTGCGCAGCAGATGATCGACCAGCAGGCCGACGTCATCTTCGCGGCCGGTGGTCTCACCGGCAATGGCGCCCTCCTGGCCGCCTGTGACGCCGGCATCCTCGCCATCGGCGTGGACGTCGACCAGTACGAGACGCTCCCCGAGGCCCAGAAGTGCCTCGTTTCGAGCGCGACCAAGGGCCTTCGCGAGTCCGTCAAGCTGTCGCTCGAGCGGATCGCCAAGGGCGAGTTCACCCCGGGCTTCACCACCAACGATGCGGCGTCGAACGGCGTCGGGCTTGCCCCGTTCCATGACAATGCCGACAAGGTCACGGCCGACACCGTCAAGCTCCTCGCGGACACGTTCGCGGGCCTGGCTGACGGCTCGATCGATCCCGGTGTCGTCGTCGATGGGGCCACGACCGTCGACTGACACCCATCGCTGACCAAGCGCTGGAACGACGGCGAGGCTCATTGAGCCTCGCCGTCGTCGTTCATCCGGAGTGACCGAGGGAGGATCGCGGTGACCGAGGGAGCGACCCCGACGCCCGCCCAGGGACCACCGCCCGCGGCCGTGGCGCCCGAGGCGTCGAAGCGGCACGGAGAGCACGTCGCGCCGAGCCTCGCGATGCGCGGGATCACCAAGCAGTTCCCGGGCGTCCTGGCCAACGATCACATCGACCTCGACGTGAAGCCCGGCGAGATCCATGCCCTCCTGGGCGAGAACGGTGCCGGCAAGAGCACCTTGATGAACATCCTCTACGGGCTCATCCAGCCCGACTCGGGCGAGGTCCTCATCAACGGCGCGCCGGTCCGGATCAGCGGTCCCTCCGACGCCATCGGACGGGGCATCGGGATGGTCCACCAGCACTTCATGCTGGTCCCCGTCTTCAACGTGACCGAGAACATCATCCTTGGCGACGAGACGATGGCCAACCCGGTCGTCCTCGACGAACGGGCGGCCGAAGGCAGGATCAAGGAACTGGCCGCCCAGTTCGGGTTCGAGATCGACCCCAGGGTCATCGTCGGCGAGCTGTCGGTGGGGATGCAGCAGCGGGTCGAGATCCTCAAGGCCCTCTACCGCGACGCCAAGATCCTCATCCTCGACGAGCCGACCGCGGTGCTGACGCCCCAGGAGACGGTCGAGATCTTCGGGGTCCTGCGGCGCCTCGCCGACGAGGGCACGAGCATCATCTTCATCAGCCACAAGCTCTACGAGGTCCTCGAGATCGCCGACCGGATCACGGTCATCCGGCGCGGCAAGGTCGTCGGCCAGGCCGATCCGAAGACGGCGACCGAGGAGCAGCTCGCCGAGATGATGGTCGGGCGAGAGGTGTCGCTCACCGTCAGCAAGGAGCCCGCCACGCCCGGGGAGACCGTCCTGGCGGTCCAGGACCTCCGGGTCGACGACGACCGCGGCAGCGAGGTCGTCCGGGGCTGCTCGTTCGAGGTCCGAGCGGGCGAGATCCTCGGCGTCGCCGGCGTGGCCGGCAACGGCCAGGCGGAGCTCGTCGAGGCGCTCGTGGGCCTGCGGAAGACCCGGTCCGGATCGATCACCCTCGACGGCGCGGTCGTGACCCACAACTCGGTCCGCGACCTGACGACGCGGGGCATCGCCTACATCCCGGCCGACCGCCAGCGCTACGGCCTGGTCCTGTCCTACCCGATCGACGACAACCTGGTCCTCACCGACTACCATCGCGCGCCGTACTCACGGTTCGGGATCCTCAACGAGCGGGCCATCGGCGAGCGGGCGGCCGAGCTCATCCCCGCCTACGACATCCGGACCCCCTCGGCGGTGGTCTCGGCCGCGACGCTCTCGGGCGGCAACCAGCAGAAGCTGATCGTGGCCCGGGAGTTCAGCCGGGAGATCAGCCTCCTCGTCGCCGACCAGCCGACCCGCGGCCTCGACGTCGGGTCGATCGAGTTCATCCACAAGCAGATCATCGCCAAGCGCGACGCCGGGGTGGCGGTCCTCCTCGTCTCGGCGGAGCTCGACGAGATCCTCGAGCTGAGCGACCGCATCGCGGTGATGTACCGCGGCCAGTTGGTCGCGACCGTTGATGCCGCGGGGGCGGAGAAGGAGCGGATCGGCCTGATGATGGCCACCGGCCAGGCCGGCGGCACCGACGACGTGGAGGGGCAGCGATGACCGAAGAGCGCGGCGGGGGCGCCGGGGGCGGGATGAGCCTGAACCCCACGGCCCTCCTCGGGAGCGGCGCGGGGCTCGGCCAGCAGCTCGTCGGGACCACCGTCGCGGTCCTGCTCGGCCTGCTCGTCGGCGCAGCCCTCATCCTGCTGTCGAGCGCCCTCTCCGACGAGGGCTTCGACCCCTTCCTGCCGATCACCGCCTACTGGGCCCTGCTCGAAGGTTCGCTCGGCAGCCTTCGCGGCATCGGCAACGTCACCAACGTCATGACCCCGCTCATCCTGGTCGGCCTGTCGGTCGCCTTCGCGTTCCGGGCCGGCCTCTTCAACATCGGCGCCCAGGGGCAGTTCTTCGTGGGCGCGTTCGTCGCCGCCCTGGCCGGCGCGTCGATCGCCCTCCCCTTCCCGCTGGCGCTCCTCGCCGCCCTGGCATTCGGGGCGCTGGGCGGGGCCTTCTGGGGCTTCATCCCGGGCTTCCTCAAGGCCTGGCGGGGCGCCCATGAGGTCGTGGTGACGATCATGCTCAACTCGATCGCCGCCCTCGGCCTGAACCTCCTCGCGAGCACCTTGTTCAAGGATCCCGTGGCGACGTTCCCGCGGACGCCGGACATCCTGCCCGAGGCCGTCCTGCCGATCATCCTCGCCGACACGAAGATGCACGCGGGGATCATCGTGGCCGTGATCACGGCCGTCGTGGTCTGGTTCCTGCTCTTCAAGTCGACCCTGGGGATGGACATCCGGACGACCGGCTCCAACCCCAACGCGGCCCGCTACGCCGGCATCCGGCCGGCCGCCATCATCGTCCTGACGATGAGCATCGCGGGCGCCCTCGCCGGCCTGGGCGGCGCCGTCGAGACGCTCGGCATCACCAAGAACTACCCGGCCGAATACAACACCACGTACGGCTTCGACGGCATCGCCGTCGCCCTGCTCGGGCGCGCCCACCCGTTCGGCGTCATCGGAGCGGCCCTCCTGTTCGGGATCCTGCGGTCGGGAGCGGGCTCGATGCAGCGTGCCACCGACATCCCGGTCGACATCATCGTCATCGTCCAGGGCGCGATCATCCTGTTCGTCGCCGCGGAGCCGTTCCTGAGACGGGTCTGGTCCAGGCGCCGCACGGCTGCCGCCGCCGGGGCCGCCCCGGCAGGGAGCCCGGCATGAGCGCCGCGACCGCCGTCCTCGGCCGGACCCGACCCTCGATCGGCCGTGGCTGGCTCATCACGATCGGGGTCACCGTAGGGTTCCTCGTCCTGCTGATCGCCCTCGGCTACGGCCCGGCGCTGTGGGATCTGCTCCTCTGGTTCATCGACTTCCTGCTGACCAGGCCGTACATCATCCTCGGCTTCGCCGTCCCGATCGGCTACGGCGCCCTCTGCGGCGTCATGAACGAGCGGTCGGCCGTCGTGAACATCGGCATCGAGGGGATGATCCTCTCGTCGGCGTTCACGGGCTTCCTGACCGGGGCCTACCTGCACCCGGTCATCGGCGACGTCCCGGCGGCCCTCCTGGGGATCGTCGTGGCGGTCCTCACGTCCATGGTGCTGTCCGCCCTCCACGCCTGGCTCTCGGTCACGGTCATGGCGGACCAGATCATCAGCGGCACGGTGATCAACATCCTCGCCCTCGGCGGGACCGCCTACTTCAACCAGCTCCTCATCTCCACCGCCGGCGTCTCCGGGGCGCCCACCCTCAAGGGCCTGACGATCCCATCCGAGATCCTGGCGATCCCGCTCCTGGGCCCGGTCGTCAACGCGGTCTTCGGCCAGGGCCCCATCCAGGCGAGCCTGATCTTCGCCGTGATCTTCCTCCAGTTCATGCTCTTCCGGTCCCGCTGGGGCCTCCGGACGCGGGCCGTCGGCGAGCATCCGCAGGCGGCCGACACGGTCGGCATCAACGTCTTCCTGACCCGCTACCGCAACGTCATCCTGGGCGGCGTCTTCGCGGGCCTCGCTGGCGCCTACCTGACCCTCGAATCGGTCGGGTCGTTCCAGGATGGGATGACGGCCGGGGTCGGCTTCATCGCCCTGGCGGCGATGATCTTCGGCCGCTGGACCCCCATTGGTGCCTTCGTGGCGGCACTCATCTTCGGCGGGGCGCGGACGCTGGGCCAGGCGGTCCAGATCTCGGCGCCGCCTGGCGAGATCGGGGCCTGGATCGCGACCTGGCCGGCCCAGATCTTCGGGATGTTCCCC
>DATHYZ010000282.1:0-2539 GCA_035458865.1 Candidatus Limnocylindrales bacterium
GAGGCTCGCGCGTGAACCGTCTCCATGAGCGCTATCGGACCGAGATCGGTCCGGCGCTGACCAAGCAGTTCGAATACGAGAACCCCATGGAGGTCCCGCGCCTCAGCAAGATCGTCGTCAACATCGGCCTGGGCGAGGCCCTGACGAACGCGAAGGCGATCGATGCTGCGGTGGGCGACCTGGCCATGATCACCGGCCAGCGACCGGTGGTGACCAAGGCCCGCCGCTCGATCGCCCAGTTCCGGCTTCGGACGGGCAACTCGATCGGCGCCAAGGTGACGCTCCGGGGCGAGCGGATGTGGGACTTCCTCGAGCGCCTGACGACGCTCGCGCTCCCGCGGATCCGCGACTTCCGGGGGGTGCCGTCGAAGTCCTTCGACGGGCGTGGCAACTACTCACTGGGTCTTCGGGAGCAGCTGGCCTTCCCGGAGATCGACTACGACAAGGTGGACCGTCTCCGCGGGCTGGAGATCAGCATCGTGACGACGGCGAAGACCGACGAGGAGTCGAAGCGTCTGCTCGAGCTCCTCGGCATGCCCTTCGCCGGCTAGGCGGGGAGGAGTCCGGATGGCCAAGAAGTCGATGATCGCCAAGGCGAAGCGGAAGCCGAAGCACGATGTGCGGAAGTACCACCGCTGCACGCTGTGCGGGCGCCCCCGCGGCTACATGCGCCGGTTCGCGCTGTGCCGCATCTGCTTCCGCGAGCGAGCGCTCCGAGGGGAGCTGCCTGGCGTGACCAAGTCGAGCTGGTGAACAGCGATGCAGATGTCTGATCCGATCGCGGACATGCTCACGCGGATCCGCAACGCAAGCCGGGCGCGCCACACCGAGGTGGTCGTGCCGGCGTCGCGGGTCAAGCGTGAGATCGCCCGCATCCTCAAGGAGGAGGGCTTCATCGCCGACGTCCGCGAAGAGCAGGACGGGGCGATGGCCCGACTCGTGCTGACCCTCAAGTACGTCGACGGCAAGGTGCCGGTCGTCTCCGGGCTCAAGCGCATCAGCAAGCCCGGCCTGCGCGTGTACGCACGCAAGACCGACATCCCCCGCGTCCTCGGCGGCCTGGGGATCGTCATCGTGTCCACCAGCCAGGGGATCATGACCGGGGCGCAGGCCAAGCGCTCCCAGCTGGGCGGGGAAGTCCTCGCCTACGTCTGGTAGGCGCCATGTCGCGAATCGGTCGCCTTCCCATCACGATCCCGTCCGGGGTGGACGTGGCCATCGACGGCCGGCGGATCACCGTCAAGGGGCCCAAGGGCACCCTGACGCGCGATCTCCACCCGGAGATGACCGTGCGCCATGACGACGGCACGATCGTCGTCGAGCGGCCCACGGAGCAGAAGGTCCACAAGCAGCTCCACGGGCTGACCCGGACCCTCGTGGCCAACATGGTCGAGGGTGTCTCGAACGGGTACCGCAAGGGCCTCGAGATCTCCGGCGTCGGCTACCGGGCTGCGCTCGTGGGCACCAAGCTGCAGCTCAACCTCGGGTACAGCCACCCGATCGAGATCGAGCCGCCGGCCGGCATCAGCTTCGAGGTCGAGAACCCGACCCGGCTGGCGGTCGTCGGCATCGACAAGGAACTCGTCGGCGAGATCGCCGCCAAGGTGCGATCGACCCGCAAGCCCGAGCCGTACAAGGGCAAGGGCGTGCGCTATGCCGGCGAGCGGATCCGCCGAAAGGCCGGCAAGGCCGGCAAGATCGGCGCCAAGTAGGAACGACGAGGGGATTGACGGTATGACGCAGGTCGCCAGCCGGACCGCGGCGCGGCAGAAGCGCCACCAGCGGATCCGCTTGCGGGTCTCGGGCTCGCCCGAGCGGCCGCGTCTCGCGGTATTCCGCAGCTTGAACCACATCTACGCCCAGGTCATCGACGACACGTCCGGCAAGACCCTTGCCGCCGCTTCGACCCTCGACAAGGACCTCCGCGGGTCCAGCGGGTCGAAGACGGAGCGGGCTGCCGCCGTGGGGCGACTCGTCGCCGAGCGGGCCACGGCCGCCGGCGTCTCGAAGGTCGTCCTCGATCGGGCCGGGTTCCGGTATCACGGCCGGGTGAGGTCCCTCGCGGACGCCGCCCGTGGCGCCGGCCTCGACTTCTGAGAGGAGCGACACGCCAGTGGCCAAGATCGACCCGAACAAGCTCGCGCTCGAGGAGCGCGTCGTCCAGATCAACCGCGTCGCCAAGGTCGTCAAGGGCGGTCGGCGCTTCAGCTTCAGCGCGGTCGTCGTCGTCGGTGACGGCGACGGCCATGTCGGAGCGGGGCTCGGCAAGGCCGGCGAGGTCCCCGAGGCGATCCGCAAGGGGGTCGAGGACGCCAAGAAGAACATCATCCGGATCCCGCGCCAGGGGACGACGATCCCGCACGAGGTGCGCACCCAGTACGCGGCCGCCAGGGTCATGCTCCGACCGGCGTCGCAGGGTACCGGCGTCATCGCCGGCGGCTCCGTGCGTGCGGTCGTCGAGGCCGCCGGCATCCGCGACATCCTGTCCAAGGTCTACGGCTCGACGAACCCGGTCAACGTGACCCGCGCCACCCTGGAG
>DATHYZ010000283.1:0-3771 GCA_035458865.1 Candidatus Limnocylindrales bacterium
CGAGCACGGCCACGGACAGAGTGGTGGAGCGGAAGATCGAGCGACGGTCCATGTCAAGGTCCCTTCGGTTGTCGGCGCTTCTGCGCCGCTGCTGCCTGACGCATCTGCGTCACTACTCATCAGACGTCGGCAACGACCCTCGCGATCGTGGACGAATGACGACATCGGGGCAGGACATCCAGCCGCTGCCCGGTCGTCCCGCCGCCCGGGCCGACCATCCAGCCTGCATAGGGCTCATGCATACTGGCGGGGCCGGCGACCGGACCGGCCGCCCCACAGGAGGACCACGTGAGCGTCGGCACCCCGCTGCATCCCCGGACCTCGCCGCTCAACCGGAAGCTGCAGTGGCGCGAATGGGCGGGCTACTACGCGTCGTCCGTCTACGCCGACGCCCACGACATCGAGTACAACGCGATCCGCGAGGCAGCCGCCCTCATCGACGTCAGCCCGCTCTACAAGTACCGGGTCGCCGGCCCCGACGCGGAGCGGCTCGTGGACCGGGTCGTCACCCGGGACGCGACGCGGATGGCCGTGGGCCAGGTCTGGTACACGCCCTGGTGCGACGAGCACGGCAAGGTCATCGACGACGGGACCGTCCATCGCCTCGGCGAGACCGAGTTCCGCTGGACCGCGGCCGACCCGCAGTACCGCTGGCTCTCCCTCAACGCGGCCGGGCTGGACGTCGCCATCGAGGACGAGACCGAGCGCACCGCCGGCATCGCCCTCCAGGGACCGCTGTCGCGAGCCGTCCTGGAGGCCGCGACGCGGGACGACTTCGGCGACCTCGGGTACTTCCGCCGCCGGGAGACCCGGCTCCGGCTGGGCCGCAAGTCGGTCGCGGTCGACGTCTCGCGGACCGGCTACACCGGCGACCTGGGCTACGAGCTGTGGATCCCGGCGGACCGAGCGGTCGACGCCTGGGACGCCCTGATGGAGGCGGGACGGGCGTACGGCGTCCGGCCGGCCGGCATGCTGGCACTCGACGTGACCCGGCTCGAGGCCGGTCTGATCCTCCTGGAGGTCGACTACACCTCGGCCCGCCACGCGATGAACCCCGAGCAGAGCTACTCGCCGGCGGAGATCGGCCTGGGGCGCCTGGTCAGCTTCGACAAGGGCGACTACGTGGGCCGCCGGGCGCTCGAGGCCGAGCAGCGGGCAGGCGGTCCGGCCCGGCGGCTCGCGGGCCTGGTCCTGGACTGGTACGGGATCGAGGGCCTGTTCGCCGCGCGTGGCCTGCCGCCGGGCATCTCGGCGTCCGTCGACCGCTCGCCGGTGCCGGTCTACGCCGAGGGCCGGGGCCAGGTCGGCAAGGTCACGAGCCACGGCTGGAGCCCGATCCTCAAACAGATGCTCGCGCTCGCGTCGGTGCCGCCGTCGTACAGCCGGCCGGGCACGAAGCTCCAGGTCGAGTGGACCGTCGAGGGCCGGCGAGGCCGGGTGAAGGCCACCGTGGTCGACCTTCCGTTCCTCGACCTCCCTCGAAAGCGCGCCTGAGCCTCGCACGGCAGTCCGGCGAGCGGACACCGGTGAGCCCGGAGACCGTCGACAGCGACTACTGGCGCTCCTACTACGAGGTCACGGTCGATCGGCCGGCCTGGCGGACGGTCGAGATGGCCATCGAGCGCTTCGCCGCAGAGGACGGCGATCGACCGCCCGGCGAGCCTCGCGATGCGGTCGACCTGGGCTCCGGCGCGGGACGAGACGCCCGACGACTCCTGGCAGCCGGCTGGCGGGTCCTCGCGATCGACCGCGAGCCCGTGGCCATCGAGGTCCTGGCGGCCGCCACGCCCGCTGCGGATCGGGCACGGCTGACCACCGCGGTCGCCGACCTCGCAACGATCGACATCCCGCCGTGCGACCTGGTGAACGCGAGCGTCAGCCTGCCGTTCCTGGCCGAGGCTGACTTCTGGGCGACGTGGCGGCGGGCCCTGGCGGCGATCCGTCCCGGAGGACGGTTCTCGGCGATGGTCTTCGGCGACCGCGACGAGTCGGCCGCCGACGGCTCGATGACCCTGCCGTCCCCCGACGCGCTGCGTGACTCCCTCGACGGATGGGACCTCGAGGAGTGGTCGGAGCGGGAGGAGGACAGCACGACGGCCCTCGGCGAGCCCCACCACTTCCACATCATCGAGCTGGTGGCCAGACGGCCGCGCTGACGACGGAGGAGACCGACATGGCCGACGACCGCTACGCGGCCCTCGACGCCCTGGTGGCCGAGCGGCTGCCGGCCTGGACCGACGAGCTGGTCCAGTTCTGCCGCTTCAGCTCGGAGGAGGACGACCGCGATGCCCTGCTCGGGGCCGCCGACTGGACCGCGGAGCGGCTGCGCGCCCTGGGTGCCGGGGTCGAGGTGGTCGAGCTCGAGGGCGCCCCGCCGCTCGTGGTCGGCGAGATCGGCGACGGGCCGGTGCTCAACTGCGTCCAGCACTACGACGTCCAGCCTGCCGCCCCGCTGGAGCTGTGGGCGACGCCACCCTACGAGCCGGACATCCGCGACGGTCGCGTGTTCGCGCGCGGGGCGACGGACAACAAGGGCGAGCTGCTGCCGCGGATCTGGGCGGTCGAGGCCTACCTCGAGGCGGTCGGTCCCCTGCCCTGTCGGGTCCGCTTCCTCGTCGAGGGCGAGGAGGAGTCGGGGTCCGGTCACCTCGACGCGTTGCTCGACCAGCGGCCGCATCTTCGGAAGGCCGAAGGTGCCCTGATCGAAGGCGGCGGGCTCGACCTCGAGGGTCGGGCGTACGTCGTCGGTGGCGGGCGCGGCATGGTCAGCCTCGAGCTCGTCGCCCGGACGATCGCCCACGACGCGCACTCGAGCCTGGCGATGGTGCTGCCGAGCGCGGCGGTGCGGATGGCCCAGGTGCTCGCGACGCTGTGGGACAGGCATGGGCTGCCGGCCATCGAGGGGCTCGACGCCGGCGCCCTCCCGCCGACGCCCGCGCAGCTCGCGATCGTCGATGCGATGCCGCTCCGGGAGCTCGACGACCTGCGAGGTGAGTTCGGGGTCGAGCGGTTCCTCGCGGGCCGCGACGGCGTCGAGGCGCTCCGAGCCATCACCTTCGAGACGACGCTCAACGTCCAGGGCCTCTGGTCCGGCTACACCGGCCCGGGCGGGAACACGATCGTCCCGGCCGAGGCCCACGCCCGCCTCGACATCCGGCTCGTGCCCGACCAGGATCCAGCGGTCGTCGCGGCCGCCGTCCGGTCACATCTCGATGGCCACGGGTTCGCCGACGTGGAGATCGTGCCGATCGAGATCCCCTACCGGGCGTACTGGACAGCGGCGGATCATCCGATCCTGGACGCGGCTTCTCGCGTCTCCGAGGCCGTGACCGGGCAGCCGGCGATCCGGGCCGTGGCGATGTCGGGCACCGTCCCGATGTGGCAGGTCTGCGGCCGCGACGAGGTCCCCCAGACGAGCCTGGGGGCCGGTCGCGACGACTGCCGGGCCCACGCCCCCGACGAGAACATCAGGATCGAGGACCTGGGGACGGCGACCCGGATCACCGCCCGCTTCTTCGACGCCTTCGCGGAGCTGCCCGGGGGCTGAGGCGGCGGCAGTCGGTCGGGCGGAGGGCATCCGGTCTCTCGAGCATCGCAGTGCCGGAGCGGTCGCCCCGGATCGCCCGGGATCGCCCCGGATCGCCGAGTCTCGTCACGGATCGCCCGGGATCGCCGAGTCTCGTCACGCATCGCCCGGGATCGCCCGGGATCGCCGAGTCTCGTCAGGCAGCAACGGTGGTGCTGTTCGGCGCTCGTTCCGGGCGCTGATCG
>DATHYZ010000284.1:0-23374 GCA_035458865.1 Candidatus Limnocylindrales bacterium
AGGTCGAAGCTCGCATCGGGGAAGGGCACCGACTCGGCGTTCCCGTGCAGCAGCGGGAAGTGCAGGTCGTGCTCGTCCTGGAGCCGCCGCGCAGTGGCGAGTTGGGCCTCCGAGTTGTCGATCCCCACCGGGCGGGCACCACGCCGGGCGAGCCAGGCCGACACGTAGCCGGTCCCGCAGCCGAACTCGATCGCGTCGAGGCCGGCGACGTCGGGCAGGAGGTGGACGTCCGACTCGGGGATGCCCCAGATCCCCCACGTCTCGTGGCCGGGTTCGAGCCGCCACTCGCGTTCGCCGGCGGCGACGTAGTCGGGCGCCCAGCGGTCCCACGCGGAGCGGTTGCGCAGGACGTGGTCGGGCAGGTCGGCGGTCATCGATCCCCTCGGCGCGTGGTGGCTTGGCGGTCAGTCCGGCTGGTTGTCGATCTGGGCACGCTGGAGTCGGCCGCTGAAGTCGACGTAGATCGACTTCCACTCGGTGTACGTGTCGAGCGCGGCGTGGCCGGCCTCGCGGTGGCCGTTGCCGGTTTCCTTCCAGCCCCCGAACGGGAGGTGGGTCTCCGCGCCGGTCGTCCCCGCGTTCACGTAGACGATGCCGGTCTCGAAGTCGCGCATCGCCCGGAAGGCCGTGTTCACGTCCCGGGTGTAGATCGAGCTCGAGAGGCCGTAGCGGATCCCGTTCACCGCGCTGACCGCCGCCGCGTAGTCGGCCACGGGGATGACCGACAGCACCGGTCCGAAGATCTCCTCCTGGCCGATGCGATCCATCGGCCCGATCCCGCTGAAGATCGTCGGCTCGAAGAAGTGGCCGTGCTCGAGCCCCGTCCCGACGGCACGCGAACCGCCGCACACGAGCTCGCCCTCCCCCCGACCGACCTCGACATAGCCCTCGACCTTCTCGACCGCGCCGGCGTTCACGAGCGGCCCGACGTCGGTGCCCTCGAGGAGGCCGTCGCCCAGGCGGAGCCCCCGGGCACCCTGCGCGAGCCGGTCGAGCAGCGGGTCGAGGACGGCCTCCTCCACGATGACCCGGCTGCAGGCGGTGCAGCGCTGGCCGGTCGTCCCGAAGGCCGACCAGAGGATCCCCTCGGCCGCCAGGTCGAGGTCGGCGTCGCGGAGGACCACGATGCCGTTCTTGCCCCCGAGCTCGAGGCTCAGGCGCTTGAGCCGCCGGCCAGCCCGCTCGGCGATCCGCTTCCCGGTCGCGCTGTTGCCGGTGAACGAGATGACCGGCACGTCGGGGCTCTCGACGATGGCCTCGCCGACCTCGGTGCCGCTGCCGGTGACCAGGTTGACGGTCCCCGGCGGGAACCCGGCCTCGGCCATCAGCTCCACGAGGAGCGTTGCGCAGTGCGGGGTGTCCGAGGCCGGCTTGAAGACGACCGTGTTGCCGGTGACGAGGGCCGGCATCATCTTCCAGCACGGGATCGCGATCGGGAAGTTCCAGGGGGTGATGATCCCGGCCACGCCGATCGGCTGGCGGATGCTCATGGCCCACTTGTCGGGCAGCTCCGAGGGGACCGTGTCGCCGAACATCCGGCGCCCCTCGCCGGCCATGAGGAAGGCGATGTCGATCCCCTCCTGGACGTCGCCGCGGGCCTCGGCGAGGACCTTGCCCATCTCCCGGGTCATCGCCCGGGCCAGGCGCTCCTTGTGCTCGGCCATGAGCGCCCCGAAGCGGTACAGGATCTCGCCGCGCTTCGGGGCGGGCGTCGCTCGCCAGGCCGGGAGGGCCTGCTCCGCCGCACGGACGGCCATCGCGACGTCGGCGGCCGTGCCGGCCTGGAACCGGCCGATCATGTCGCGCGTGTCGGCCGGGCTGCGGCTCTCGAACGTGCGGCCCGAAACGGAGTCGACCCACGACCCGGCGATGAACAGCTGGAAGGTCGGCGCCTCCACGGGGGGCTCGGCGGCGGTGCTGGCGGTCTCGGTCATGGCCGCGAGTGTAGCGACCTCGAGTGCCCCGCGACCGCAACGCGCCGTCGCTAGCCGCGTCCTCTCCATCGGGCGACCGGACCGGCCGGTGCGTGGCACTTCACGACCGACCCGGCCGACCTTTCGGAGGACGGACGGTGGTCCGCGGTGGACGGGACGCGGTCGTGGGCGACGCCGGGAGCCCGCTCGCCTCCTTCCTGGACCCGCCGGTCGACCTGCAGCGCCTGCGTGCGAGCCGGCCTGCCACGCTCGCTCGCCGGATCGCCTACCGGACGCTCCTGGGGCCGGGCTGGCCCCCGACCCTGCGACCGGTGCCGGAGGGCGCCGTGCTGCCGCGGCTGGTCAGCCCCGACCTCTACATCCACCTCCCGTTCTGCGGCGTCCGCTGCCCACACTGCCCGTACACCACGGCGCTCGACGACCCCGAGCGGCGAGCCGTCTACGCGGCCGCCCTCATCCGGGAGCTCGACGCCTACGCGACCGGCGGCGACGTCCCGCCAGCGTCCTCCCTGTACATCGGTGGTGGTACCCCGAGCCGGACCCCGGAGCTGGTCGAGCTCGTCCTCGAGCTGATCCGGCCCTGGCTGGCGCCCGGAGCCGAGGTCGGGGTCGAGGTCCACCCGGCCGATGCCGAGACCGACCTGCTGGCGCGCCTGGAGACAGCCGGGGTCACCCGCGTCAGCCTGGGCATCGAGACGCTCCGACCGGACCTGCTGCGACTCCTGGGGCGGACCTACACGCCGCTCCAGGCGCTCGCCGCGATCCACCGGGCGAAGGCATGCGGCTTCGACTGCGTCGACGTGAACCTCATCTTCGCCATCCCCGGCCAGTCGGCCGAGGACGCCGTGCGCGATGCGGAGCGATGCCTGGAGCTGGGGGTCGACCAGGTCTCCGCCTACCCCCTCTTCACCTTCCCGTATACCGCGCTCGGCCGACGGATCGCGACCGGCGACCTCCGTCCGGTCGGAGATCGGAGGCGGTTGGCCGCCCAGCGGGGCATCGCCCGGGCCTGCCGACGCCACGGCCTGGCCCGCTCGTCGGTCTGGTCGTTCACGCGGCCCGGTGTGGCGCCGTACTCGACGGTCACCCACGACAGCTACGTCGGGTTCGGCGTGGGAGCCGGATCCAAGGTCGACGACGAGATGCGCTTCAACACCTTCTCGTTCGAGGCGTACGTGGCTGCCGACCCTCCCCGGCCCGCTCTCCGGCTGGTCATGGACGAGCGCGCGACCCGGACCCATTGGCTCTACTGGCAGGCGTACCGCACCCACCTGGACCCGGCGGCCTACCGACGCCGGTTCGGGCGGGAGCTCGAGCTGGACATGGGCCGCTGGCTCACCCTGCTCCGGGTCCTGGGCCTCGCCCGGCGGCACCCGGGCGGTGACTATCACCTGACCGAGCGTGGCTCCATCTGGGTCCACCGGCTCCAGGCGCTCTTCTCGCTGGCGTACATCGACCAGCTCTGGGGCACGGCACGCGGCGACCCGTGGCCGGACGCCGTGCCCCTCCGATGAGCGTCATCCTTCCGGGCCCCGCCGACATCGCCCGCCTCTTCCGGTTCGTGGTGCTGCGCCAGGAGGTCCCGCTCGCAGCCGCGCTCGTGCTCACCGACCGCTGCCAGCTCTCCTGCCGGCACTGCCGGGTCGCGAACATCACGGGGCGCGACCTGACCCTGCCCCAGGTGGAGACCGCACTCCGACGACAGCGGCGCCTCGGGATCCGGGCCCTGGCCCTCGAAGGGGGCGAGCCGTTCCTCTGGCGCGACGGGGCCGCCCACCTCGATGACGTGGTGCGCCTCGCCCGGCGCCTGGGGTTCTGGCGGATCCACGTCTACACGAACGGCCTGCTCCCGATCCACAGCAGCGCCGACAAGGTCTGGGTCTCCATCGACGGGCTTCGATCGACGCACGCCGAGCTGCGGGGCGACCACTTCGACCGGGTCGTGGCGAACGTCCGAGCCGCCCGCGCCCGTCGGCTGGGCCTCGTGTTCACCGTCAACCGACGCAACCGGGGCGACCTCCGGCCGGTCCTCGAGCTGGCCCGGACGCTGCCGGTCGACGGGGTCATGGCGTTCCTCCACACGCCCTACTACGGACGTGACGAGCTGGCCTTCTCGACGGACGAGCGAGCGGCCGTCATCGACGAGCTGATCGCGCTCCGGCGGACCGGTCTGCCCCTGCTCAACTCACCGGCGGCGCTGGCGATCCTGCGGTCGGGTGACTGGCCGCGCCCCAGCCGGATCTGGTGGGTCTCCGATGCGGCCGGGGACCACCCCTGCTGCCGTGGAGCCTCGCCCGAGGTGTGCAGCGAGTGCGGCTACGCCGGATGCGTCGAGCTGATCGCCGCCCAGCGCCTGCGGCCGTCGGCGGTCCGGGCGCTGCTCTGACCGGGCCGGGGGTGATCCGTGCCCGTGCGCCGACCTCAGGCCGGCGGCAGCCGCTCGAGGAGGGCGCGCACCTCGTGCAGCTCGTCGGCCTCCTCGTGGCCGAGGGTCGAGAGGAGGAGGCGGAGCGCGGCCCGGACGAGCTGGAGCTCGTCAGGCGTCAGCTCGACGTTGACGTTCTCGACAGGAGGCGCAGCGGTCTCGTTCATCTCGGTCCTCGCGGTGCGGCGTCCGGGCAGGGCCACGCCCATGCGATCTGGACCCAAGTCTGCGAGGGGGCGGAAGGCGGGGCCAGAGCCCTTCGGACCGGCTCGACTCGCCCGCTGGTCCATCTGGTCGCCCACGCAACGGGCCGTCGCGCCCTAGCCGGGCCGCCACCGCGCTGCACCATGGAGCCATGGACCTGATCGACGCCATCGACCGACACCTCGAGATCCTCGTGGAGAGGATCGGCCCGCGGCCCCCGGGCTCCCCGGCCAACCATCGGGCCAACGACTACCTCGTCGATACCCTGCGAGGCGCCGGCCTCGACGTCACGGCCGTGCCCTTCACGACGACCTGGTGGCGACCCGGCGCTGCCCGGCTGGAGATCGCCGGCGAGTCCGTCGCCCTCGATCCGCCGCCGTTCTCGCGGCCGTGCGACGTCAGCGGTCCGGTGCGGCGCTTCGCCGATCGCCCCGCCCTGGCCCGTGCCGAGGACCTCTCGGGATCGGTGCTCGTCCTCCACGGGCAGCTGACGACCGAACCGATCTTCCCGAAGGCCTTCCCGTTCCTCGAGCTCCCGGAGCAGCGGGCGTTCGTCGACGACCTCGAGCGGCTGCGCCCGGCGGCCGTCGTCGCGGTCGTCGAGCGAGCCGGTCCGTATGCCTTCTTCGAGGACCCGGACCTCGCCTTCCCCTACGCGATCGTCGGCCCGGACCTCGGCCGCTCCCTCGGCGAGGGCAGCGTCGTCCGGCTGTCGGTCGGCGGTGAGCTCCTCGAGGGCCCCGGCGTGAACGTCGCTGCTCGCACTCCGGGGAGTCGCGGCGCGCGCCGGCGGATCGTCGTCAGCGCGCACGTCGACAGCAAGGTGACGACACCCGGCGCCTTCGACAACGCCGGCGGCGTGGCCACGCTCCTCGCCCTGGCCGGATCGCGGCGGATCCACGACCGCCCGGTCGAGCTGGTCTTCTTCAACGGCGAGGACCACTACTCGGCACCCGGAGAGCAGGCCTGGCTCGCCTCGACGGATCTCGAGCAGGTCGCCGGGACGGTCAACCTCGACGGGGCCGGGGTGACGGGACGCGACACGGCCGTCGCGGCGCTCGCCTGCCCGCCCGAGCTCGAGGCGCGAGCCAGGCGACTCGTGACCGGGCGCTCCGGCTGGACCATGGCCGAGGCCTGGTACGAGAGCGATCACGCGATCTTCGCGATGCGCGGCATCCCGAGCCTGGCGATCACGACCGCCGGCGTCCACGACCTGCTCGCGGACCTCGCCCACACCGAGCGCGACACGCGGGACGTGGTCGATCCGGCCATCCTCGCCGGCGCCGGCGAGTTCCTCGTGGACTGGCTCGAGGCGGAGCCCGCGGTCGGCTAGGGCCCGGCGGCCGTGGACAGCCGGCGAAGGCGGCCCGTTGGACCCGGGGTCAGACCCGTTCGAAGGCCATCGCCACCGATCCGCCGCCGCCCAGGCAGAGCGTGGCGAGGCCGTAGCGGCCGCCGCGTCGTCGCAGCTCGTGCAGGAGCGTCGCGACGATCCGCGCGCCCGACGCCCCGATGGGATGCCCCAGGGCGATCGCGCCGCCGTTGACGTTGACCCGATCCCAGTCGAAGCCGAGGGCCCGCCCGTCGGCAAGGGTCTGCGCCGCGAAGGCCTCGTTGATCTCGATGAGGTCGAAGTCGCCGATGGCCATGCCGGTCCGCTCGAGGAGCCGACCGACGCCCTCGACGGGGGCGAGGAACAGCCACTTCGGGGTCACCTCGGCCTGGGCGTAGCCGACGATCCGGGCCAGCGGGGCCAGGCCGTATCGCTCGACGGCGGCCGCGCTGGCGACGACGGTCGCGGCCGCTCCGTCGGTGATCCCGGGGGCGTTCCCGGCGGTCACGGTGCCGGTGGTCGCGTCGCCGCGGTCCGCGCCCTCGGGGAGGTCGAACACGGGCCGCAGCCGGGCCAGCGCCTCGAGCGAGCTGTCCCGGCGCGGGTTCTCATCGACGGCGACAGCGGTCTCGCGGCCCTTCGCGTCGCGGACGGTCACCGGGACCAGCTCATCCTCGAAGCGGCCGGCGTCGATGGCGGCGACCGCCCGCTCGTGCGACCGCAGCGCGAAGGCGTCCTGGTCCTCGCGGCTGACCTGCTCGCTGATGGCGACCCGCTCCGCGTGGGTCCCCATGTGGCAGCCTTCGATGGCGCACCAGAGGCCGTCGTGCACGGTGCTGTCCACCAGCGTCCCATCGCCCAGCCGGTAGCCGGTCCGGGCCTGCGGCAGCAGGTACGGAGCGAGATTCATCGACTCCATGCCGCCGGCGACGACGATCTCGGCGTCACCGGCCCGGATCTCGGCCGCGCCGAGCATGATCGCCTTGAGGCCCGAGCCGCAGACCCGGTTGATCGTCGTGGCGCTGGTCGTGTCGGGGAGGCCAGCGGCCAAGGCGGCCTGGCGGGCCGGGGCCTGGCCCACGCCGGCCTGGAGGACCTGGCCCATGAGGACGTCATCGACCGGGGCATCGACCGGCAGGCCGGAGCGCTCCATCGCCGCCCGGATGGCCACCCCGCCGAGCTGTGTGGCGGGGACCGTCGAGAGGGCGCCGCCGAAGCGGCCGATCGGCGTGCGAGCCGCCGAGACGATGTAGACGTCGGTGCCGCGATCCGTGCTCATGACCCGAGTCTACGCCCGCTTCAGGACCGCACCGGCGACGATCTCGCGGTGGACCTGGTTCGTGCCCTCGTAGATCTGGGCGCCCTTGGCATCGCGCATGAGCCGTTCGATGCCGGTCTCCCGCGAGTAGCCGCTGCCCCCGAAGAGCTGGACCGCGTCGGTCGCCACCCGCATCGCCGCGTCGGAAGCGGTCCACTTGGCGAGCGAGGAGACCTCGGCCAGCGGCTCGCCGCGGTCCTTGGCGGCCGCCGCCTCGCGGGTCAGGGCCCGGGCCGCGGCCACCTCGCGGGCCATCTCGGCGAGCATGAAGCGGAGGCCCTGGAGCTCGGCGATCGGGGCCCCGAACGCCTCGCGCTGCTTGAGGTATCCGGCGGCCTGCTCGAGCGCCGACCGGGCCAGGCCGGTGCAGGCGGCGGCGATGGAGATCCGACCCTCCCCGAGGGCCGAGAGGGCGATCCGGTAGCCCTGGCCCTCCTCGCCGAGGCGGTTCGCCGCCGGGACGACGGCCCCGTCGAAGACCAGCTCGGCGGCCGGGCACGAGCGGATGCCCATCTTCTTCTCGTGGGCTCCGAAGCCGAACCCCGGCATCCCCTTCTCCACCAGGAAGGCCGTGATGCCCTGGGTCCCCCGCGCCGGATCGAGCGTGGCGAAGGTGACGTAGCGCTCGGCCTCCGGGGCGTTCGAGATCCAGATCTTGGTCCCGTCGAGCCGGTAGGCGGCGACCTGGTCGACGGGCGCGCCGGCCGGCAGCTCCGAGCCGTCGGCCGCCAGGCGGGCCGCCCGGGTCCGGAGCGCGGCGGCGTCCGAGCCGGCATGCGGCTCGGTCAGGGCGAACGCCCCGAGCGCCTCGCCGGCCTGCAACGGCGGGAGCCAGCGGGCCCGTTGCTCGTCGCTGCCCCAGGTCACGACCGGGAACTGGGAGAGGACGTGGACCGAGAGGGTGATCGCGCTGGCCATGTCGGCGGCCGCGATCTCCTCCATCGCCATCGTCCAGCCGAGGTAGCTGACGCCCGCCCCGCCGGCCGCCTCGGGGAACGGCGCGCCGGTCAGGCCGAGCTCGGCCATCCTCGCGAAGATCGAGCGGTCGAACCGCTCGGTCTCGTCACGCTCGGCGGCGCTCGGCTCGATCACCTCGCGGGCGAAGTCGCGCACGGTCTGCTGCAGGAGGCGCTCGTCCTCGTCGGGGGTCCAGCGAGCCTCGGTCATGCCGGCAGGATACGCGGGCTCCGCCATGGGAGGGCCGTCGTCGCGGTTGCCGTGCCCCCCGGGGCGTCGCGGGTCGCGGGACCGCCGCGCCCGTCCGCGGCCGAGCCGCCACCATCGTCCGGACCGACCGCAGCGAGGTGCCCGACGTGACCGCCAGCGATCCCTCGTACGTCAGCCTGGACCGCCAGCGCCTGGAGGCGCTCATGGCCCGGGAGCTGGCCGCCTTCGAGACGGCGAACCCTCGCTCCAGGGCGCTGTGGGAGCGAGCCAAGGGGTCGCTGCTCGCCGGCGTCCCGATGAACTGGATGGGCAAGTGGGCCGGCGGCTTCCCGCTCTTCGTCGATCGGGCGTCGGGCGCCCGCTTCACCGACGTCGACGGCCACGAGTACGTCGACCTCTGCCTGGGCGACACCGGGTCGATGACCGGCCATGGCCCCGCGGCCACGATCCGCGCCGTCGAGGCGCAGCTGCCTCGCGGCATCACCCACATGCTCCCGACCGAGGACGCGATCGCGGTGGGCGAGGAGCTCCAGCGGCGCTTCGGACTCCGGTGGTGGCAGTTCACCCTCTCGGCGACCGACGCCAACCGCTTCGCCATCCGCCTCGCCCGGATGATCACCGGCCGCCCCAAGGTCCTCTTCCACGAGCTCTGCTACCACGGCTCGGTCGACGAGTCGTTCGCCTGGCTGGACGACGCGGGGGAGGTGGTCGCGAGGCGCGGCAACATCGGGCCGGGCGTTGACCCGGCGCTCACGACCCGCATCGTGCCGTTCAACGACCTCGGAGCCCTCGAGCGCGAGCTCGCCCACGGGGACGTCGCGGTAGCGGTCATGGAGCCGGCCCTGACGAACGTCGGCATCGTCCTGCCGGACCCCGACTACCACGCCGGCGTCCGCGAGCTGACCCGCCGCCACGGCACCCTGTTGCTCATCGACGAGACCCACACCATCTGCGCCGGCCCCGGCGGCTACACCCGGGAGCACGGCCTGGATCCCGACCTCCTGGTCATCGGCAAGTCGATCGGCGGGGGCATCCCCTGCGGCACCTATGGCTTCACCGAGGAGATCGGCGATCGGATCACCGAGATGATCGAGTGGGACGACCAGGACGTGGGTGGGGTCGGCGGCACCCTTGCCGGCTACGCCCTGTCGATGGCCGCGATGCGGGCGACCCTGGCCGAGGTGCTGACCGAGGAGGCCTTCGCCCGGATGATCCCGCTCGCCGAGCGCTGGGCCGCCGGCGTGGACGAGGTCCTCCGCTCCCGGCGCGTGCCCTGGCACGTGACCCGCCTCGGGGCCCGCGCCGAGTACCACTTCATGCCCGAGCTGCCGCGGAACGGCCGCGACCAGTGGGACAACGGCGACACCGAGCTGGAGCGGTTCCTCCACCTCTACGCGATGAACCGGGGCATCCTCATGACGCCGTTCCACAACATGGCGCTCATGAGCCCGGCCACGACCGAGGCAGACGTCGACCGCCACACCGAGGTGTTCGCGAGCGCCGTGGACGAGCTCTTCGGCTAGTCCCTCGGGTAGGCGTGGAACCCTCGGCCGGTCTTCTGGCCGAGGTTCCCGGCGGCCACGAGCTCCTCGAGCACGGCCGGCGGGCGGAACTGCTCCTGGCCGAAACCCTCGTACAGGACGCGCAGGATGTTCAGGCAGACGTCGAGCCCGATGAAGTCGGCCAGCTCGAGCGGTCCCATCGGATGGTTGAGCCCGACCTTCGCCCCGGTGTCGATGTCCTCCGCGGTCCCGACCCCTTCCTCGCAGGCCCGCATCGCCTCGGCCAGGAACGGCATCAGGGTGCGGTTCACGATGAACCCAGGGCGGTCGGCGCTCACGATGACCTGCTTCTTCAGGTCCGTCGCGAGGTCGCGGATGGCCGTCTCGGTCTCGTCGGATGTGTCGGAGCCACGGATCAGCTCCACCAGCGGCATCACCGGGACGGGGCTGAAGAAGTGCATGCCCACGAAGCGCGGCCGGCGAGCCTCCTCGACGGCGGCCGCCAGCCGGTCGATGGAGATCGAGCTGGTGTTCGAGGCGAAGATCGCCCGGGCCGGCGCCAGCCGATCGAGCTCGGCCCAGAGCTCGGTCTTGACGTCGACGTCCTCGAAGACCGCTTCGACCACGAGATCGGCGGTGACGACGGCGCCCGTCTCGTCGCTCGTCGCGACCCGCTCGATCGCCTGGCCGGCGGCCTCCTCGTCGAGACGGCCCTTGGCCACGGCCCGGGCGAGATTCGCGGCGATCCGCTCCCGCCCCGCCACGGCCCGGGCGTGGTCGGGCTCGTAGAGGACCACGGCCCGGCCCGCGGTCGCCAGGACCTGGGCGATGCCGTGTCCCATGAGGCCGGCCCCGGCGACGAAGACGTGCTCGATGCTCATCGATCCTCCTCCGGTGCCAGCGTAGCGAGCAGCTCGTCCGCCGCGCTGTAGGGGTCCGTCTCGTGGGCCGCGACGGCCCCGAAGATCCGCTCGGCGCCGGCCCGCAGCCCCGGGGCGGCCAGGCGCTCCCGCAGGCGCTCCTCCACGATCCCCCAGACCTGGTGGCGGGCCCGGGCCAGGCGCGCGGCGCCGTCTGCCGAGCGAGCGGTCTCCCGGTGGCGGTCCAGGGCCACCAGGAGCTCCGGGACGCCGTCGCCGGTGGCCGCCGTCGTCACCAGCACGTCGGGCCGCTTGGGCCTGGGACGGCCGTCGCCCGGGTCGGCCGGCGCCGTCGCCGAGAGCATCGCCCGCAGCTGGCTCGCCGTCCGCTGAGCGCCCGGGCGGTCGCCCTTGTTCACGACCACCAGGTCCGCGACCTCGAGCAGCCCGGCCTTGATCGCCTGGACCTCGTCGCCCATCTCCGGCGCCTCCAGGACGACCGTCGTGTCGGCAGCCGCAGCGACCTCGACCTCGCTCTGGCCGGTGCCGACGGTCTCGAGGAGGACGATGTCGAAGCCGGCGGCGTCCAGGACGGCGGCGGCGGCCGTGGACGTCGCTGCCAGGCCGCCGGCGTGCCCGCGGGCGGCCATCGAGCGGATGAACACGTCCCGGTCGCCGGCGTACGACTGCATCCGCACCCGGTCGCCCAGAAGCGCTCCGCCGGTGATCGGGCTCGAGGGGTCGACCGCCACCACGGCCACCGCCCGCCCGGCCGAGCGGAGCTCCGCGATGAGCGCAGCCACGAGCGTGCTCTTGCCCGCACCCGGCGGACCGGTGATCCCGACGAGATGGGCCGCACCGGCTCGCGGATACAGGCGCCGGAGGGCGTGCTCGGCGACGGGGGTCCGGTTCTCCACGGCGGTCAGGAGCCGGGCGAGCGCTCGACGGTCACCAGTGACCGCGGCGTCGGCAAGCTCGTTCGCGCGGGCCGCCGGGTCGACGGCCCGGGGCTCCTCCACCCTAGTCCCGCGGACGGACGTTGGCCCGGATGAAGTCGGCCACCTCGCGGATGGTCGTCCCCGGTCCGAAGACCTCGGCCACGCCGGCGTCCTTCAGGGCCGGGACGTCGTCGTCCGGGATGATCCCGCCGGCCGTGATCAGGACGTCGTCGAGGCCGGACTCCTGCAGCAGCCGGGCGATCCTGGGGAGGAGCGTCATGTGCGCGCCCGACAGGATCGACAGCCCGACGACGTCGACGTCCTCCTGGAGGGCCGCCGTCGCGACCATCTCCGGGGTCTGGCGCAGGCCGGTGTAGACGACCTCGAAGCCCTCGTCGCGCAGGCCTCGGGCGAGGACCTTCGCTCCACGGTCGTGGCCGTCGAGCCCTGGCTTGGCGATGAGGACCTTGATCGGGCGCTCGCTCATGGCGGGATTGTAGGCCCGCGGCGGCGGCCGGACACGATGGACGCCGTGGGGCGGACGACCGCGCTGCCTCGCGACGGGGGCCCGGTGGCCGTCGCTCGGGTCAGGCGCCCGGCGGCCGGCGGTCGAGGTGGGCGAAGAACTCGGCCCGGGTCTTGTCGTTCGAGCGGAAGATCCCGAGCACGGCCGCCGTCGTCATGACGGTGCCCGGCTTGCGCACGCCGCGCATGGAGGCGCACAGGTGGGTCGCCTCGATGACGACCCCGACGCCCTTGGGCTGCAGGTGCTCCATCAGGAAGTCGGCGACCTGCTGGGTCATCCGCTCCTGGACCTGGAGCCGTCGGGCGAACGTCTCCACGACCCGGGGGATCTTCGAGAGGCCCAGGACCTTGCCGTCGGGGATGTAGGCGACGGCCGCCGTACCGAAGAACGGCAGGAGGTGGTGCTCGCAGAGCGAGTACATGGGGATGTCGCGGACGACCACCATCTCCGAGTAGTCGACCTCGAAGATGGCGCCGTTGATCAGCCGCTCGGGACGGACGTGGTAGCCGGCCGTCAGCTCCGAGTACATCCGGTGGATGCGACCCGGTGTTCCCTGGAGACCCTCCCGATCGGGATCCTCGCCGATCTCGCGGAGGATCTCCCGGACGGCGGCCTCGATGCGGCCGTTCGGGCGACTGGTCGGACCGTCACCCTCGATGGGCGTCGACCGATCGCCCTCGAGGGCCTCGATGGCGTCCAGGCCCGGATCGCCGATCTCGGTCTCGATCTCCTCGACGATCTCGCGGACGTGGGCTGGAAGGCGGTCGGGCATGGGTCCTCTCTCGACGTGCTCGATCGATGGTACCGCCGTGGCGGACCAGACCTCAGACCTTGGAGCCGCCCCCGGTGAACCCGGCCGCGGGCTGCGGGTCGTACGGTCGCCCCTCGGCGCCGCGCAGCCAGGCCCGGGCGTTCTCGCCCAGCGACGGCCGGTGGTAGCCGCCCTCCTGGAGGATGACGAGCCGCCGGCCCAGCGCGGCCGTCCGCCGACCGACCTCGTGGTAGACCTCGGTCGTGAGGGCGAAGTCGCCGATCGGGTCGTGACCGTAGGTGTCGAAGCCGAGCGAGACGACGATCACGCTCCCCGGCGTCGCCGCGATGGCCTCGAGAGCCCGGTCGAGCGCGCCGAGGTACTGCTCGTTCGACGTCGCGGCCGGCATCGGAAGGTTGAGGTTCGCGCCCCGGCCCTCACCCTCGCCGACCTCGTCCGCGCGTCCCAGGAACCACGGGTACTGCCGCTCGGGATCGGCGTGGATGGAGACGTAGAGGACGTCGCCACGGCGCCAGAAGATCTGCTCCGTGCCATTGCCGTGGTGGTAGTCAACGTCGAGGATGGCGACGCGTTCGCCGGTCCGTCGGGTGATCGCCTCGGCAGCGATGGCGGCGTTGTTGAAGAAGCAGTAGCCGCCGTACATCGACCGCGCGGCGTGGTGGCCCGGCGGGCGACAGAGACCATAGGCGGCGGTCTCGCCGTCCTCGAGGACGAGGTCCACCGTCGTCAGGGCGACGTCCACGCTCGCCCGGGCCGCGGCGTAGGTGCCCGCGACGATCGGCGTCGAGGTGTCGAGGGCGAACCGACCGGCCCACCCGGACGACGACTCGGTCGGCGCCCGCAGCAGGGCCGGGTCCATGCCCTCGACCAGCCCGCCGACCCCGAACCCCTCCGCGATCAGCGCCTGGCGAGGCTGCAGCTCGGCCCGGAAGCGCGTCCACGCCCCCTCGAGGAACCGCACGAGCGACTCGTCGTGCACGGCTGCGATCGGCTCCTCGCCGTGCTCCGTCGGTCCGGCGAGCTCGAAGCCGCCGTCGGCCTCCAGGGCCGCGCGGATCCGCTCCGCGCGCTCGGCGACCTCGTAGGCCGGCACGGGAACGCCCATGATCGTTTCGTGCGTGATGTCGTGGGCCAGGTGGGCCGACGTGTAGACGACGCGCATCAGGATCCATCCTCCTGCCGATCGGCCGCCAGGACCGCCGCCGCGACCTCATCCGGACGGTACCGCATCAGGTTGTGACCGACCAGCGGCCAGCGCGCCATCCGGATCTCCCGACATCCGCGGCCGGCCAGGGTCGCGGCGGTCGCCCCGAGCGCGCCGGCTCGCGTCCCGTCCTCGTCGTCGGCGGCAGCCAGGACGGTGACCGGCGCGACCACCTCGGCCAGGACCTCGGCCGGGCGGTACTCGAACATGGCCCGGACCGAGGCTTCGCGGACGTGGTGGTGCACCGCTGGCTCCACCCGCCCGACGGGGAGCTCCACGACGGCCGCCCTGGCCGCCGCCTCCTGGTCGTCGTCCCAGGTCCGTGGGTCGTAGGCCTCGCGGTCGGCGAGGTACGTCGCCATCGAGCGGAGGATCTCGGGGGGCTCATCGAGGCCGCGGAGGAGCTCGTCGGCGTCCATCCCGGTCGCGGCCTCCAGATCCTCCCAGCCGCCGTCGACGAGCACGAGGCCGGCACAGCGGGGACCCAGCCGCGCGGCGGTCCACGCTGCGACGATGGCCCCGAAGCCGTGCCCGGCGAGGACGAGCCGATCGTCGGGTCCGCCGGCGTCCTGGCCCATCCGCAGCAGGCCGGACCCTTCGGCGACGGCCACGACATCGTCCGTGAGGGTGGCCCGGTCGTAGCCCTCGGTCGGGGCGTCGGACAGCCCGTGGCCGCGCAGGTCGACCGCGACGACCCGCCGATCGCGACGGAGGCGACGGGCGATCGGCGCCCACGCCCAGGCCGTCGACAGCAGCCCGTGGACGAGCAGGACGCCCGGTCCCGTGCCGGCGGCCCCGCCCGCGGACGGATCGCTGTCCGGCCCACCCCAGTCGTGGAAGTGGATCCGGTCGGCCTCGCCGACGAGCACCAGGTAGCCCTCGGGCTGGGCCTCCCGGTCGGGCTGGCCGACCCGTTCGACCGGGAGGCGAGCCGGGACGAGGCCGGGGCCGTTCAGTGGAAGGCTCACGCGACTAGCATACGGACGCCATGGTGAAGCGCCGCCGCGGGGCCCGCACCTCCCGACCATTCCCCACTCGTCACGTCCGCTTCGAGCGGCTCGTGGAGCGGGCGCTGGCCGGCATCCCGATGCCCTTCGCGGCGGCCCTGGAGGACGTGGCCGTCGTCATCGAGGACGAGCCCTCGCCCGAGCAGCGCCGGACGAACGACCTCGGGCCCGACGACACCCTGTACGGCCTGTACGAGGGCGTGCCGCGGACCGAGTGGGGCGCCGACTGGGTCGTCGCGCCGAACAAGATCACCCTGTTCCGACTGCCCCTGGAGGCCGACTTCCCGGATCCCGACGACCTTGCCGACGAGGTCGCGATCACCGTCATCCACGAGCTGGCGCACCACCTCGGGATCGACGACGACCGGCTGGAGGGCTTCGGGCTCGACTGAGCCGTCCCATCGCCTGTGCGCACCCCCGGCGCCAGGGCTCCGCGGGCAACGGCCGCGGCGGCGGCCCGACCCCTGCATCGGCCCCGGCCCGCCCGCCCAGGGACGCGCTACCGGTCGGCGCCCGGAAGCGGGGCCGCAGCCTCGAGCTGCTGGCCATATCGATCGAGGACGGCATTCCCGCCGCACAGGATCGTCGCCACACGGTCGCCGTCGCGAAGCGGCACCCGGCCGAAGAGGAGCGCCGCGAGGGCCGCCGCCCCGGCCGGCTCGAGGACCTGCTTGAGCCGCTCGGCGGCGAACCGGACCCCGGCCAGGATCTCGGCGTCCTCGAGCAGGACGATGCCATCGAGGTAGTGGCGGCAGATGGGCAGGGTCCACGCCCCGGCGTACGGCGCGCCGAGGCTGTCGGCGATGCTGGCCGGCTCGATGCGGACGGGCTCACCGGCAGCCAGGCCGCGGGTCATCGCGTCCGAGGCGACCGGCTCCACGCCCCAGACGCGGATCCCGGGTCGCCGCTCCTTGAGGGCGGTGGCCACCCCGGAGGCGAGGCCGCCGCCGCCGATGGCGACCACGACGACGTCGACGTCGGGGAGATCCTCGAGCAGCTCGAGCCCGAGCGTGCCGTTCCCGGCGATGACCTCCGGATCGTCGAACGGGTGGCACAGGACGAGCCCGGCGGCCTCCCGCCGGCGCTCCAGCTCGGCGAAGGTCTCCGAGATGGCCGTCCCGTGGAGGACGACCTCGGCACCGTAGCCGCGGCAGGCTTCGACCCGGTTGGGCGCCGCGTGGAGCGGCATGACGACGGTCGCCCGGATGCCGCGATCGCGGGCCGCCCACGCGTAGGCCTGGGCGGCATTCCCGGCCGACACCGTGATGATCCCGGCCGCTCGCTCCGGATCGGTCAGCGAGGCGAGCTTGTTGCTCGTGGCCCGCGGCTTGAAGGTGCCCGTCTTCTGGAGATGCTCGAACTTGAGGTAGAGCCGGGAGTCGGCGATCGAAACGCCCGCGGCGGCCCCCGCGATCCTGGCGGCGGTCGCCGAGGAGTGGGTCGGCGTGCGGTGGAGGCGGCCCGCGATGGCTTCGCGGGCGGCCTCGATCCGGGCCAGGGGGACGAGACCGGGCGTCGTCGACGGGTCCACGGGCACAGTATCGCAGCGGCGGGAGGGCGCCAGGCAGCCCCACTCACCCGATCGCCGCTGCCGCGACGGCATCGGCTCCGGCGGGACGGCTTGAACTTGCGTGTTTGCGCAACTAGCGATACAGTTGAGCGATGCTGGACACGGGAACCACCCGACCCGATCGGGAGCGAGCCGCGGCCATCGGCCGAGCCCTCGCCGACCCGAAGCGCCTGTGCGTCCTGGAATCTCTCGCCCTCGGCGAACTGTCCGTGAGCGAGCTGTCCGGGCGGGTCGGTTGCCAGGTCCCGAACATGAGCCAGCATCTGGCGGTCCTCCGCAGTGCCGGGCTGGTCACATCCCGTCGCGAGGGGAACACCGTCCTCTACCGTCTCGCGGACCCCTCGGTCCTCGAGGCCTACCGGATCATCCAGCAGCTCGCCCGCTAGCCGGGCGGCATCGAGGTCCCGCGGGAGCGCGGGAGAAAGGGACCGATGGCCGAGATCAAGCAGGCGACCGACACGACGTTCGAAGAGCTCGTCCTCAAGAACGACCGTCCGGTCGTGGTCGACTTCTGGGCCGCCTGGTGCGGACCGTGCAAGCTCGTCGCGCCGGAGATGGAGAAGATCGCCGAGAAGTACGACGGCTCCGTCGACGTCGTCAAGGTCGATGTCGACGCGAACCCGGGCCTCTCGCAGGCGTTCAACATCATGAGCATCCCGACGATCGCGTTCTTCGCCCCGGGCCAGCAGCCCAAGGGCGTCGTCGGCTTCCGGCCGATGGAGCAGCTCGAGCAGGCCTTCGGCCTCGCCGAGTTCGTCAAGCCGGCCACGCAGGCCTGAGCCTCCGCGAACGACGGAGCCCCGACCGGGAACGGTCGGGGCTCTTGGATTCCCGGGCGCCCGGCCCGGAGATCAGCGACTCGTGGCCAGGATCGCCTCGAGGTCCGGCAGGTGCTCCTCGTAGTGCTCAAGCGTCTCGGCGACCAGGGACTCCATGTGCTGCGGGTGCTTGACCCAGCGGGTCTCGGGGACGACGGTCAGGAAGCCGCGCAGCTCCCCGGGCGAGGTCGCGTACCGCCGCCGCAGCTCCTCGCGCGGCAGGGCCAGGTACGTCTCCAGGAGCTCGTCGTTGAGGCCGTCCCCCTTCGCCTCCCACTCCGCGTCGATCCGGGCGAGCGTGGGGCTGCTCTCCCCGACCGCCAGCTCGCGAGCCATCTCCAGCGAGACCTCGAGCCAGGCGAGCATGTGGGCCATGAGGTCGGCGCCCGACCAGCCGTGGGCGGCCGCGACCGGCACGGCGAGCTGCTCGTCGCTCAGGTCGGTCAGCGCCTCGTAGGGCCGCCAGGCCTCGCGCTCCTCCTCCAGGAAGGACATGCCGTCGAGGAACATGCCCTGAGGATAGACGGTGGCGAGGCGCCCGTCTGGTAGAGTCCGCGCCGTGAGCGACGATCTCCCGCCTGCGCTCCCGCCCGTCCGACCAGAGGCGGCCGACAGCGGCCCCGGCGGCTCGCTGTCGCCCGAGTTCCTGGCGTCGCTCCTCGTGGAGGGTGACGATGAGCTCGTCGCCTGGGCCCTCCGTCACGCCCTCGACGAGCGGCCGCGGGCCGAGGTGTTCGACGATCTCCTCGTCGGCGCGATGGCGCTCATCGGCCAGCGCTGGGCCGAGGGCCAGTGGGGCGTGGCCGAGGAGCACCTGGCCAGCCAGACGGTGGTCCGGGCCCTCGACCGGATCCGGCCCGAGCTGGGACCGGAGGGGCGGGTCGGCCCCATGGCCGTCCTCGCCGGCGTCGCCGGCGAGCGGCACATGATCGGCCTGATCTGCCTGGACCAGGTGCTCCGCGAGGACGGCTGGTCGGTCGCCAACCTCGGCGCCGACGTGCCCGCCGAGGAGCTGGCCCGCTACGTCGCCCGCAACGAGTCGACCCTGGTCGCGATCACCGCGTCCGACCCGGGGCGGCTCGAGACCCTCATCGACACGATCGCGTCGGTCCGCGCCGTCCGCCCGGAGCTGCCCATCCTGCTCGGCGGCCGCCTCGCCATGCGACCCGGCCTCGCCGAGACCCTCGGGATCGAGTGGGCCGGCACATCGCTGACCGACGCCGTGCTGGCCGCCGCCGAGTTCGCCGAGACCCAGGAGCCCTGACCGACCGGGCCGGGCGGCCGCGCGGCGACCCGGTCAGACGCTGACCGGCTCGCGGTACTCGCCGAAGACCTCGCGGAGCACCCGGCACTGCTCGCCCAGCGTGGCGTAGGCGCGGGCACAGGCGATGAAGTGCGGCATGAGGTTCGTGTCGGTCGATCCCGGACGCGCTGCCGCGTCGCGGAGCCCGGCCAGGGCGGTCGCGACCGCCTCGGCATCCCGCTCGCGTCGGATGCGACCCAGGCGCTCCAGGTGGCGGCGGAGCGACACCTCGGGCACCTCCAGGACCGGGATGGAGAGGACCTCGTCCGGGTCCGCGTAGCGGTTGACGCCGACGATGCTCCTCTCGCCGGCGTCGAAGGCTCGCTGGAAGGCATAGGCGGCGTCGGCGATCTCGCGCTGCGGATAGCCCTGCTCGACGGCCGTCACCATCCCACCTCGCCGGTCGATCTCGTCGAGGTACTTCCAGACCGCCCGCTCGGTCGCGTTGGTCAACGCCTCCACGTACCAGCTGCCGCCGAGCGGGTCGACCGTGTCGGCGACGCCGGTCTCCTCGGCGATGACCTGCTGCTGGCGGAGCGCCAGCAGGGCCGCGCCGGCGGTCGGGACGGCGAGCGCCTCGTCGTAGGCATCGGTGTGGAGCGACTGGGTCCCGCCCAGGATCGCCGCCAGCGCCTGCGTCGCCACCCGGGTGAGGTTGTTGAGGGGCTGCTGCGGGGTCAGCGACACGCCGGCCGTCTGGGTGTGGAAGCGCATCCAGGTGGAGCGCTCGTTCTCCGCCCGGTACCGCTCGCTCATGAGCTTCCACCAGATCCGCCGGGCCGCCCGGAACTTGGCGATCTCCTCGAAGAAGTCCGAGTGGGAGTTGAAGAAGAACGACAGTCGCGGGGCGAACTCGTCCACCCGCAGCCCGCGCTCCATCGCCGCCTCCACGTAGGCCATCCCGTCGGCGATCGTGAACGCGAGCTCCTGGACGGCGGTCGAGCCGGCCTCCCGGATGTGGTAGCCGCTGACCGAGATCGTGTTCCAGCGGGGCAGCTCCCGGGTCCCGAACTCGATGGTGTCGACGACCAGCCGCATCGACGGCCCGGGGGGGAAGATGAACTCCTTCTGGGCGATGTACTCCTTGAGGATGTCGTTCTGGGTCGTCCCCTCGAGCGCCGCCCTGGGGACCCCGGCCTTCTCGGCAGCGACGATGTACATCGCCCAGATCGGCGCGGCCGGGGAGTTGATCGTCATCGAGGTGCTGACCCGGTCGAGGGGCAGGCCGGCCAGGAGGACCTCCATGTCGGCCAGGGAGCTCACGGCGACGCCGCAGGTCCCGAACTCGCCCTCGGCCTCCGGATCGTCGGTGTCGTAGCCGTAGAGCGTCGGCATGTCGTAGGCGATCGACAGGCCCGTCTGGCCGGCGCCCAGGAGCTGGCGGAAGCGGTCGTTGGTGTCCTCGGCCGATCCGAAGCCGGCGAACATCCGCATCGTCCAGAGCCGGCTCCGGTAGCCCGTGGGATGGATCCCGCGGGTGAACGGAGGCTCGCCGGGGAACCCGACGTCCCGGGCCGCGTCGAAGGCATCCCAGCGGCCCGTCCGGAGCGGGTCGCCGTGGTGGTCGACCTCCGTGGGCCCGCCGGCGCCCGCCGCGTCGGGAGACCCGCCGGCAGCGTCGAGGTCCCAGGGCCCGTAGAGCGGACCGACCTCCACGTCGGACAGCGTGGAGAACCTCCGGCGGCGCTCCGGGGCCCGCTGCCGCGCCGGCTCGAGGCGCTCGACCTGCCAGCGGTCCCGGCCGACCGACCAGTCGGCCTGACGGTCGGGGTCGGATCGACGCGCGTCGTCGCTCATGGCGGCGACGATAGCACGGGCCGGCCCGCTCGCCGGCGACCCTGGCGACGCCCTCCGCCGGCCTCCGTCAGTCCTCGAAGGCGGCGATCGCCCGCTCCACGGTCGCGTCGTGGGCGGCCGGATCCTCGACGTCACGGGCGGCGCTGCTGACGAGGGCCACCTGCACGACGGACCCGTCCGCCGCCGGCCAGGTGACCACGGTCTGCAGGTAGCCGTCGTTGGTCAGGTCCAGGCGATAGCCGGGCCGACCTGCCACGGTTGCCGGCCCTCCGACGACGTCGTCGGTCTTGCGCGCCTGCTCGGCGCCCTCCTGGTAGAACTCGCCGAGGATCGCCGCCGTCAGCCCCCTGCCCGAGAAGACGGCCAGCGTCGTCCCGCTCTCCGAGCCGAGCTCCCACAGGCCGCCAGCGAAGCGAACCTCGTCGATCCCGGAGTCGACGAGGGGCCCGAGGTTCTCCGGGGTGCAGTTGCGACCGCTGTCGAGACGACTCGGGGGCTCGCCCTCGAACTCGGTCGGGACGAGCGCCTCCAGCTCCGGGTAGGCGCCCTGGGCCTGGCCGTCGGCGACGCACGGGCCGGCAGGGTCGAAGGCCGGTCCCCCGACCGCGCACGCCCCGGTCGTCACGGACATGACGAGGACGAGGGCGAGCAGGGACAAGGCCCGACGGCCGGCCAGGCCGCGGCTGAGTGAAGGCATGGGCGTAGCCTACCGCGACCGCTCGGGAGGCGCCGCCGCAAGCCCGCCGACACCGCGGACGACTCGACCGGGCCGGACCGGGCCGCACAGCCGAGCCCGCCCACGGTGACGCGCGGCACCGGCCGGTGGTCCCGCTGGTGCCCGGACGCCGGCGGACGGCGGTCATCCGGGCGCCCATGACGAGCTGCCCATGGCCCCCGACGAGCGCTTCGCCTAGCGTTCGAGGTGCGCCGCACCCGGACCCGAGCGACTGGGGCGTCGGCCACGGATGGCGGACCGGACGACCCGCCGGCGGGACGCGGACCGTCGGCCGGGAGGCTCCCGGGCCACCATCACGAGCCGAGTGACCATGAGGATCGGCCGGCAGGCCGGGTCCGGGCGGCGGGACTCATCGCTCCTCGCTCATGATGACCGGCGGCGACATCGCCGCCGGTCGTCGCCATGCCAGCTCAGCGGGTCGCGGTCGCCTCGTCGGTCCGGGCGCGACGCGCCACTCCACGCCGATCCAGGTCGTCGCGGACGACCCGGGCAGCCGCGACCAGGTCGCGATCGCGGGTGATCGTCGAGGCGATCCAGTCGACGTAGGAGGGTTCGAACTCGGCGATCTCGCCGAGGGTGTGCCCGCGAAACTTCCCGAACTCGACGACATGGCTCCGCGCGGTCGGCAGGTCGGGCTCCGGAGGCCGACGGAACCGCCGATCCCGGTCGTAGAGGATGGGACCGTTGGGATCCGAGGCGCGCGGCGCCTCGCGCTGCCGGCGCGGGCTGGCCGGGGGCGCGAACCCGGGCGGCACGACCGGGCGGCCGATCCGCTCGTTGCGGGGCCGAAGGGTCGCCGAGGTGTCGACCCGGGCCGTGACCGGGCGCGTCGGCGGCGGTGGCGGCGGTCCTGACGGTCGTCGGGTCGAGCGCTCGGGCCAGCCCGGCGCGGCCGTCGGCCGGACGCCCGGCCTGGTCCCCGACCGGAGGGACTCGTAGGCCGCGTTGATCTCGGCCATCCGCCGGGTGGCGCGGCGCGACGCGACCGGATCGTCCCCCGTGAGATCCGGATGATGCTGTCGGGCGAGCCGGCGCCAGGCGGCCTTGATCTGGGCGGAGGTGGCCCCGGGTCGGAGCCCCAGGACATGGTGCGGATCGCGCTGGGACATCCTCCGAGTGTAGCGAGCCGACCATTCGGAGGGCATCGCTTGACAGGTCGCCCGCGCTGCCGTCCGATATCCCCATGCGATCGTTCCGTCGTGCCGGTCTGACCGCGGCGATCATGGCGATCCCGGCCGCGCTGGCCTACCGGTTCGCCATCGTCTACCGGAGCCGGGCCGGATTCCCCCGCCGGAACCCGCCGCTCGTGGACCCGGCGAGCCTGGGCATGCCCTTCGAGTCGCTCGACGTGCCGGGCCCCGGGGGGCCGCTCCCGGCGTGGTTCATCCCGGCCGACGAGGGAAGGCCGGCCCCGGGCATCCTGCTCCTCCACGGCTGGGAATCGGCCCGTGACCGGACCCTGCCGAACGCCCAGGTCCTGCACGCGGCGGGCTTCCACGTGCTCACGGTCGACGTGCGCGGTCACGGGGACAACCCGCCCGAGGTCCTGCCGATCTCGGGCGGCGAGTTCGCGGCCGACGCGCGGGCGGCGCTCGCGGTGCTGGCCGACCGCCCCGAGGTCACCCGGATCGGCGCCCTGGGTCACTCCATGGGCGGGATCGGGGTCATCCTGGCCGCCGCGGACGACCCGCGGGTGGAGGCACTCGTCGTCGTCGCCGCACCAGCCGATCCGGTCCGCCTCACCCGCCAGACCTTCCGCCTGGCCCACCTGCCGCTCCCCGACCCGATCGCCTATCCCCTGGCCTGGCTCACGGCGCGGGTCTACGTCCGGCCGCGCGGCCATGGCGTGGACCGGATCTCGGCGACCCGGGCCATCGCCCGGTACCGGGGTCCGCTCCTGCTCGTCCACGGCACCGACGACTGGGCCGTCCCGATGGCCCATCACCGACGCCTGGCCCGG
>DATHYZ010000285.1:0-8396 GCA_035458865.1 Candidatus Limnocylindrales bacterium
CAGGATCGCGATGACATCAACGCCGGCCTTCCCGCCGAGCAGGTCCCGGACGATCGAGACGGCGAGGTCGAGCCCCACGACGACCGTGGGCAGCGCCCACGCCCAGAACGCTAGGTCCTCCCGTCCTGCCCAGGTCAGGACGAGCCCGAACACGAGGCCGCCCACGGTCAGGACGAGCAGTCCGAACTGGCGGAGCCAGCGCACGATGGAGGCGGTCGGACCGGTGGTCACCACCAGATGAGGGTAGGCGAACGGCGCGCGGGATGATGGCTGCCGAGCGTCACCGGCCGGCGAGCCGACCGGCCCGGGCAGGCCGGCTCGAGGGATGATCCCGCCCGGGCAGGCCGGCGGTTCAGCCCCGGCGCCGGAGCGTCACGTAGGCGATCCCGAGCCCGCCCACGCACCACGCCGCCAGGAGCGCCCAGGCGCCGACGGTGGTCGGGAAGGTGGACGAGGCGACGGTGCCCCGGATGACCTCGCCCATCGCCTGGACCGGCAGGAAGGCGTGGATCGCCTGCAGCCACTCGGGCAGGCGCTCGGGCGGGAAGTTGAGCGGCGAGAACATCAGGACGAAGACCACGAGGACCTGGGTCAGCAGCATCGCGATGGTCGGCGGGAGCACGGAGGCCATCGCGTAGCCGACCGATGCGGAGGTCAGGGCCACCAGCAGGAAGGCCGGCACGACGAGGGGAGTGACGTCCAGGTCGAGCCCGAAGCGGAGGACCCCGATCGCCAGCGCGAAGACGACGCCGGGAAGGACGATCGCCATCCAGACCGTCAGGTCGGCGAAGAGGTAGACCAGGCGGGCGACGGGGAGCGACCGGATGTACTCGAGGGACCCCGCGAGCCGGGCCTGGGCCACGACCTGGGGCACCGCCACCAGGCCCATGCTGATGAGCGTGATGGCCGGCGCACCGGTGGCAAGGAAGAGGATGGTGAGCGGGTCGATCTCCGGGAAGAGGAGCGGGTAGCCGATCACGATCCCGAGGGCGAACAGTGACTGGACCACGATCGCGAGCGGCAGGAACCCCTTGAGGCGGAGCGCCTGCCAGCGGACGAGCAGGGCGTAGGTGCGCAGCAGGTCACCCGGGAGCCGGTCCGTTCGCGTCCCGCGGGTGGTCGCCGACGGGGCGCCGCCAGACGGGCGCCACGATCGCCGGCGCGTCGTCGCGCCGAGCCAGAAGTCATGCAGCGAGGGCATCGATCGCCTCCTTGTCACTGAGCGTGTCGGCCCGGCCGACGAGCTCGATGTACACGTCCTCGAGGGTCGCCGGGGCGACCGAGTACTCCTCGACGATCCCGTCGCGGCGCAGGGCATCCGCCCAGGCGACCGCGTCGCCGGCACTGGCGGCCGGGATCGTCGCCACGGCTCGCGTCCCGTTCGGCACGTAGCGCTGAATGAAGGGAGCGGGCAGCGGTGCCGCGGCGTCGGGCTCGAGGACGAGCTCGAGCCGCAGCTCCTCGGCGACCCCGCTCTTGAGCTCGGCCGGGGTGCCCTGGGCGATGACCCGGCCGCGGTCGAGGATCGCCAGGCGGTCGACCGATCGCTCGGCCTCGACGACGTTGTGGGTCACGAGCAGGACGGCGGCTCCCTCGTCGGCGAGCCCGCGGACCTGCTGCCAGAGGAGACGGCGCCGGACCGGGTCGACATCGTTCGTGGGCTCGTCGAGGATGACCACGCTGCCCGGGACGACGGCCGCCATGGCGAACGAGACGAGTCGCTTCACGCCCCCCGAGAGCCGCTGCCCATCGGTCCGGCGCCACTCGGCCAGCGAGAGCTCGTCGATGAAGCGGTCGCGGCGCGCCCGGACCTCGACGCGGTCGCCGCCGCGCAACCGCCCGATGAGCTCGATCGCCTGGTCAGGGGTCAGACCGTCGATCGGCAGCTGTGCCTGGGGCTGCAACGAGCAGGCCCGCCGGGCGAAGGCCGGGTCGGCGATGGCGTCCCGGCCTTCGAGCCGGATGGCGCCGGAGTCCGGTCGCAGCAGGCCGATGATCTGGTTGACGAGCGTCGTCTTGCCAGCCCCGTTGTGGCCGAGCAGGCCGAAGACCTGTCCGGCCTCCACCGACAGGTCGATCCCGTCGTTCGCTCGCACGTCGCGGCCTCGGCGGATCCGCGAGCGATAGGTCTTGGTGAGGCCCTCGATCTCGAGCAGCATCTCTGGCTCCCTGTCGGGTGGTCCGGCCGGCGTCACCGGCGTATCGGTACCACCAAGTATTGTCATACTGCAAGGTATGTCAATACTACAAAGGACGTAGATACCTTGTGGTATCATCGCCTCATGAGCGAGCCCCGAAGTGACCGCCCCGGCAGCCAGGCTCGGCGATCGGTCGAGGATGTCCGGGCAGAGGCCCGTCGCACCGCAGACGCCGCGCGCGAGTCCGCCCGGGCCGGCCGCCGGACCGCCAGCCTCTCGCGAGAGATCGCGTCGACGACCCGAGATGCCATCCGCCTGGCCGTGGCCGAGGCGCGGGAGGCGCTCAAGGACACCAGCGTCGAGATCCGGGTCGGACGCCTGACGCGAGAGGAGAGCCGCCAACGGACCCGGGAGCTCCTGCTCGACGCGGCGGCCGAGGTGTTCAGCCGCCTGGGTTACCACGGAGCGTCGCTCGAGGCGGTCGCCGAGGCCGCCGGCTTCACCAAGGGTGCCGTCTACTCCAACTTCGCCACCAAGGGCGAGCTCTTCGGGGCGCTGCTCCGCCGGACGGCCGAGCAGCGGGTCGACGACCAGATCCAGTCACTCGGATCCCTCTCGCTCGCCCAGCTCGCCGACCTCTCGGGACCGATGCTCCAGGAGCAGGCCCGTGAGCAGTCGACCTGGGACATCCTCCAGGTCGAGTTCTGGCTGGCGGCCATGCGCGATCCGGCGCTCAAGCAGCTGATGTGCGAGGGCTCTGACGAGCTCTACGAGCGCATGGGCGCGACCCTGACGGCGAAGCTCGCAGAGGAGGGCGTCACGTCCCGGTTCGACGGGGCCGACCTGGCCCGCCTGGTCAACGCGCTGGGGACCGGCCTCCTGATCCAGGTCTATCTGGACCCGGACTCGGTCGATCCGTCGCTGTTCGGGCGAGCGATCCGTGCCATGGCCAACCTGCCGACCGATCCTCCGGGCGAGACGGACTGACCACCGCCCCGGTCGAGACCGGCTACGCTTCGTCCATCGAGACCGACGAGGGAGCCGCCATGCCCGAGCCAGAGACCCCCGGCGCCGAGGAGACCAGGAAGCCGGACGCCGACGCGAAGCCCGTGACGCCCGCCCCACCCGTCGACGACCTGGTCGAGCGATCGCACCAGCTGTCGATCGGCCGACGCCGCAGGCTGGACTACACCTCCCGGGCCGGCCGGGTGGTCCTCCGTGAGGAGGTGGTCGAGGATGGCAAGGCGCAGGGTCACAAGCCCCGGGCGACCGTCTTCCTGACGTCCTACACCCTCGACGGGGCCGACCCCCGGGAGCGGCCGGTCGTCTTTGCCTTCAACGGCGGGCCCGGATCGTCGAGCGTCTGGCTCCACCTGGGCCTGCTGGGGCCGCGCCGCGTGGTCACCGGCGATGCCGGCGCGCTCACGCCTCCGCCGTACGACCTCGTCGACAACGCGGAGACGCTGCTCGCCCATGCCGACCTCGTCTTCATCGACCCGGTGGCCACCGGGTACTCGAGGGCGATCGACGGCGAGAAGGTCAACGAGTACCACGGGTTCACCCGGGATCTCGAATCCGTCGGCGAGGTCATCCGCCTGTGGGCCTCGCGGAACGGCCGCTGGATGTCCCCGAAGTTCCTGGCCGGCGAGTCCTACGGCACCCTCCGGGCGGCAGGCCTGGCGGCGCACCTCCAGCAGCGCCACGGGATGTATCTGAACGGGATCATCCTCGTCTCGGCCGTCCTCGACATCGGCAGCATCGACGCCGAGGAGGGCAACGAGCGACCGTACCCGCTCTACCTGCCGACGTACGCCGCGATCGCCCACTATCACGGCAAGCACGGAGACCGACCGCTCGAGGCCGTGCTTGCCGAGGCGACCGCCTACGCGACCGACGAGTACCCGAAGGTCCTCGCGCTCGGCAGCCGGCTCGGCACGACTGCGCGACGCCGGGCGGTCCGACGGATCGCCGCACTGACCGGGCTGAGCCGCGACTACGTGGACCGGGTCGACCTCCGCATCGAGCACATTCGGTTCTTCACCGAGCTCATGCGGGACCAGGGCCGGTCGGTCGGTCGGCTGGACGGCCGGTTCGTGGGCTGGGAGCCGGACGGGGGCCGTGAGCACTTCTCAGCCGATCCGTCGATGTCGGCGATCACGGGCCCCTACACGGCGGCCTTCAACCACTACGTCCGGGACGAGCTCGGCTACGAGAACGACCTGCCGTACGAGATCCTCTCGCTGAAGGCGCACGAGGCCTGGTCGTACAAGGAGTTCGAGGGCAAGCCCATCTCGGTCACCGGCCGCCTCGGCGAGGCGATGCGGGCGAACCCGCACCTCAAGGTCCACGTGGCGTCGGGCTGGTACGACGGGGCAACCCCGTACTTCGCCACCGAGGAGGTCATGGCCCACGTCCCGATCCCCGACGAGCTGCGGGGCAACGTGGAGTACCGCTACTACCCGGCCGGGCACATGATGTACGTCCACGAGCCGTCGCGACAGGAGCAGTCGCGCGACCTCGCCGAGTTCGTCGAGCGGGCCGCCCGGGGCGGCTGAGGCGGGGGTGGGTCTGGAGCCGGGGACCGGGGCCGGGCCGATGCGATCGGCCCGCGGTCCGTCGAGCCGGACCGCCCTGCGCGTCGCCGGTGCGCTCCTCCTGCTCGGCGGGGTCACGGTCCTGATGGGCATCGTGACCGCGGAGGCCCTGTATCCCGGGACGTACACGACCGGCGCCAACGAGATCAGCGAGCTCGGCGGCCGTGGGGGACGGGACGGCTTCCCGAGCTCGGCCGCGATCTTCACCGCTTCGATCGTCGCGACCGGCCTGCTCACCCTGGCGGCGGGCATCCTGCTGGGTCGCGCCGGCGCGGGCGCACTGCTCGGGGCCACGGTGGCCCTGATCGGGATCGGCCTTGTCGGCGTCGGCCTGCTTCCCAGCGGGACGGGCTGGCCCCACCTCGTCTCGGCGCTCGGGGTCTTCGCCGCCGGGGGCGCGGCAGCCATCGCGAGCGCCCGGGTGACCGAGCCCCCGTTCCGGTACATCGCCCTCGTGATGGGCCTGGTCTCGCTGGGCATCCTCGTGGGGTATGCCGCGGTCCGCGGCGATGCCCCGCTGCCCGGGCTGGGAGTCGGCGGACTGGAGCGCTGGGTCGCCTACCCGATCCTGCTCTGGAGCGTCGGCTTCGGCGGCTACCTGATGGGCGGCGGCATCCTTCGGACAGGCGGCGGCCAGGCGGTGGTGGACGAGCCCGGTCCGTCCTCACCGACCGGGTCGGATCGGTGATCGGTCGAGGGGCGTCGGCCTGGCCGGTCGACGCCGGACCGTGCGGGCGCCCGGGAACGCGACCGTCGGCCGTGGCTCGGAGCTGGCGCCGGCGGGTCAGTCCGGGTCGACGAGCGCGATCCGGATGCGCTTGTTGATGCGGCCCTTGGATTCGTAGCCGGTCACCCGGATCGAGCCGACCTCGTTCGTGTTGGCGACATGGGTGCCCCCGTCGGCCTGCAGGTCCAGCCCGACGATCTCGATCGTCCGGATCTCCTGGATGCCGGGCGGCAGGAGGTTGACCTTCGTCCGGATCAGGTCCGGGATCGCGGAGGCCTCCTCGCGCGGGAGCACGTCCACGCGGACGTCGAGGCCGCTGGCGAGCTCTGCGTTCACCCGGGCCTCGATCTCGTCGACCAGGTCGCCGCCCATCCGCTCGAACTCGAAGTCCATCCGGCCGGCACCCGGTTCCATGTTGCCGCCGGTGACGAGGGCCCCGTAGTCCCGCCAGACGACGCCGCACAGGGCGTGAAGGGCCGTGTGGGTCCGCATGAGCGAGTAGCGCCGGGCCCATTCGAGCTCGGCCACGAGTCGGTCACCCGGGACGGGCGGCTCGACCCCCGGTTCGAGCTCGTGGACCGTCTCACCGCCGATCCGGCGGGCAGCACGGACCGTCCAGCTCCGGCCGTCGGAGGCCCGCAGGAGCAGGCCCCGGTCCGACGGCTGACCACCGCCGCCCGGGTAGAAGATCGTCCGGTCGAGGACGACGACGGGGGTCTCGGCCGAGTCGTCGACCGTCCCGACCACCGCCTCGACGGCGCGCAGGTAGGCATCCTCGTAGCAGAGATTGACGTTCATCGAGTTGCCTCGTCGCTGCCCATGGACCCGAGCATGGCACACCGACACCAGACCGGGAGGCGGACCCTGCGTGCCATACTCCACCCGTGGACCTCGACCTGCCGGCCGAGCACCAGCTCCTTCGCCAGACCGTCCGCGACTTCATGGAGCACGAGGTCGCGCCGGTGGTCGACGAGCACGAACGTGAGCGTCGCTTCCCGACCGACGTGGTCCAGCAGCTCGGTCGCATGGGCTGGCTCGGGATCCCGGTCCCCGAGCGCTGGGGCGGGGCGGGGATGGATACCCTCGCCTACGCCATCGCGGTCGAGGAGATCGGGCGTGTCTGGGGCTCGCTGGGCCTGATCGTCGCCGCCCACACGTCGCTCGGTTGCGGAGCGATCCTGCTGGCCGGCACCGACGACCAGCGGGCCCGCTTCCTGGAACCGCTCGCCAGCGGCCGCGTCCTGGGCGCCTACGGGTTGACCGAGCCCGGGTCGGGCTCCGACGCCGGGGCGATGCGGACGACCGCCCGCCGCGACACGGCGGTGGACGGCAGCGCCGCATGGGTCATCGACGGGGGCAAGCGGTTCATCACCAACGCCGGCCAGGCCGGGACGTACGTCGTCGCGGCCCGGACCGGCACGACCGAACGCGGCGGAGCGGCCATCAGCGCGTTCATCGTCCCCGCCGACACGCCCGGCTTCGTGGTCGGCCGGCTCGAGGAGAAGCTGGGGCTCCACGCCTCCTCGACCGGCGAGCTCCACTTCGACGGGGTCCGCATCCCGGCCGAGAACCTCCTCGGCGAGGAGGGGGCCGGGTTCCACACCTTCCTCGCGATCCTCGACGGCGGCCGGATCTCGATCGGGGCTCTCGCCCTGGGGCTCGCCCAGGCCGCCTTCGACGCGGCGGTCCCCTACGTCAGGGAGCGGACCCAGTTCGGCCGGCCGATCGGCTCGTTCGAGGCGGTCGGCTTCCGGATCGCCGACATGGCCACCGAGCTGGAGGCCGCCAGGGCCCTGGTCTATCGGGCGGCCTGGCTCCGCGACCAGGGACGCGACTACGGGCTCGCGGCCGCCCAGGCCAAGCTGTACGCCTCGGAGATGGCCGGCCGGGCGACCAATGCCGCGCTCCTCGTCCATGGCGGCTACGGCTACGTCGAGGACTACCCGGTGGGGCGTTTCCTCCGTGACGCCAAGCTCACCGAGATCGGCGAGGGGACGAGCGAGATCCAGCGGCTGGTCATCGCCCGGCGGATCCTCGGCCTGCGCGTCGTCTAGCGGACCCATGGTCGCGCTCCGCTCACGCCTCGACCCGACCGCCCCGGAGGCGATCGCCAACGAGGCCGCGATGCGGCAGGCGGTGGCGGAGCTCCGGGCCCGGACCGCAGCCGTGGCCGGTCGCGACGCGGCAGGCGACGAGGAGGCCATCGCCCGTCATCGCGACCGCGGCAAGCTGCTCGTCCGCGAGCGGATCGACCGGCTGCTCGACCCCGCCAGCGCGTTCCTGGAGCTGTCGGCGCTGGCGGCGACCGGGATGCACGACGACGCCTCGCCGGGCGCGGGCATCGTCACCGGCCTCGGCCGCATCGAGGGGACGCTCTGCGTGATCGTCGCCAACGACGCCACGGTGAAGGGCGGGACGTACTTCCCGGAGACGGTCAAGAAGCACCTCCGGGCGCAGGAGATCGCCCTCGAGAACCGGCTGCCCTGCCTCTACCTGGTCGACTCTGGCGGCGCCTACCTGCCGCTCCAGGCCGAGGTCTTCCCCGATCGCGACGGGTTCGGCCGGATCTTCTACCTCCAGGCCCGGATGTCGGCCCTCGGGATCCCCCAGGTCGCCCTGGTGATGGGCAGCTGCACCGCTGGTGGGGCGTACATCCCGGCGATGAGCGACGAGTCGATCATCGTCCGCGGCACGGGGACGATCTTCCTGGGCGGTCCGCCGCTGGTCCAGGCAGCGACCGGCGAGGTCATCTCGGCCGAGGAGCTCGGCGGGTCGGACGTCCACACTCGCGTCAGCGGCGTGGCCGACCACGAGGCGGTCGACGATGAGCACGCCCTGGCCCTGGCCCGCTCGATCGTCCGGCACCTGGCCCGCCGCCCACCGGACCCACCGTGGGACCGCGCCGTACCGCGGCCGCCCGCCATCCCGGCCGATGGC
>DATHYZ010000286.1:0-11862 GCA_035458865.1 Candidatus Limnocylindrales bacterium
CGGGGTGGTCGTGGACCCGGCCGCGGTGGACCGGTGGACCCTGGAACGCGTCGAGGCGGGCCGATGACGCAGCCAGGCTCCGGCGACCCCGCCGTCGTGACCGTCGACCGGACCTGGTCATGGGCCGAGCTGGATGCCCGCGCCGCCGACGTCGCCGCGGCCGTCACCGCGCGTGGCGGCCGCCCGGGTGAGCGGGTCGGGCTCATGGCCGCTGCCTCGCCGCTGGGTGTCGCGGCCCTCGTGGGCCTTCCCCGGGCGGGGATCCAGCCGGTCGTCGTCCATCCGCGGCTCGCCCCGCCGGAGATCGCCGGGATCCTCGAGGCGGCGCGCTGTCGCCTCCTCGTCCTCCACGCCGCGGCCGGCCCGGACGCGCCCGCCGGCGTGGAGCTCCTGGACCTCGCCGAGATCACCGGGCCCGGCAGGCCGGGCCCGGCCGATCCGCCCCCCTCGACCGACCTCGCCGCCGAGCTCATCGTTCCCACCTCCGGGACGACGGCTCGGCCGAAGCTGGCCCGTCTGCCCCTCGACCGGGTCCGGGCAAGCGCCGAGGCCTGGAACGCCTTCCTGCCGCCGGCCTCGGGGTGGCTGCTGTCGCTGGGCCTGGGCCACGTGGCGGGGATCGGCATCGTCGCCCGGGCCCGGGCCGCCGGCGTCCCGATCGTGGTGCCGGAGACGACCGACGCCTTGGGCCTGGTCGGGGCGATCGACGCGGCCCGCGCCCGCGGGGTCGTCGTGAGCCACCTGTCCCTCGTGCCGACGCAGCTCGAGCGGCTCCTGGCCGCCGGAGCCGACGGACCGCCCCCGGACGGGATCCGGGCCGTGCTGCTCGGCGGCGGCCCGATCCCGGAGGCGCTCGTGGCCAGGGCCATCGGCGCCGGCTGGCCCGTGATGCCGTCGTACGGCATGACCGAGACGGCCTCCGGCGTCGCCGCGGCTCGCCCGGAGGAGGCGCGGGTCCGGCCGTGGTCGGCGGGCCGGGCCCTGCCCGGGACGGAGCTCCGGATCGACCGGCTCGACCCGTCCGGGGGCGTGGCCGAGCCGGGCGAGATCGGCGGCATCGCCGTTCGCGGACCGACGGTCTTCGCCGGCTATCTCGACGACCCGGCAGCCACCGCGGCGGTCCTGGGTCCCGACGGCTGGCTCCGGACCGGCGACCTGGGCAGCCTCGATGCCGACGGGCACCTCCGGGTCGTCGACCGTCTCGACGACCTCATCGTGTCGGGCGGCGAGAACGTCGCCCCGGCCGAGGTCGAGGCCGCCCTCGCCAGTCATCCTGGGGTCGCGGACGTCGGCGTGGTCGGAGCGGCCGACCCGTCGTGGGGCCGCGTGCCCGTCGCGTACGTGGTGGCGGCGGGAGCCCCGCCACCGTCCGACGAAGAGCTGCGGACCCACGCCCGCGCCCGCCTCGCCCCGTTCAAGGTGCCGGCCCGGTTCGTGCGGGTCGAGGCCCTGCCCCGGTCGCCCTCGGGCAAGCTGCTCCGGCGACGGCTCCCGAAGGCGGCGTCCGCGTCCGCCGGCGAGGATCCGAGACGCCGGGTCGTCATGGCCGACGACGACCAGGCGATCGCGATCCGGGTCCTGGCGGGCCCCGCCGATCCGGGCAGCGCCCGCCGTCTGCCGGTCGTGATCCTCCACGCCACGCTGTCGTCGTCGACCCAGCTCACGTCGCTGGCCCGGCGCGTGGCGGCAACGACCCCGGTCGTCCTCGTCGACCGACGCGGCAGCGGGGAGAGCGAGATGGCCGACCCGCACCCGGTACCCGTCGGGCGCCACGTCGCCGACGTGGTCGCCGTCCTCGACGCCCTCGGACTCGACCGGGCGGTCCTGGTCGGGCACAGCTTCGGCGGGGTCGTCGCGCTCGAGACGGCGGCTCGCCACCCGGACCGGATCGCGGCGGTGCTGGCCTGGGAGCCGCCCTATCTGCCGCTCGCCGACCCGGCTTCGCTGGAGGCCATGGCCAGCGTCGCCGACCGGGTCGGGCGGGCCTACGCGGCAGGCGGATCGGAGGCCGCCGCGCGCGTCTTCCTGGGCATGGTCTCGGGTCCCGAGGCGTGGGATCGGCTCAGTCCGAGGCAGCGGTCGGCCATCGCCCGACAGGGGACCGGCGCCGTCGCGGACGTGGCGATGGAGGGTCTCGACCCGGACCGCCTGGAGGGGATCGCCGTGCCGACCGTCCTTGCCACGGGCTCGGCGAGCCAGCCGTTCTATGCTCCCATCGCCGACGCGCTGGCGGCCCGGATCGGACCGGCGACCCGGATCGCCCTCGACGGCCTCCGCCACCCCGCGCCGATCACCGACCCGGCGCCGATCGCCGACCTCGTGCTCGCCCTCCTCGACCGAGCGGGCCGCCCCGTGGAGCCTGCCCCGTGACCGAACCCGATCGCCCGTCGCCCGACGCCCCCTCGGCCACGACCCCGTCGGGTCTCGCCTCCGAACGCGGCAACGCCGCCTCGACCCACGAGGTGGGGGCGATGTTCGACCGGATCTCGGGCGTCTACGACGTGATGAACGCGGTCATCAGCGGCTTCCAGGAGCCACGCTGGCGGCGCCGCGCCGTGGCCATGACCGAGGTCGGCCCCGGCGGCGCCGTCATCGACGTGGCGACCGGCACGGGCAAGGTGGCCCGGTCGCTGAAGGACCGGGTCGGACCGAGCGGGAGGGTCCTGGGCGTGGATCTCGCGCCGCGGATGATCGATCGAGCGCGGGCCGCCTACGGGCGACGTCCGGGCGTCGAGTTCCTGGTCGGGGACGCCATGCACCTGCCCGCGGACGACGCGACCTTCGACGCGGCCACGATCGCGTTCGGGATGCGGAACCTGCCCGACTACGAGCGTGGCTTCGCCGAGATGTGCCGGGTGGTCCGGCCCGGCGGGCGGGTGGTCTGCCTCGAGATCGCCCGGCCGGACCACCTGATCGCGCGGATCAGCCGGGTCTGGTTCGAGCAGGTGGTCCCGTTCATCGGCCGCCTCGCCGGGCAGGGCGAGGCCTATGCCTACCTCGTCGAGAGCGTCCGCAACTACCCGCCGCCCGAGCGGATCGCCGAGATCATGGCGGCCGCGGGGCTCGTGGACGTCCGCTGGGCTCCGATGACCCTCGGGATGGTGACCGTCCACGTCGGGACGCGACCGCCCGACGACTGATCGCCCGGCGGGGCCGTCGTCCCGCCGGATCGGCCCGGCGTGGTCCCGCGTCCCGTCGTCTGGCACGATGGGCGCATGCCCGACGACCCGGCGCCCGACCGGCCGCCGTATCCCATCCGGACCGCGACGGCGGATTCGCTCCGGCGCTTCCTGGCCCCCCTGCCACGGGCGTTCGGGGAGGAGCACTCCGATGCCGAGTTCGAGCTGGAGCGACCGGTCCTCGATCCCGAGCGGATCATCGCGGCGTTCGATGGCGACGAGCCGGTCGGCTGTGCGGGAGCCCTGACCCAGCGTCTCACCGTCCCCGGCGGCGAGGTCGGGGCGGCAGGGGTGACCCTCGTCGGGGTCACGCCGAGCCACCGGCGGCAGGGCATCCTTCGCTCGCTCATCCTCGAGCAGTTCGCCGACGTCCGGAGGCGCGGCGAACCGGTGGCGATCCTGTGGGCCTCCGAGGGATCGATCTACCAGCGCTTCGGCTACGGACCGGGGACCATCGCCGGCCGGTTCGAGATCGAGCGCCCGCACGCCGGCCTCCTCCGACCGACCCCGCGGACGGGGCGGATCCGCCTCGTCGACGCGGACGAGGCGCTACGGACGTTCCCGGCGATCCACGACGCCGTCCGGCCGGGAACGCCCGGGATGATCGACCGCTCCGTCACCTGGTGGACGCACCTCGGCGTGACGGATCCGCCGGCCTGGCGAGACGGCGGCGGCCCCAAGACGTTCGCCGTCCACGAGACCGACGGGACGCCGGACGGCTACGCCATCTACCGCGTCAAGGCGGACTGGGAGCCCCGGGGCGCCCGGAGCCGGCTCCTCGTCAGCGAGGTCATGTCGCCCGACCCGGTCGTGGAGCGCGCCCTCTGGGCCTGGCTCCTCGACATCGATCTCGTCGGCACGATCGCCGCGTCCCGCCAGCGCGTCCCGCATCCCCTGCAGCTGATGCTCGAGCAGCCGCGCCGGCTTGGCCTGATGCTGGGCGACGGGCTCTGGCTCCGCCTCGTCGACGTCGGCGCGGCGCTCGCCGCCCGCTCGTACGCGACCCCCGACCCGCTCGTGTTCGAGGTCACGGACGATGTCCTCCCGGGGAATGCCGGTCGGTGGCGGCTCGACGGCCCGGGGGCGGTCGGCCGCACCGATGCCCGGCCCGACCTTCGCCTGGACGTGGCCGATCTCGCGGCCGTGTACCTCGGTGCCTTCCGGTTCGCCGACCTCGCTCGGGCAGGCCGGGTGGCCGAGCTGCGCCCCGGCGCGCTCGATGAGGCCGACCGGGCGTTCGCCACGACCGTGCCCGCCTGGTGCCCGACGATGTTCTGAACGACAAGATGCGGACCGGGTGGTCCGTCCACCCGGTAGACTCCCGTCGAGCCGGCCCGACCGCCGGCTCGATCCGTCCCGGAAGCGAGGAGGAGGAACGTGCAGGACGAGCCCCACGGCTCGGACGCCGGCGCGCACGGGTCGGCCGACGAGCCGAAGCCGATCGGGGCCACCGCGTCGAGCGCGGACGAGGAGCACGAGACCGGCTTCGCCGGGCGCCAACGCGATCGCTTCGTCGGCATGGCCGGGTCGGCCCGCGACGAGATCGCCGAGAAGATGGAGCGGACCGACCCGCTCGAGATCATCGCGGCGATCCTCCTCGCCCTCGCGACGATCAGCTCGGCCTGGTCCGCCTACCAGGCGACCCGCTGGACCGGCGTCCAGGCCACCGAGTTCGGGCGGGCCGGCACGCTGCGCCAGGAATCGGTCCGCGAGTCGAACCGGGGCAACACGCAGGTGCAGATCGACATCGGGCTCTACACCGCGTTCCTCGACGCCTACGCCACCGGTGAGACGGACCTGGCGGAGTTCTACCGGAGCCAGTTCCGGCTGGAGTTCCGGCCTGCCTTCGAGGCCTGGCTCGGTGGGATCACGATCGGGACGCCGCCGACCGACACGCCCTTCTCGAGGCCCGAGTACCGGGTGGCCGCCCTCGAGGAGGCCGACCGGCTCGCCGACGAGGCGACCGCGGCCTTCGACGCGGCCAAGGACGCGAACCAGACGAGCGACAACTTCGTCCTCACCGCCGTCCTGTTCGCCTCGGTCCTGTTCTTCGCCGGGGTCGGCACGCGGTTCAGGACGCTGGGCATCCGCCGGGCGATGGTCGGCCTGGCGGTCGTCCTGTTCGCCGGGGCGCTGTTCGTCGTCTTCAGCCTGCCCCAGAACGTCGGCTTCTAGGCCCGCCGGGCCCGCGCAGGGGGCCCGGCTACCGCTCCGTGCAGGAGAGGCAGGGGTCGATCGAGAGCAGGGCGACCGGCACGTTCGCCATCTCCGTGCCCGGGAGCATCCGGAGGACGGCCGGCAGGTTGGCGAAGGTCGGGGTGCGGACCCGACAGCGGGTCGGATGCGGCTCGCCCTCCGCCAGGAGGTAGTAGAAGAGCTCGCCCCGTGGCGCCTCCACCCGGCTCGTGGCCTCGCCGCGCGGCCTCGTGGGGACGCGGACCCGGAGCGGGCCCCCGAGCCCGTCCGACCGGGCGAGCGCCTCCCGGCAGAGCCGCAGGGACTCGGCGATCTCGCGCCAGCGGACGAGCGCCCGGGCGACCGTGTCGCCGCCCGCCTCGACGATCGGCTCGACCGGCAGCTCGTCGTAGGCCGCGTACGCCGACGCCCGCACGTCGAGCCCCACCCCCGAGCCGCGGGCGGTCGGGCCCACGAGGCCGAGCTCGACGACGTCGGCCGTCGAGAGCCTGCCCACCCCGGCGATCCGTCGCAGCACCGCCTCGTTGTCGACGATCAGCGGCGCCAGGTCGGCGAGCCCTCGCTCGATGGCGTCGAGCTGCTGACGGACGATCGGCAGCAGCCGCTCGGGCACATCGCTCCGGACGCCGCCGAGCGCCGTCACGCCGAGGATCACCCGGTTCCCGGCGGTCGCGGCGAACACGTCGAGGACGAGCTCGCGGACCCGCCAGCACGATTGGAACTGGGCCTCGAGGCCGATCGCGTCGCAGGCGAGCCCGAGCCAGAGCAGGTGGGAGTGCAGCCGGGTCAGCTCGAACCAGAAGGTCCGCAGGAGGCGCGCTCGGCGCGGGATCTCGACCTCCGCCAGCGCTTCGAAGGCCTGGGCGTAGGCCACGGCGTGGGCGACCGAGCAGATGCCGCAGATGCGCTCGAGGAGGGGCAGGTCCTGGGCGTAGGTCCGGCGCTCGGCGGCGGCCTCGATGCCGCGGTGGACGTAGCCGAGCCCGGGCACGACGCCGACGACGACCTCGTCCTCGAGGGTCAGCTCCAGCTGGATCGGCTCGGCCAGGATCGGGTGCTGGGGCCCGAACGGCACGACCGTCGTCGTCACGGCTCGGTCTTCCGGGGCGCCGGCTCCAGGAGGTCGCGGAAGAGTCGCCCCCCGTAGTCGATGGCGAGACCGGCGACGGCCAGGCCCTGGAGGTCCCGCATCTCGTTCTCGACCAGGAAGGCAGCCGCGAAGGCCGGGCCGATCGACGGGACGCTCGTGCCGGGCGGGGCCTCGACCCGGAGGTGACGGAGCTCCCCGCCTCGCTCGAAGTGGTAGAGGACCGTCCGCCGGCCGTCGGGGCGGGGGACGCAGGAGGCCGTGACGAAGCGCCAGCCGTCGTCGCGCAGGGCGATCGCCTCGGCCACCAGGGCCCCGGCCGCGATGGTCCGACTAGCCGGCAGGTGGCGCATCGCGCACCTCCCCGGGGACCCGGCCGACCGGCTCGCGATCCGGGCGGGGCGCGGCCAGGAGCGCCGCAGCGCGCAGGATCGCGTCGAGGATGGCCTCCGGCCGTGGCGGGCACCCCGGCACGTACAGGTCGACCGGGACGATGTCGCCGACCCCGCCGAGGACGTTCGGCGCCCCGCGGAAGATCCCGCCGTGCGCCGCGCAGGAGCCGACCGCGACGATCGCCCGGGGCTCGTGCATCTGCTCCCAGGTGGCCCGGAGCACCTCGGCGTTCCGCCGGTTGGCCGGCCCCGTGACGACGAGCAGGTCGGCCTGCCGCGGGTCGCCGACCACGATGGCACCGAAGCGCTCGGCCGAGTGGCGAGGGGTGAGGACATCCAGGATCTCGATGTCGCAGCCATTGCAGCCGCCGCAGTCGAAGTGGACCAGCCACGGCGACCGTGTCCGCGATCGCCGGACCCAGGCGTCGAGGAGCGAGCGCAGCGGGCCCATCAGACGGCACCCGCGGTGGCGCCGGCCATCGCCAGGGCGACGACCGCTGCAGTCCCGCCGACGCCCCAGGCGATCCCGATCGCGGCGCGCCAGGTGGCCCGGGGGACCGTGTTGTCGAGCACCACCGCGACCACGTAGCTGAGGGCGACCAGTCCGGCAGCGATGAGCGGTGCGCCGACCGAGGCGAGGGCAACCAACGCCAGGACCATCGCGGCCTCGTACCAGTGGCCGAGCTCCGCGAGGGCCAGCCACGGACCGGCCATCTCCGTCGTGGACCCCTTGACGAGCTCCTGGTGCGCGTGGTGCGAGGTCGCCAGGTCGAATGGCGACTTGCGGAGGGCGATCGCGAGCAGGACCCCCAGCGTGACCCCGAGGGTCGGCAGGCCCAGGACCAGGCCCTCGTGCGACGCGACGTCGGAGCTTGCGAAGGAGCCGGCGGCGACCCCGTATGCGACCACGGTCATGATCAGGAGCGGCTCGGCCGCGACCAGGAGGACGACCTCCCGGCCGACTCCCAGCTGCGCGTAGGGGGAATCGACCGCGCCGGCGGCGAGGATGAACAGGACCCGTGCGACGCCCAGGACGAGGGCGGCCACCAGGATGTCCCCGCCGCCCAGCACCATGGCGAAGGCGCCGGCGGCCAGGATCGCCTGGCCGGCCACGAGTCCGGCCGAGAGCCGATCGGCGGCGGGGCTCCGCTTGGCCACCAGCTTCGTGAGGTCGTAGAGCGGTTGGAGGAGCGGCGGCCCCACCCGCAGCTGCATGGCTGCCGTCATCCGTCGATCCACGCCCAGCAGGAGCCCGACGCCCAGGGGGGCGACGAGGGTCGCCACGAGCGCCAGCGTGACGGCGGCGGGCGTCACCAGCCGACCCCCGTCCCGCCGAGGAGGGCGGCGAGGCCCAGCAGCCCGAGGCCCAGCCAGCCCGCGATCAGCAGGGCCCGGCTCGAGATCCGCTCGCCGGCCGCCCCACCGGCGCGCCAGTAGAAGCCGGCACTGGCCGCGCGGTCGATCCTTGCGCCAGGGCCCCTGAACGCCGTCCCGACCCCCATCGGGCTCGCCGAGCCGTGGCCGCCCCCGGCTCGGAGATCCGCGCCGGCGAGGTACGGCCGGGGGGTCGTCCGGTGGACCCGCGAGGCCACCCAGGCGACGACGAGCGCGCTCGTCACGACGAGCGCCGCGACCAGCGGGACCGTGAAGTCGCTCGTCCCGAGCGCCAGCGACCAGCCGGACGCGAGGTGCGGATCCGTCCCGGTGATGGCGACGGCGACCGGATCGGCGATCGTGGTGGCGACCGGCGCGGCCAGGACGAGGCCCAGCACGGCAGCGCCCGCAAGCGTGGCGATGGCGGCCCGCTCGTGCCTGCTGATGCGGCCGGGGGCGGGGCCAGGACCGGTCCGACGCAGCAGGAGCCGGACCGAGAGCATGGTCCAGAGGGCGACCCCGGCGGCGGCGCCGATCGCCAGCAGGGCGACGAGGATCGGCTCGGGGCCGCCGGCCACGAGCAGGGCCCACTTCGCGACGACGAGCCCGAACGGCGGGAGAGCCATCGCCGCGGCCGCCACGAGGAACGCCCCGGCAAGGCGCGGTGCCCGCCGGGCGATCCCCGCCAGGGCCTCGACGTCGCGGGTCCCCGTCGCCCCCTCGACCGAGCCGACGGTCAGGAAGGCCAGCGCCTTGGCGACGGCGTGGAAGGCGATGACGAGGGCTCCCGCGGCGACGGCCTCGGGGCTGGCGATCCCGGCGCCGACCGCGATCAGGCCCAGGCTCGAGATCGTCGACAGGGCCAGGGCCCGCTTCAGGTCATGCTCCCGGAGCGCGGCGACCGCAGCCCCCGCGAACGTCAGGGCGCCGAGGACGGCGACGGCCACGGCCATCGGCTCGAGCGCGGCGAGTGCCGGCGAGATCCGGAGCAGGAGATACCCGCCGGCCTTGACCATCGTGCTGGCGTGCAGCAATGCCGAGACCGGTGCCGCGGCGACCATCGCGCCCAGGAGCCAGGGGTGGGCCGGCAGCAGGGCCGACTTGGTGATCGCGCCGATGACCAGGCCCAGGACGATGAGCGCTGCGATCGCGCCGCCCGTGCCACCGACCGCCTCCGCCACCACGGTCGTCAGGCCGGCGCCCGGCCCGGCTGCGAGGGCGGCGACCCCGAGCCCGATCCCGCCGACGAGGTTGTAGCGGAGCGCCTGGCTCGCGCCGGCGAGTGCCGGCCGGTCGCCGTCGAACGCGATCAGGCCCCAGCTGCAGAGCGTCGTCAGCTCCCAGCCGACGACCAGCAGCCGAAGATCGTCGGCGAGCACGAGCAGGTGCATCGAGGCGAGGAAGAGGAGCAGCCAGGCAAGGAAGGCCGGCGCCCTGGCGGGCGACAGACCGCGGTGGGCGAGATGGACCGGCTCGTAGCCGACGGCGTAGATGACGATGAGCCCCCCGACGAGGCCGGAGACCGCCAGCAGCAGGCCCGCGAGCGGATCGAGGAGCAGGGCGCCGCCCACGGGCCCGGCCGGGTGCCCGGCGGACAGCTCTGCGACGGCCGCCGCGACGCCGAGCGCGAGCTGGACCAGGGCCAGGAGGACGATCGAGCGACTCCGGGCCCGCCACCCGATGGCGACGAAGACGAGCCCAAGCGCGGCGGGGGCGACCGACCAGGCGGCGCCCGCCGGACCGCTCGACGGATCGAGCGGTCCCAGGCCGATCCGGATCTCCGATCCGCTCCCCACGACTCCGCTCGAGGCGACGGCGAGCACGACGGCGACGGCGGTCAGGGTCGTCGTGCCGACGGTCGTCGCCGCTGCGCCGAGGCTGCCTCGTCCGGACGGCAGACGCGCGAGCAGACCGGTCGCCGCGGCCCCAGCGAGCGGGATCGCGAGGAGGGCGACGGTCCAGAGCGTGATCGCGTCCATGATGGCTCGGCGCTGATCGCGTGCGCCACCACCACCGTACGCACCGGCCGGGGGACCGCGAAGGGCCGAACGTGACGAAGTCGCCGGTCGGGGGATGCGTTCGGAGGGGTCCGAGCCTCAGGCCGCGGGGGCCTCGATCGCCTCCAGGAGGAGCTCGCCCGCGCGCTCGCACTGGCGGTCGGTCACGTCGAGGTGGGTGACCGCCCGGACGAGCCGGGGCCCGAACGCGAAGACGAGGACGCCTCGCTCGCGCGCCCGTGCCACCACGGCGGGCGCATCGGGGCCGTCGTCGGCCAGGCCGAAGACGAGGATGTTCGTCCGCACGGACGCCGGATCGAGGACCACCTGACGGCTCTCCGCCACCCGGTCGGCGATCCGGCGGGCGTTGGCGTGGTCGTCGGCGAGCCGGTCCACGTTGTGGTCGAGGGCGTGGAGCCCGGCGGCCGCGAAGATCCCGACCTGGCGCATCGCCCCGCCGGCCATGCGCCGGTAGCGGACCGCCCGATCGATGACGTCGCGCGACCCGGCCAGAACCGAGCCCCCGGGCGCCCCGAGGCCCTTGGACAGCGCGATCGAGACGAGGTCGAACGGGGCCGCGAGCTCCGCCGGGGCCCGTCCCCCGGCGACCGCCGCGTTGAAGAGCCGGGCCCCGTCCAGGTAGCTGGCGACGTCGTGCTCGCGGGCCGCCGCGCAGATGGCAGCCGCATCGGCCGGCGGGAAGACGACACCCCCGGCGCGGTTGTGGGTGTCCTCCACCTGGACCAGCGTCGTCGGCGGGTAGAGGAGGTGCCCCCGGGGCTTGCGGGCGGCGAGGAACGCGTCGGCGGTGAAGACGCCGCCGGAGCCGACCTCGGTGAACTGGATGCCGGCGTTCGCGGCGGCGGCACCGGTCTCGTGCCACATCGCGTGGCTCTCGCGGGAGACGACGACGTCGTCCCCGGGCCGGGTGAAGACCCGCAGGGCGACCTGGTTCGCCATGGTCCCGGTCGGCAGCCAGAGCGCGGCCTCCTTGCCCAGGATCCCGGCCGATCGCTCCTGGAGCCGGTTGACCGTGGGATCCTCGCCGAACTGGTCGTCTCCGACCTCCGCCGCGGCCATGGCGGCCCGCATCTCCGGTGAGGGGCGGGTGACGGTGTCCGAGCGGAGATCGATGACGTCCATCGCCCGATCCTAGCGCCGGGCCGGGCCGCGGTCCCGGCCGGATCGCGCCCGAGCACCCGCGCGACCGACCTCGCCGGGAGCTACGGTTCGGCGTCGCGGTACGAGACGCTCGCCATCGATCCGTCGGCATGGGTCAGCCAGCAGACCATGCCCCGATCGCCCTCGGCCCAGCCGATCTCGACGGGCGTGAACCAACCCATGTCGAGGAGGTCCTGCTCGTCCCAGCTCGACCCGGTGTACGAGGCGAAGGCCGGGTCGCAGTTGATCTCAGCCCATCGCTCGAACATCGAGTCCGTCGGGAAGCCGGCGGGGTCGCCCTCGTAGTCGGCGACGTGGAAGACCTCAGCGCGGTGCGCCTGGCTGCAGTCGACGATGCGGATGTCGTCGAACACACCGTCCGGCAGGGATTGGATGCAGTCGCCGACGGCCATCTGGTCGGCGCCGACGACAGTCCCGGTGCCCCCATCGCCCGGATCGAACGTCTCCGAGTCCTC
>DATHYZ010000287.1:0-2245 GCA_035458865.1 Candidatus Limnocylindrales bacterium
AGCTCGTGGCCGGCGAGCGGCGGGTCCGGGCCGCGGAGATCGCCGGGCTCGAGCGAGTCCCAGCTATCGTCCGTCAGCTCGCTCCCCGCGATCAGCTCGAGCTGGCGCTCGTCGAGAACCTCCAGCGGGAGGATCTCGACCCGATCGAAACCGCCCTGGCATATCGGCAGCTCATCGAGGAGTTCGGCTTCACCCAGGAGCAGCTGGCCGAACGCGTCGGCCGGGCCCGATCGACGGTGGCGAACACGCTCCGGTTGCTCGACCTCGATGAGCGGGTGCAGGGGGCCGTGGCGGACGGGGCCATCACCGAGGGCCACGCCCGCGCGCTCGGGGGGCTCGACACCGCGGACCAGCCGCGGCTCCTGGACCTCGTGGTCGTCCGCGACCTGTCGGTTCGCGAGACCGAGGCGCTGGTGCGCCGGCTGCGCGAGCGCGAGACCGAGGGCGGGCCTCCCGGCGCAGGTCGGGCATCGGATCCTCCCGATCCCGACCGGGAACGGGTGGAGGAGGAGCTCCGCCGGGCTCTCGGGACCAAGGTCCGCCTGGATCGGACCCGCAAGGGTGGCCGGATCGTGATCGAGTACTACAGCGACGAAGAGCTCGGGCGCCTCTACGAGCGCCTGATCGGAGGGAACGCGTGACCCAGGAAGCCGCGTCCACGGGCCGGGGCTCGACCCGCCGCCGGAAGTCGGGTGGCGAGTACACGGCCGCTAGCATCCAGGTTCTCGAGGGCCTCGAGGCGGTTCGCCGCCGCCCGGGCATGTACATCGGCTCGACCGACGGGCGGGGTCTCCACCACCTGGTCTGGGAGGTCGTCGACAACTCCATCGACGAGGCCATGGCCGGGCACGCGACCACGATCACCGTCACGATCGGCGCCGACGGGACGCTCGAGGTGCAGGATGACGGCCGAGGTGTACCTGTCGGTCGCCACTCGACCGGCAAGGATGCGCTCGAGGTCGTCCACACCGTCCTCCACGCTGGCGGCAAGTTCGGCGGCGGTGGCTACAAGGTGTCCGGCGGCCTCCACGGCGTCGGCGTGAGCGTGGTGAATGCGCTGTCGGAGTGGCTGCGTGTCGAATCGGCCCGTGACGGGTCGGTCTGGTCGCAGGAGTACGCCCGTGGGAAGCCCACGAAGGCGGTCACGAAGATCGGCCCCCAGGGCGACCGCAAGGGGACCCGGACGGTGTTCAAGGCCGATACGGAGATGTTCGAGACGACGGAGTACTCGTTCGACGCGATCGCGCAGCGCCTCCGTGAGTCCGCCTACCTCACGAAGGGCGTCTGGATCACCCTCGTCGACGAGCGCAGCGATCGGGAGCGCTCCTTCTACTTCGAGGGCGGGCTCATCTCGTTCGTCCGGCACCTCAACCGGAACAAGGAAGCCCTGCACAACCGGCCCGTGTACGTCGATCGCAAGGAAGGCTCCACGACGATCGAGGTCGCGCTCCAGTACAACGACACCTACACGGAGAACGTGCTCGCGTTCGCCAACAACATCAACACGGTCGACGGCGGGACCCATGTCACCGGCTTCCGGGCGGCGCTGACGAGCTCGCTCAACGACTGGGCCCGGCGGAGTGGCCTGCTCAAGGACAGCGATGCGAACCTGTCGGGGGACGACGTCCGCGAGGGGCTGACGGCGGTCGTCTCGGTCAAGCTGACCGATCCCCAGTTCGAAGGCCAGACCAAGGCCAAGCTCGGAAACGCCGAGGTCAAGGGCCAGGTCCAGACAGCGCTCGGCGATGCCCTCGGGCAGCACCTGGACGAGAACCCGGCCGACGGGCGGCGGATCATCGAGAAGTGCCTGACGGCTGCCCGTGCGCGCGAGGCCGCTCGCAAGGCCCGAGACCTGGTGATCCGGAAGGGAGCCCTGGAGGGGCTCTCGCTGCCCGGCAAGCTCGCCGATTGCCAGGAGCGCGATCCCGCCCGCAGCGAGCTCTACATCGTGGAGGGCGATTCGGCCGGCGGTTCAGCCAAGCAGGGTCGTGACCGTCGCTTCCAGGCCATCCTCCCGCTCCGCGGCAAGCTCCTCAACGTCGAGAAGGCACGGCTGGACAAGATCCTCTCGAGCGAGAACGTCAAGCCGCTCATCATCGCGCTCGGCGCCGGCATCGGCGAGGGCTTCGACATCACGAAGCTCCGCTATCACCGGATCATCATCATGACCGACGCCGACGTCGATGGGGCCCACATCCGAACCCTCCTCCTGACCTTCTTCTACCGGCACATGCCCGAGGTCATC
>DATHYZ010000288.1:0-8386 GCA_035458865.1 Candidatus Limnocylindrales bacterium
GCCAGCGCTCGATCGCTCGTCCGACGCGCGCCGCTCATCCGCTCAGCTCCCCGGGGGGGACCTCCATCCAGCCCTCGCGCAGCGCGCGGGTCGCCAACTCTGTCCGCGACGCGACAGCGAACCGCTCATAGAGCCGGTGAAGGTGCGTTTCGACGGTCTTCGAGCCGATGCCGAGGGCCAAGGCGATCTCGTCGTTCGATCGACCATCGACGACCAGCCGGATCACATCGAGCTCTCGGGCTGTCGGAAGGCGCGTTGCGCCCGCTCGCGGGCGCCGGGCGAATGACATCCCCCCATCCGCTGCGCGCCGGACCGCGTCCACCAGCTCGTCGATCGGGGCTGTCTTGAGGATGTATCCGGAAGCTCCGTGCCGTAGCGCCGCATCGACGTACTGCGGGTAGTCGAAGGAGCTGAGGATCACGACTGCAGGGCCACTCGCCCGATGCAGCTCGGCGAGGAGCTGCAGCCCGCTGTCCGCTCCGAGCCGGACGTCGAGGATCATGACGTCGACGTCGCCGCGAAGCCCCAGTTGCCGGGCATCCTCGACCGTCGCGCCCTGGCCGACGACCGTCAGGTCATCCCTCGCGTCCAGGAGCGCCGCGGTGCCCTCGCGAACGACCGGGTGATCATCGATGACCGCGACCCGGATCGGCTGTGAAGCATCTGGTCGATCGGGGTCCGGCAACTCCCCGATCGGGCTGCCGGTCATGACGTCCTCCACTCGAGCGAGACCCGGGTTCCTCCGTCGGGCCAGGCCCGGATAGAGAAGAGTGCGCCGATCTGTTCCGCCCGTTGCTGCATCGTGGCGAGGCCGTAGTGGCCGGGTCGGGGCGCGACCGACCCCTGACCGATGTCCGGTCCCGGGCCACCGTCATCGACCGAGAGTGTCGCGGCCGAGGAGCTTGTCACATATCGCACCAGGATCGGGGGCCCGCCGTGCTTGACGGCGTTCGAGACCGCTTCCTGCGCAACGCGGAAGACGGCCAGTTCGACGTCAGGTGGAGGACGATCGATATCGCTCCGCTCCAGGCGGATCTCCTGCCCTGTCGCCGAGGCGACCTGCTCGACGAGCCACTCGAGTGCCGGGCCTGCCCCGAGCTCGTCGAGGATGGGAAGACGAAGTTCGCCGCACAGATCCCGGAGCCGCTCCGAGACCTCCCGAGCCATCGAGGCAGATGCGGCATCGCCACTGGCGTCGAGGCGTCGGACGAGCAGTGTCAGCTCCTGGAGCGCAACGTCGTGGAGCTCTGCCGCGAGGCGAGCCCGCTCGGCTTCCGTCACCGTCACGATGAGGTCGCGCTGGAGACGGGCCTGGGCGATCCTCCTGCCGATGGCCCGGGCGACGACCAAGCCGACGAGCCAGACGACGATCGTGAAGCGCGCGCCCCAATCTCGGCTGCCATCCGCGATCACGTCGAGCATCGCGATCGCCGGGGTGGCCGCCGCAGCAAGCAGCCAGAGGGGACCTGGATTGCCTGCGCCAGCAAGCGGGCTTCCCGGACGTGGGCTCCGCGCCGTGACCACGAGCATCGGAACAAGGGTGATGAGGAGCATCGCCCACCAGGCTCCAGCCTCGAAGTCGTACCAGTGGAGCCCGCCGAACCGTGACATCAGTGGGAGGCCGACCCCAACCACTGCCGCGACAGAGGCGACCAGCAGGGTCACCATCCCGACGCGGCGCGTGACGATCAACGCGATCAGGGCATCGGCGAACAGGAGGGAGGCCAGCGGCGGCGCGATCATCGCCGCAAGGGTCCCGACCGGAGCGCCCCATGCGGCCAGCGGGACGCTGAGCAACGGGGTCGCCGAAGCTACCGTCATCGGGATCGCGAGGTCACGCAGGCCCGCACCTGCCCGGCCTCCCATGAGCCACCACATGCCGGCCGCGAGGACCAGAAGACCGAGCGCGAACGGGAGCAGGGACCAGTACAGGTCCGATCCGATCCACAGGACCCGCTCGACGGCAATCTGACCGATCGGCCCGTCGAGAACGAGTCGGTTCGACCAGCTCATGAGTCGCCGGAGTGGCTCGAGTCCCCCGTCTTCGGACGCCTCGGCGGCGACCTCTTCGAACACCTCGGCGAAGGCACGGCCGTCGATGCTCTCGATCCGCACCCCGGGCCCGATGCCCATCTGGTCCATCCAGCCACCAGGCGTCACCGAGCCGATGACGTACTCGCCGTCCCGGGGAGCGATCGAGAAGCCAAGGTCGGGCGTCTGGGCGAACCAGACCGTGGCGCTCGCCAGGATGACGAGCCCCGCGATGAGGAGCGACAGAGCGTCGCGCCATCGGCGTTCGAGCATGCATCGACGCTAGTCCCCGCCGGGCGACCCCACAAGTCCGGAAATCCCCGGAACCGGCTTCCGGTAGGGCATGGCTGGAGAAGTGATGGACCGCCTCGTATGGTCGAGATGCGTGCGCTCTCGCCGGAGGTGGATGGCGTACGAAGTCGGCGGCAGGCTCACAAGAAGGGGGCGGGGGTGTCGGGGTCGTGGGGCGACAGCGCGATGGGGGCGGCCGGCGCTGCGGGGATCACAGCCGCCTTCGAGTGCTATGGCGAGGAGCTCCACTCGTGGCTGCTTGCACGATACGGACGGCACCTCACCTGCGACGACCTCGTCCAGGAGACCTTCGCCCGTCTCGTGCGCGAGGTCGCGGCGGGTCGCACGCCGGACCAGGTGAGGCCTTGGCTGTACCGCGTGGCCCACAACCTCGCCGTCTCGGAGCTCCGTCGACCACGGCCGTCGGTCGACGACGACCGGCGGATCGAACCGCGCCGGCCGACCGCTGGATCGGCGGAGGCCGAGTACCTGGGATCGCTCGTCAGCCTGGAGCTGCGGCGCGCGCTGGCCGAACTCTCACCCGCGAGCCGGATGTCCCTTCTCATGGCTGCCGATGGCCATCCCGGCCATGAGATCGCTCGGGCGGTCGGGCGCTCGGAGCAGGCGACCCGGACGCTCCTGTGCCGGGCCCGCCGCGTCCTTCGAGAGGCACTGGGGTCCTCGCCCGGAGAGCCCCCTGCCTAGGCTTCAAGATGCGCGGCAGTCATCCCGTGCGCGCCCGCTTGACGGTGACTTCCGTCCCTTGGCCGCTGGTGCCACTGTGGCCATCATGCAGCGACGGTCCCGGACCCAGCACGGGACGGCATCACCCGGCGAGATCGCGGAGGTCCCCGAATGACCCACGACCTGCGGAACCGCAGCTTCCTGAAGCTCCTCGACTTCAGTCCGCAGGAGATCCGCTTCCTCCTGGATCTGGCGGCGGACCTGAAGGCCGCCAAGTACGCCGGGACCGAGACCCAACGGCTGCGCGGCCGGAACATCGCCCTGATCTTCGAGAAGACGTCGACCCGGACGCGCGTCTCGTTCGAAGTCGCCGCGTACGACCAGGGTGCCCACGTGACCTACCTCGGGCCGAGCGGGACCCAGATCGGGCACAAGGAGTCGATGAAGGACACTGCCCGGGTCCTCGGGCGCGTCTACGACGGCATCGAGTACCGCGGCTTCGGCCAGGAGATCGTCGAGGAGCTCGCGCGGTACGCGGGCGTGCCGGTCTGGAACGGACTGACGGACGAATTCCATCCGACCCAGATCCTGGCCGATGTCATGACCATGTCCGAGCACAGCTCCAGGCCGCTCGCCGAGGTCGCCTATTGCTACCTGGGCGACGCCCGCAACAACATGGGCAACTCGCTGCTGGTGGGCGGGGCGAAGCTGGGCATGGACGTCCGGCTTTGCGCTCCCCGGGACCTCTGGCCGCATGACGACCTCGTGGAGACCTGCCGCGGGATCGCAGCCGAAACGGGCGCCCGGATCACCCTCACCGAGGACCCGGCCGAGGGCGTCAGGGGCGTGGACTTCCTCTACACCGACGTCTGGGTCTCCATGGGCGAGGACCCGTCGGTCTGGGAAGGGCGGGTGAAGCTGCTCCGGCCCTACCAGGTCAACGCCGAGCTGGTCGCCCTGACCGGCAACCCCGACGTGAAGTTCATGCATTGCCTCCCGGCCTTCCACGATCGCCAGACCAAGGTCGGCGAGGAGATGTACGAGCAGTTCGGCCTGGAGGGCATGGAGGTCACCGACGAGGTCTTCGAATCCGAGCGGTCGATCGTCTGGGACCAGGCCGAGAACCGGATGCACACGATCAAGGCGGTCATGGTCGCCACCCTCGGCGACTGAGGATCGATCGCGCATCCCGGCGAGCACCAGCGGGCGATGCGCCGGCGGACGATGGGTCGCCGCTCGTCACGACGCTCGACGCGGCCGGTTCGACGTTTCGGTCGAGTCGATCCGGATCATCGCCGGCCCAGAAGCCGGCCGAGGAGCCCGGACCCGGCTCCGTCTGGCAGGATCTCCGGGCGAGCGAGATCGGCCTCGTAGCCTGCGGCGGCGACCGCCGCCGCGAGCGCCGCGTTCGACACCAACGCGGTCTCGCGACGGACGGTGGCGGTCTCCGCGCCCAGGTCGACGTCGACTCGAACGACGCCGGGGAGAGACCGGAGCGACCGGGTGATGCGACCCCTGCAGGCGACGCAGGTCATCCCCCGGACGGGGAAGCGGATGGTCTCGGTGGCGCCCGCGGACCCGCTCACATCGACACCAGCAGTCCGAAGCTCATGGCGATGACCGCGAGGGCGAGGGCGGTCTTGACGAGCGGCGAGTGGGTCCGGTTCCAGCGGCCGAGCTGCCCGAGGACCCGCCGATCGCTCACGGCCACGAGGAGGACCACGAGCGGGAGGATGAACGCGATGTCGTAGAGGGCGAGCAGGGCCACACCGCTCGGGCCACCACCGGAGGCGTGGAGGACGGCGACGATGTCGAGGTAGATCGCGCCCGAGCAGGGCACGGTGCAGATGCCGACGAGCACGCCCGCGAGGAGCATGCCCCCGAGGCCGCCGCGCTCGATCGCCCGCTGCATCCGGCCGTGCGTGCCGGCCGGCGCCATCATCGATGGCCCGACACCGGGCAGGAACACGTCCTTGAGCATCCAGAGCGCCATCAGCAGGGCCACGATCGAGGCGACCCGGACGACGAGGTGGTCCTGGCCGAGCCAGCCGAGGAAGCCGAGCAGGCCGAGCCCGATCACGAAGTAGGTGATCCAGACGGCGCCGACGTAGAGCGAGCCCGCCCCCAGCAGCCGGCTCCGCGCCTCCCGGGTCGGGCTGCCGTCGGCGGTCACCGCGTTGACCATCGCGAGGGTGTACGTCGCGAAGAGCACGAGCAGGGCGAAGGCACACGGGTTGAAGCCGTCCGCGACGCCGGCGGCGAGGACGGCCGGGACCGTCAGGCCGCCGAACGCGGCCGTGTCGAACGGGACGGCCATGAGGTAGGCAGACGCTGTCGCACCGACCCCGATCAGGGCTGAGGCGAGAAGCAGTGCCGGTCGTGGAAGGCTCAGGACGGCAGGGAACGCCCGCAGCCTCCGTGCGACCGGCGTGCTCATGCGGCCGGCTCGATCACGATCCTGCCGTGCATCGACGGGCTCTCCTTCCCGCCGCAGCAGGTGTCACAGTAGACGTCGAAGGTGCCCGGCCGGTCGGGGACCTGCCAGGTCACGGTCCGCCGGCCCTCGGCGGGAAGGGTCTCGTAGATCCCCAGCTCCGGCGCGATCATCGTGTGGACGCCGTCCTGGAGGTGGATCGCCGCGTCCTGGGTCCACCAGTCGAGCGTCGCGACCGAGCCGGCCGTGACCCGGATGTCCGATGGGGTGAAGCCGGCCATCGAGCTCTGGACGCTGACCGAGCCCGGCGCGACAGCCGGCCGCAGCAGGAAGTCCTTGAAGGCCAGGAATCCGCCGAGCGCCAGGACCACGACGACCAGGAGCGCGAACAGGGGCGGCGCGAACCGCTCGAACGTCCTGGGCTGCGATCGGTCGGCGCGGCGGGCGGTGGGGGTCGTCATCGAGACCCCATCCCGTGCCCCTGGACCATGGCGCCATTCGGCCCGAACAGGCCGGCGACCGATCCGTGCGAAGCGACGCAGTCGGCGACGTGGGCACCGAGGTTCGGGCCCATCGACCGCATGTCCTCGAGGTGCTGCTGCCATTCGACGACGTCTGCCGGCGGCGCGGTCGGGTCGGCCGCGAGGACGGCGCCGGGCACGACGACGTTGAGCAGGAGCGCCAGCGTGAGAGCCGTGCGAGTGATGCGTGCGGACATGGGCGGGGTACCTCGTTCCTGGGTCACGACTCGAGCAGGCGGCGAGCCTGCTCGAACTCGTCGGGGGTGATCTCGCCTCGAGCCAGCCGGCCGCGAAGCGCCTCGAGCGGAGTCTCGTGGGGCGAGCGGGAGGGTTCCCGAGCGAGCAGCCAGACCGTCGCCACGAGCGCGACCACCCAGACGCCCATCCAGATCCAGGCGTCGAGGCCCATGGTCCAGCCGGCCATCATCGGAAGAAACCTCCGAGGAGCATCGCCCGGTGGGGACGCGACCGGGCGTCGACCCAGAGGTTGACGGCCGCCGGCCATGGCGTCATCGAGGCTTGGCCAAGCGATCCTCAAGAACGGGTCAAGACGTCGCCATCGCTCCGGTCGGATCAGGCGCCCGGCAGCTCCAGCAGGAACGTCGTCCCCTGGCCGGGTCCGGGGCTCTCGGCCCATGCCCGCCCGTCCATCGCCTGGGCCAGCGCGCGCACGATGGCCAGGCCGATGCCCGATCCGCCGGCCGACCGACTGCGGGCCGGGTCGACGCGATAGAAGCGATCGAACACGCGGGCGAGCTGGTCGGGCGCCAGGCCCGAGCCCTCGTCGGTCACCGAGAGCCGCCCGCCGGTCGAGGTTGGTCCCACTCGGATCGTGACCCTCGAGCCCTCGGGGCCGTGGCGAAGGGCGTTGGACAGGTAGTTCGAGAGGATCTGAGCGACGCGGTCCCGGTCGGCGCGGACGAGGCTGCTGTCCGCGACCACCCGGATGTCGATCTCGCGCGCTCGAGCCTGGGGCCCGAACCGCTCGGCCACCTCGCGGGCCACCTCGGCGAGATCCAGCGACCCGATCCGCAACGGCAGCTGGAGCGCCTCGGCCCGCCAGAGCTCGGACAGGTCGGACACGAGGCGATTGAGACGGCTGGTCTCGGCTCGCAGGAGCCGCCAGGTCTCGACCGTCGGCTCGATGACGCCGTCCTCGAGCCCCTCGAGGTAGCCGTCGAGCGTCGTGAGCGGGGTCCGCAGCTCGTGGGCGACGTCGCCGACCAGCTGGAGCCGTCGTCGCTCGGTCGCCTCCAGCGAGGCCGCCATCTCGTTGAACGATCCGGCCAGGTCGCCGAGCTCGCCAGGCTCGTCGTTCGGGACGCGCTCGGCGTAGTGGCCGCCGGCGATCCTGCGGGACGCCGCCGCGAGCCGGCTGACGGGGCGGGCGATCCGGGCGGCCACGGCGAGGCTGACCACGCCGGCTGTGACCACCGCGATGATCGTCGCGGCGATGAGGGTCTGGCGCATCGCGTCGTCCCAGGCCTCGAGGGTCGCCTGGGCCATCGCGTCACCCATCGGATCGCCGGGCATGTGCCCCATGACCTCGGCGAAGTAGCCCGGGCCGACCAGCTGGACGGCGACGCCGACCGTGCCCAGGGCGGCGGCCGCGACCGCCAGGAACGCCACCAGGAGTCGTGCCCGGAGCGAGCGGGGCAGCATCACTCGCCCTCCCGGAGCCGGTAGCCGACCCCGCGGACCGTCTCCACGAACCGGGGCTGCGCCGGGTCGTCGCCCAGCTTCCGGCGGAGATTGGCGATGTGGACGTCGACGAGGTGCTCGTCGCCGACGTACTCCGAGCCCCACACCCGGTCGAGCAGCGCCTGGCGGCCGACGACGACCCCGGGATCGCGGGCGAGGGTCGCCAGGAGGTCGAACTCGAGGGCGGTCAGCTCGATGGCCGTCTCGTCGACGCGGACGGTCCGCCGGGCCTCGTCGATGGCCAGGCCCGGCGGCGGCTCGGCGACCTCGCCGCCGGTCGAGCGCGGTCGGCGGAGCAGCGCCTTGATCCGGGCGACCAGCTCGCGTGGTGAGAACGGCTTGACCAGGTAGTCGTCGGCGCCGACCGTCAACCCGACGACCCGGTCGATCTCCTCGCCGCGCGCTGTGAGCATGAGCACGTACGCATCCGAGAACGTGCGCAGCTGCCGACAGACCTCGATCCCGTCGAGGCCGGGCAGCATGACGTCGAGGACCACGACGTCGATCGGCTCGGTGCGGAGGAGCTCTAGGGCCCGGATCCCGTCCCCGGCGCTCAGGACCTCGAAGCCCTCGCGGACGAGGTAGCCGCGGACGAGGTCCACGAGCGGCGGCTCGTCGTCGACGACCAGGACGCGGCGCGATCCGGGAACACGGTCCATGCCCCAAGTGTCGGTCAAGCCGTCCCGATCCGCCAGCAGTGCCGGCGCTCGTGACTGCGACCGTC
>DATHYZ010000289.1:0-4373 GCA_035458865.1 Candidatus Limnocylindrales bacterium
CCCGGACGGCGAGCTCTACGCCAGCCTGGCCGCCAGCGGTGAGATCGTTCGCGTGGACACGAGCAACGGGGCACTGACCCACGTGGCGTGGCTCGATCCGAACCTCGACAACATGACCTTCGACGCCAGGGGGCGCCTCTACGTCTCCAATTCGCACGACGGTCGCGTCGTCCGGATCCTGCCCAGCGGGCAGGCTCGCGACCTGAGCGGTCCCGGTCTCGTGATCCCCGGAGGGATCGCGGCCGTCGGTGGCGGACCCGGTGACGGGGATCGGCTGTTCGTCACGGATCTGTGGGCGCTCGCGACCGTCGATGGGCGGACCGGGCATGTCCTGTCCATCGACTACAACGCGCACGTCGGCCCGTCCATCACGACGCCGTGGAGCGTGGCACCCGACGGGGACCACGTGATCGTGACCTCGTGGATGGCCAACCTCGTCCAGATCTGGGATCCGGAGGCCGGCGTGGAGGTGGCCGCATGGCCCGACTTCGCCACGCCGGTCAACGCGATCCGCTTCGACGGGGACCTGGTCGTCGCCGAGCTCGGCACCGGGTCGGTGGTCCGGCAGACCTCCGGCGGTGCGCGCTCGACCATCGCGAGCGGCCTGTTCGTCCCCAGCGGCCTGGCCGCGTCCGGTGACGATCTCTGGGTCACCGACTGGGCATCCGGGATCGTCTGGCAGATCGTCGCCGATGGGGCGCCGACGATGATCCCGGTGGCGACGGGTCTCGCGAACCCCGAGGGGATCGCGGTCGACCGGGACGGGACGCTGCTGGTCGTCGAATCAGGCGCCGGACGGCTCACCCGCATCCTCGCGAACGGCGAGACGGTGGTGCTCGCCGCCGGGCTGGATCTCGGGGCGCCGGCAGCGCCCGGGACCCCGCCAGCCTGGGTCCACAACGGCGTCGCCGTCGGCCCGTCCGGTGCGATCTACGTGACCGGGGACCGCGGCTCCGTGGTGTGGCGGTTCAAGGAGGTGCCTCGCTGACCGGAAGGCGGAGGGCCGCACGTCTCCGCCATCGGTTTCGTGACCTATGACCGTGGACGACGCCACGTTCAGCGGGCCAGGATGAGCCGTTGGGCCGCCCGGCAGGGGTCGGCGCGTCCACCGATGCCGGGTGACCGTGAGCGTCCGTATCGACGCAGATAAGCCAGAGGGCACCGCCACCAGGGACCATCGGGACCATGCGCTTCGTCGGTCGTCGCCACCCTACCGTCCTGCCGGCGATGGCGTGGGCACGCCGCGGGGCCGATGCCAGCGTTCCTCGACGACGGGGCGACGCCCGCCATGTCCCGTGCACCGCCGCCCGGGAGGCCGTGCCCACCAGATGGGGGGATGCCGACGCGCGATCCAGGTCCCACCATCGTCCGTGGCGGAGCCTCTTCGAGGAGCGCGGCGATGGTCGCACGCGGCCGGAGCCTGACGACGTGAGCGTCGAGCGGGCCAGCGGGTTGGCATGGCGGATCCTGCGCCTGGAGCTGAAGGTGATCCTGGCGATCGCCCTCGGCTATGGGCTGGTGCTCGGTGCCTCCCCGCTCACCGCCCCAGGAGCCTTTGCCGCAGAGCCCAAGGTCGTCGTCGTCGTCGGGCCGGTCGGCTCGCTCACCGCCAAGTTCATCGCCGCGGGGGAGCGGGCGGCGGCCGAGGCGCGCCGCCACACCAGCGACGTGACGACCCTGTACTCGCCGAACGCCACCTGGCCCGCCGTCCGCGCGGCCCTCCAGGGTGCCTCGGTCGTCGTCTACCTCGGCCACGGGAACGGCTTCCCGAGCCGATACACGACGGTCCTCCGACCCGAGGTCCAGAACGGGTTCGGGCTCAACCCGGTCGCCGGGATCGACGACGTCGCCCACCAGTACTTCGGGGAGGCCTACCTCGCCCGCGACGTCGACCTCGCCCCCGACGCGGTCGTCCTGCTCCACCGCCTCTGCTACGCCTCGGGCAACTCGGAGCCCGGACTTCCCGAGGGATCGCTCGACGTGGGCCAGCAGCGGGTGGACAACTTCGCCGCCGGCTTCCTTGCCGCCGGGGCCTCGGCCGTCGTGGCCGACGCCTACGCGGACCCGGCCTGGTACGTGCGACGGCTCCTGACCGGGTCGGGCACCGTCGAGGCGATCTGGCGAAGCGCTCCCACGAAGCACGGCCACGTCCTCGCCTTCCCGAGCCGGCGAGCGCCGGGATTCGCCGCCCTCATGGATCCGACCGAGCCGGACTCCGGCTTCTACCGCAGCCTCGTCACCAAGGCCCAGCTTCGGGCCGAGGAGGTCCGCCGCGGGGCGGCGCTCGTCGAGGCCGGGCCGGCCATCGATCCGGGAGCGCCCATCGGACCGCCCGTAACGGCGATGACGCTCGACGGCGTCCCGACGGTCGGCGCCGACGTGACGCTCGCCCTCGATCTCGAGGACCCGGCATCGGCATCAGCCGGGCTGGGGCTGGGCGTCCGCTGGGACGCGCTCGCCCCCGAGCCGGACCAGGAGCTGCCGACCGGGACCCCGTCCGAGCCTCCCGGGGAGGCCGCCGCGGCCGAGGCGAGTCCGTCGCCGGAGACCGTTCCTGCGCCGAGCCCATCCGGCGACGCCGTTCCGGCGACGCCCGAGCCACTCTCGTACCCCGAGCTCGCGACACCCTCGCCCGATCCAGCTTCCCCAGCGGCCGATGCCGCGCCGGAGGTCTCGCTCGTGGCGGCCGAGGTTCCCGGCGCGGTCGTCAGGGTCGGCTCCACGACGCCGACCGATACCGGGCTTGCAGCGGTGGTCACCGTCCCGGACGGACCGGGCCTGTACCGTCTCGTGGTGACCCTTCACGACGCCGACGGCGTTGCCTTCGACGCCGTCACCCAGGAGACGATCCCGGCTCTCGTGGTGCGGGTCACGCCGGCCCTCTCGGCCACGATCGGAGCGCCCGATCGCCTCGCGCTCCATGCCGCCGAGACCGCCAGCGTCCCGGTGTCGATCCTGAACTCCGGGGACCTTCCCTGGTATGCCCCGCTGCCGGAAGGGGATCCCCAGGCGGTCATCGATCGGCTGGTCCAGGGCACCTGGGGCGCCCGGCTGGTCGGACACTGGATCTCGCTCGGGGTGGTCGTCGATACCGCCGACGTCGCGCCCATGCCCGACATCGTCGTCGACATCAGTGCGTCGCCTGGCGCCATCTTCACGGCCGGCCTGCCGATCACGGCCCCATCGGAGCCGGGACCCTACCTGCTCGTCCTCGACGTCGTCAGCCCGATCTACGGCTCGCTCACGGTCCTCGGCGCCCCGGAACCGACGGCCATCCGAGTCGAGGTGTTGCCGCCAACGGAGCCGCCACCGTCGCTGGACTGAGCGGCCTCGCGATCCCCTACGCCATTCGTCCCGTGACGACCCGGACCCTTGACCATCCCCCGATCGCTCGTCGGCGCGATACGGTCGCTCCAGCGATAGCGGACCGCCGTACAGCAAGACATCCGACCGGCGGCGCGTCGACCCTCCGACGGGATGTCGGGCGGCGGCGGAGCCGGCATCCCTAGCGACCCGGCGGTCCGTCCGCTCCGTCCTCGGCCCGACTGCCAGCCTGTGGCAGGATGGCGTCACGCCAGACCCCTGCCAGGCGTCCGGCGACCGTGGACCTATCGATGTTCCGACGCTTTGCAGGCTCTCGCCCCCGCGCTCGACCCGCGGCCGCGGCCGTGGTCGCGCTGCTCCTCGGCGGACTGATCGTGGTCGGCGCGGCCGCGACCGACACGCTCGGTTCGGGTCAGCTGTTCGGACGGATCGCAGCCGGCGTCGGCCAGCTCCTCGATCCTGGTTCCGGCGACCCGATCCCCGCCGTCGTCATCGCCGACCCAGGGACGAGCGCCTCGCCGTCGCCAAACCCGTCGCCGAGTGCGTCTCCCTCGCCCAGCCCGACACGCCCGCCGAGCCCGTCCCCCTCGCCGTCCCCGTCACCATCCCCATCCCCGTCGCCGTCTCCGGTCCGGGCACCGGTCGACGTCCGGCTCGACCTCGACCCCGACCGCGTGTTCGCCTCGCAGGCCACGAAGAAGTGGTGCGCGGTCGCCGGCACGCAGATCGTCCTCGCCGCTCTCGGCCTGGCCGACGACTCGGAGGCCTTCCAGCGCCGGATCGCCGCGCGGATCGGCGAGTGGGAGAGCCGCGAGGACAGCCTCAATGGCGGCTGGGGACCGACCGCGATCGCTCGAGCCCTCGAGGCCTACGGTGCCCCGGGCTTCGAGGTTCGGAGCTATCGCCACCGGGCCGACGCGATGCGCGACTTCGCCGTGGCCATCGAGACGACCGGGATGCCGGTCGTGCTCATCGCCTGGTTCGGCGCCCACACCTGGGTCATGACCGGCTATCAGGCCGATGCCGACCCGCTCGTGTTCGCCGACGCC
>DATHYZ010000290.1:0-2416 GCA_035458865.1 Candidatus Limnocylindrales bacterium
GGCGAGCTGGGGGCGTTCCCGTACACGCCCGTCGCGGCGTGGATGTTCGCACCGCTCGGTGCGCTCGACTGGCTGACGTTCCTCTGGCTGTGGCTGGCCGTCCTCGTCGCAACGGTCGTCTGGCTGGGCTGGCGGAGCGCCCTGGTGGTCCTGGCGTTCCCCCCGGTCGCCCTCGAGCTCTACCACGGCAACGTGAACCTGCTCATCGCCGCCGCCATCGCCCTCGGGTTCCGGTACCCGGCCTTCTGGGCGTTCCCACTGCTCACCAAGGTGACGCCGGGAGTCGGGGTCGTCTGGTTCGCGGCGCGCGGCGAGTGGCGTCGCCTGGCCGTCGCGCTCGGGCTGACCGGCGCGCTCGCCGCCGTCTCGTGGATCCTCGACGCGTCGCTCTGGTCGGACTGGCTCGACAGCGTGTTCGCCACGGCCACCGGAGCCTCGCCGACCGGGCAGCCGGAGCTGGCGATCCCCATCTGGCTGCGCCTCCCCGCAGCGGCGATCCTGGTCGCGTGGGGCGCCCGGACGGATCGAGCGTGGACGGTCCCGGTGGCGGCGACCCTCGCGATGCCGATCCTCTGGCCGACGGCGCTGGCCGTGCTGGCTGCGCTCTGGCCGATCGCGCAGCGGCGGCCCGGGGTGACGGACGAGGCGACGCTCGGCGTGGGCGTCGCGACGGGATCCGAGCCCGACTCCTCGACCTAGCTGACCGTCGCCTCGGCGTTCGTCGCCACGGCGGACTGACGGCGCGGCAGGACAGGCGGGGAGCTCGGCTCCAGCAGCACGGACCATCGCTGCGCTGCCATCCACCCCGCCGACACGATGACGATCCCCAGCCACATCCCGGCCTCGGTGAACGTGCCGATGAAGGCGAATGCGACCAGGCCGATCTCGCGGCGCAGCCGATAGCCGGCGGGAAGCAGGAACAGGATCCCGTACGTCCGCAGCGACAGGCTGCCAACGACCGACAGGACCCCGATCCAGGCACCCGCTTCTCGCCGAGGGACGATCAGGACCGCGGCGACGCAGGCGACCGCGACCGCCGTCCCGATGGCCGGGCCGAGGTAGCGCCCGAGCCCAAGCCCGCCGATGGCCCACTCCGGGTCGGAGGCCCGGCGCACCTGATCGAGCCACTCGAACCAGAGATCGATCCCGGTGAGCGGCACGGTGGCGAGGACGACCAGGCCAAAGGCGAGCCCGCCGAGGACCGCCGACGAGGGCCGTCGTCGCAACTGGTACAGCCACGGGTGGAGCTGCGAGACCTTGAACGCCGCGATGATCGTGGCCTGGAGCCCGCGCCGCAGGGCCGGCTCGTCCGGCTCGGCCGGGTCTCGGGCGGCGAATCGGAACGGTGGCGTCCAGTCGTTGCGGGCGACGAACATCGAGACGAACAGGGCGAACAGGACGACCTGGACGTTGCCGCCCAGCCACCCCTCGGAGAACGGCGGCCAGATGAGCAGCAGCGGAACGATGAGCCAGGGTGTCCGCAGCCGTCGAAGCGCCCAGACGCTCGCGGCCAGGCAGATCGCGACCCAGGCGCCAAGGACGAGCTCCTGTGGCAGCGCGAGCAGCGGCACCAGGAACGGCAACAGGAACGGTGGGTAGAGGTAGGGGAGGGCGGCCCCGCCGGTGACCTCGAAGGAGGCTGGGTCGTAGACGATCGAGCCGTCGACCCATCGTTGCGCCGCTCGGAGTGGGATCTCCAGGTCGACGCCGAGCGGGTGGTTCAGCGCAAGGAGACCGAACGCGTAGAGGGTCGGGAGCAGCGCCAAGATCAGCATGCCGAACCGGAGCAGCCGGTTGCCCGGTGTCCCGACGGTGAGGATCCTTCGCAGCGCGGTCATGCCGGCGAGGGTACGCGGGCGCGTCCCCCGGGTCCACCGGTCCCGAGGTCCGGTCGGGCGCAAGTCGCCCGGGCGGGTTCTGGCGACCGGTCGGACCGGTAGCATGCGGTCGTGGAGCGAGAAGTCCCCTCCCGCCTCGGCCGCTCGCGGACCGCGCGACTCGCCCGGCTCGTCTGGTTCGGCGCTGCGGTGGTCGGCGCGCTCGCCGGGATCGCCGTGCTCGCCATGCATCTCGTCGACGATCCTCTCGCGGATGTCCGCGCCTACTACGATGCCGGCGCCCGACTCAATGCCGACCTGCCGCTGTACGACCAACCTGCCACGACCAATGAAGCGGCGTTCTATCGGTATCCTCCTTTGCTGGCGATCGCGTTCCGGCCGATCGCAGCCCTCGTGCCCTATGAGATCGCCGCCCTGGCCTGGGGCTCACTCGGCGGCTTGCTCGTGGTGCTGACGGTCGCCAAGCTGGGTGCTCGACGCTTCGAGGTCTGGACCGCGCTCGGGATCCTCGGCCCGGCGATCGGCTGGGCCCTGGCCGTGGGGCAGGCCCAGATCGAGGTCACCTGGCTGCTGGCGAT
>DATHYZ010000291.1:0-3903 GCA_035458865.1 Candidatus Limnocylindrales bacterium
GACGAGCGCGGGATCCCGCGCAACGCCGAGGCCCGGGCCGAGATCGCGCTGACGATCCTGGCCCGGACGATGGAGGCCGGCCTCCCGCCGGACCGCCTCTTCCTCGACCCGATCGTCCTGCCCGTCAGCGCCGCCCAGGACCAGTGCGCGGCGGCCCTCGAGGCCGTGTCCACCTTCCGGGCGCTGAGCGACCCGGCCCCGCGGATCATCGTGGGCCTGAGCAACGTGTCCCAGGGCACGGCCCACCGCAGCCTCGTCAACCGGACGTACCTCGTCATGGGCATGGCACGTGGCGTGGACGCTGCGATCCTCGACCCCAACGACCGCGACCTCATGGACGCGGTCCGGACGGCCGGCATCCTGCTGAACCAGGAGATCTACGCGGAGAACTACCTGGAGACCATGACGACGCCCGCGAAGGTGCCGGTCGGCGCCTGACGGGACGCCCGCGAGCCCGTCGGGGCCACGGCCGAGCCGCCCGGCCACCCGGGCTGACCGCTCGATGCGCCGGGCTGCCTGCAACGCGGGCGGCCGTCGCTCGTCTCCCCGAGGCCAGGTCCAAGGGAGGGAGCGATGACGACGATGGCGGCAGCGCAGGCGCCGCGCCGGATCCCCGTCCGGAGCGTCGCCAGCTGGGTCCTCTACGACCTGGCCAACACGGCCTTCAGCCTGGGCGTCGTGACGCTCTACTTCCCCCAGTTCCTGAAGGCGCGGTTCGGCGCGACCGACGCCCAGATCGGGGTCTACGACGCCGTGGCGATGGCCCTGATCTTCGTCTCGGCCCCGGTGCTCGGGGCGATCTCCGACCAGCTGCCGCGCCGGATCCCGATGCTGGCGCTGACGACCGTCCTCTGCGTCGCCTGCACGTTCCTCCTGGGCGTCGAGGCGCTGCCGCTCGTGGTCCTGCTGTTCATCGCCGCCAACTACACGTTCCAGGCCGGCCTCATCGTCTACGACTCGCTGCTGCCCGAGGTCAGCACGGACGAGACCCGAGGGCGGGTCAGCGGGATCGGGGTCGGGGTGGGCTACATCGGCTCGATCCTGGCCATCATCGCCGGCACCCTGATCCTGCCCGAGGACCGCGACGCGGCGACCGCCGACCAGTGGCAGTGGGTGTTCCGGGCCATCGCCGCCACGTTCCTGGTCTTCGCCATCCCGGCCTTCCTCTTCGTCCAGGAGCGTCGGCGCGTCGTCCCGCCGCTGGGCCCGGCGGTCGTGGGGCGCGCCTTCGGCGACGTCGTGCGGACCGTCGGCCGACTGCGCGGCTATCCCGGCCTGCTGCGCTTCCTGCTCGGCCGGGCGATCTACGCCGACGCCGCCAACACGCTCGTCTTCTTCGTCGCCATCTACGCCACCGACGAGCTCGGCTTCTCGATCGGCGGGGCGTCGCGCCTGGCGATCGTCAGCATCGTCTGCGCGGTGGTCGGCGGGCTGGCCTGGGGCGTCGCCGTGGACCGCTTCGGTCCGCGGGCGACGCTGCTGACGGTCCTGGGCCTGTGGATCGCGGTCTTCGCCACGACCGTGGCCATCCCCGTGCTGGACCTGCCCGAGGAGCTCCTCTGGGTCGTCGCCGGGGCGATCGGGGTCGCGCTCGGTGGGACCTGGGCGTCGGACCGGCCATTCATGGCCCGGCTGAGCCCGCCCCGGTACTTCGGGCAGGCGTACGGGCTGTACGCCATGGTCGGCCGGTTCGCGGCCATCGTGGGCCCGCTGCTGTGGGGCCTCGTGGCCGACGTCCTCGGCTTCGGCCGGCCGGCCGCGGTCGCCACGCTGCTCGTGCTCGTCGTTGTCGCGTTCCTGGTCATCCGGGGCGTCTCCGATGCCCCTCGCGCCTGGGGTCCCGACGAGCTCCCGGAGCTCGAGCCCGCCGCCGCCTGACGGGATCGGGGGCGCCGCAGCCCCGGACTACTCGAGCGCGACGCCGACCACCTCGACCAGGTGGCCATACAGGCGGGCGAGCTCGGGCAGGTCGTCGAGCCCCACGCCCTCGCGGACCTCGACGTGGTCGAACAGCCGGAACTCGGTGACCTGCCGCAGCGACGGGCCGGGGATCGCGTCGGCGAGCGGGGCCAGGTGACTGGCCGGGATGGCGTCGTCGGTCGCCTCGTGCATCAGGAAGACCGGCGCCGAGATCGACCGGGCGGACGCCACCGGCGAGACCGCGTCGAGGAGCGCGCGTCGCCCGGGGCTGAGCGACGCGAGGGCCGTCCGAGCGGTGTCCCGGTCCGGGGCCGTCGCAAGCCGGTAGGCTGCCAGGGCGTCGGCCGCGAGGGAGGCTGCGAGCGCGGGGTCGAACGCTCCCGAGGTGGCCGAGTCGGCGAGGACGATGGGCGCGATGGCCGTCTCGACCCGCTCCCGCTGCGGGCCCTCCGGCACGGCCTCGAGGAGCATCGCCAGGAGGACCTCGCGGGCGAGCTTCCCGGGCGGCCACGGCCGGACCGACCCCTCCGTCTCCACGGTCCGGGACGCAACGTCCACGAGCAGCGTGCCGGCATCCGCGAACGCCCCGAAGGCGTTGACGTAGGCGACCCGGTCCGCGATCCGTGGGTCGGCGGCGGCCACGAGCGCCAGCGACCCGCCGACCGAGAAGCCGGCCATGCCCACCCGTCCCGGGTCGACGTCGGCCTGGTCGGCCAGCGCCTCGTACGCCGCCACGACGCGGCCGGGTTCGTCGGCGCCGAGGCGCAAGGCCATGAGCTCCCGGGACGAGGGAACGCCGACCACGAGGCCGAGCCGGGCCAGGGCCGTCCCGACCCGGATGACCCGCTCGTCGTCGAGGGGCACCGGGCTGATCCCGAGGACGAGCAGGACCGCCGGTCGGCCGTCGTCTCCGGGCGCCGACCCGTCTCCGGCCGGCGACCCGTCGGGCCGATAGAGGTCCATGCGGTCCTCGTCGGGGCCGTAGGTGAGGCTCGTCCGGACGGGTTCCGGTGTGACCACTGCGAGGATCCGCGGGCCGGCGCCGGTGAGCTCCGGGACCAGCAGCGCGACCTGCGTCGCGACGCGGACGGGCGGGACGAGTGTCACGACCAGGGCCGCCGCGACGAGGACGACGATGAGGGCCAGGCCGAGCCGGCGGAAGCGCCGGCTCGGAGCCGCCCGGGACCCAGGGGCGTCGGCCGCGATCCCGGGGCTCGTGGTCGGCACGACGGTCGCCTCCTGGAGTCGTCCCCGGCCGAGCCCGGGGTCCGGTCACGACCAGTGTGGCCCGTGCCACGGCCGCGGGCCAGTGCCGGCCGGCCGGCACGATGACCGAGGATCCCACCGCGGGTCCACGCGGGCATGGCCGGCCGTCCCTTGCCGGGAAGCGCGCCCGGGTGCCACCATGTGCGCCAGCGAGCGGCTGCCCGACGGCCCACGAGGGCCGATGCCGCATCACGAGAGGAGGGATCCCTTGGCCAAACCGTTCGGCGCCATCCTGCTGGCGGCCTTCACCTTCGTCCAGGGCCTGTACCAGGCCTACCTCGCCGCCGTCTACATGGGCTGGGCGACGTTCGAGATCATCGGCATCGACGTCAAGTTCACCGACCCCCGCTGGGGCTACGTGATCATGTCGGTGATCCTGGCGGCCATCTACTTCTGGGTCAGCTACGGCTTCTGGAGCGTCCGCCTGTGGGCCTGGCTGTACGGCGTCATCATCTCGGGATTCAACGTCTTCTGGCTCCTCCTGCTGGTGCTCGGCGACGTGACCCTTGAGGCCGTCATCGTCCCGGTCCTCATCTCCGGCGGCGTGCTCCTCTACCTGCTCTACCCCGGCACGAAGGACGCCTTCGTGGCATCCGAGGTCGAGAAGGCCGTCGAGGGCTAGCCGGCGCGACCGGCATCCTGGTCCGACCGGACCGGCCACACGACGACGACCCGGGCCGACCGCCCGGGTCGTTCCCTGTCCGGACCGGATCGGGG
>DATHYZ010000292.1:0-2598 GCA_035458865.1 Candidatus Limnocylindrales bacterium
TCCCGGCGCCGGACGACATCTCGGTCGCCCGGACGTCGGCCGGCTTCGAGCGGAAGTACGCGAGCGCGGCCGAGACGCCCGACATGGTCCGCCCAGAGATCCTCCCCACGACCCTTCGCCTGGTCCCGGCCTGACGGCCGGCCCGCCGTCCCAGGAGCCTGCCGGATGTACTTCGACGGATTCAAGCAGCAGCTGCCCGACATCGACCCGTCCGAGACCGAGGACTGGGTCGACTCGCTGGACCGGGTCATCGACCAGGAAGGGGAGACCCGGGCCCGGTTCCTGCTCTTCAAGCTCCTGAAGCGGGCGCGCCAGCGCCATGTCGGCCTGCCGCCGCTGACCCAGACCCGCTACATCAACACGATCAGCCCGGAGCACGAGCCCACCTTCCCCGGAGACGAGGCCCTCGAGCGCCGGATCCGCCGGCTCATCCGCTGGAACGCGGTGGCGATGGTCCTCCGGGCCAACAACCGGTTCCCCGGCATCGGCGGGCATCTCGCGACGTACGCCTCCGCCGCCTCGCTCTACGAGGTCGGCTTCAACTGGTTCTTCCGTGGCAAGGACCACCCCGGCGGCGGCGACCAGATCTTCTACCAGGGCCACGCGGCTCCCGGCATGTACGCCCGGGCCTTCCTCGAGGGCCGCTTCACCGAGGACCAGCTCGACCACTTCCGGCGTGAGACCGTGCCCGGCCAGGGGCTCAGCTCCTACCCCCACCCGCGCCTGATGCCCGACTTCTGGGAGTTCCCCACGGTCTCGATGGGCCTGGGGCCGATGGCGGCGATCTACCAGGCTCGCTTCAACCGCTACCTCGAGAACCGAGGTCTCCGGGACACCAGCCAGCAGCGGGTCTGGGCGTTCCTGGGCGACGGCGAGATGGACGAGCCGGAGTCGATCGCCGGGCTCGCCCTGGCCGCTCGGGAGGGCCTCGACAACCTGACCTTCGTCGTCAACTGCAACCTCCAGCGGCTCGACGGCCCGGTCCGCGGCAACGGCAAGATCATCCAGGAGCTCGAGGGGCTGTTCCGCGGCGCCGGCTGGAACGTCATCAAGGTCGTCTGGGGCCGGGAGTGGGATGAGCTCCTGGCCCGCGACGTCGACGGTGTCCTGGTCGACCGGATGAACGAGACCGTCGACGGCGAGTTCCAGAAGTTCTCGGTCGCCGGTGGGGCCTACATCCGCGAGCGGTTCTTCGGCCCGGACCCGAGGCTGCGCCGGATCGTCGAGCACCTCTCGGATGACGACCTGACCCGGCTCCGTCGCGGCGGGCACGACTACCGCAAGGTCTACGCCGCGTACGAGGCGGCCACCGGGTTCGTGGGGGCTCCGACGGTCATCCTGGCGAAGACCGTCAAGGGCTGGACCCTCGGACCCGGCGTCGAGGCCCGCAACGTCACCCACCAGGCCAAGAAGCTGTCCGAGCAGGAGCTCCGCGTCTTCCGCGACCGCCTGGAGCTGCCCATCCCCGACGAGCGGCTCAAGGAAGCGCCCTACTACCATCCCGGACCCGAGTCCGAGGAGGTCGGCTACCTGCGCGAGCGACGGGCGGCGCTGGGCGGCCCGCTGCCCCGGCGGGTCGTCCGCGCCGAGCCGCTGCCCCCGCCGTCCCCCAAGGTCGACGAGGAGTTCGCCGCCGGCAGCCCGACGGCGGTCAGCACGACGATGGCATTCGGACGGCTGCTCCGGAACCTCATCCGCGACCCGCAGCTGGGACCCCGGATCGTGCCGATCATCCCCGACGAGGCCCGGACCTTCGGGATGGACCCGCTCTTCAACGAGGTCGGGATCTACGCGGCCCAGGGCCAGCGCTACGAGCCCGTCGATGCCGAGCTCGTCCTCAAGTACCGCGAGGCCCGCGATGGCCAGGTCCTCGAGGAGGGCATCACCGAGGCTGGCTCGATGGCCAGCCTGCAGGCCGCCGGCACCTCGTACTCGACCCACGGCCTGGCGATGATCCCCTTCTACATCTTCTACTCGATGTTCGGCTTCCAGCGCACCGGCGATCAGGCCTGGGCCTTCGGCGACATCCGCGGTCGGGGGTTCATGATGGGCGGCACCGCAGGGCGGACGACGCTGGCCGGTGAGGGCCTCCAGCACGACGACGGCCACAGCCATCTGCTGGCGTCGGTCGTCCCGAGCATCCGGGCCTACGACCCTGCCTTCGCCTTCGAGCTGGCCTCGATCGTGCGGACCGGGATCGTGGCGATGTTCGAGCGCGGCGAGGACGTCTCCTACTACGTCACCCTCTACAACGAGAACCACGAGCAGGCGCCTCGCCCGGACGTCCCGGACCTCGACGAGGCGATCGCCCGCGGGATCTACCGGTTCAGGGCTGCGCCGGATCTCGAGCAGCCCTCGGCCCGCGCTCGGCTGCTGGGCTCCGGCTCGATCATGCAGCAGGTCCTGGCGGCCCAGGAGCTGCTGGCCGACCGGTTCGGGATCGCGGCCGAGGTCTACAGCGTCCCGTCGTTCCAGCAGCTCCGCCGCGATGCCCTGATCGTCGATCGCTGGAACCGGCTGCATCCTGAGGAGACGCCCCGGGTGCCGCACGTGGCCAGCCTGCTCGGGTCGGAAGGGGGCGCGATCGTGGCCGCGACC
>DATHYZ010000293.1:0-4353 GCA_035458865.1 Candidatus Limnocylindrales bacterium
ACCCGCCCGAGGTCGTAGCGCCGGAAGTTGAAGAACAGGCTCTCGACGAGCTGACGGGCGTTGTCGCCCGTCGGCGGGTCGCCGGGCCGGAGCTTCTTGTAGACCTCGATCAGGGCGTCGGCGGAGGTGTGGGTGACGTCCTTCTCGAGCGTCTGGGCGATGTAGGGATGCTCGGGGTCGGTGTCGACCCGCGCGAAGAGGGCCGCGATCTCGTCGTTCTGCTCGTAGCCGACGGCTCGAAGCAGGGTCGTGGCCGGGATCTTCCGCTTGCGGTCGACCTTGACGTAGAGCTGGTCGGTCTTGGTGGTCTCGAACTCGAGCCAGGCACCCCGGTTGGGGATCACCTTGGCGGTGAACAGCTCGCGCCCGGTCTGGTTGTAGAGGTCCTGGTCCGGCGAGTAGTAGACGCCCGGCGAGCGGACGAGCTGACTGACGACGACCCGCTCCGCGCCGTTGATGACGAAGGTCCCGAGGTCCGTCATCCAGGGGTAGTCGCCCATGTAGACCCGCTGCCGCTGGATCTCGCCGGTCTCCTTGATGAGGAGCTCGACGTGGACGTAGAGCGGCTTGCTGAAGGTCATGTCCTTCGTCCGGCACTCCTCCTCGGAGTACTTCGGATCACCGAAGCCGTAGCCGTACCAGGCGATCTGCTCGTCGAGGTCGAGCGAGACGAGGGCAGGTCGCTCACCCGTTCGCTCCGGGACGGCGAACTGGAGCTCCATGACCTTGCCCGTGAAGTCCTTGATCGGGCTGATCTCGTCGAACAGCTCCCGCAGTCCCTTCTCGACGAACCACTGGAACGACTCACGCTGGAGCTCGATCAGGTTCGGGATGGGAAGGACCTCGGGGATCCGCGCATAGCGCTTGCGGGATGCCCCGCGACCGGCAGGGGTCGACGACGACTCAGCAACAGGCAGCATGAACCGCTCCTTGACGGAGGTAGGGGGAAAGGGCCGCGCTCACAGAACAAGAAAGGATACCGCCCCCGTGCCATCTGTCAAATGGCCCGGGGGCGGGATGGGCATGTGAGGGCGCGTCGGGCGCCGGCGGTCCGCCCTACTTGATCTCGACCTTGGCGCCCTGCTCCTCGAGCGCGGCCTTGATCTTCTCGGCCTCGTCCTTGGCGACGCCCTCCTTGACCGGCTTGGGCGCCCCGTCGACCAGGTCCTTGGCCTCCTTGAGGCCGAGGCCGGTCAGCTCGCGGACGACCTTGATGACCGGGATCTTGTTGGGGCCGACCTCGGTGAGGACGGCGGAGAACTCGGACTGCTCCTCAGCAGCTGCGTCGGCGGCCGGCGCGGCGGCAGCCACGGCGCCGGCGGCGACGGCCACGGGCGCGGCAGCGGTGACGCCGAACTTCTCTTCGAACGCCGTCTTGAAATCGGCGAGCTCGAGGACGGTCATGTTCTCGAACGCCTCGAGGAGCTGGTCGGTGGTCAACTTGGCCATGGTGCTGGTGTTCCTCCTTGGATCCGCCCCGCGATCACCGGGGAGCGGCGGGATGGCTGCCTTGGCGGTCGCCTAGGCGGCGGATGCCTTCTGGTCATGGAGCGCCGAGACGAGCCCGGCGATGTCGCGGAGCGGCGCGGCCAGCAGGCCCGCCATCGTCGAGAGCGGTGCGGTGACCGTGCCGGCGACCTGGGCGAGCACGACCTCCCGGGATGGGAGCTCGGCGAGCCGCTGGACCCCGCCGGCGTCGATCGCCCGGTCGCCGAGGACGGCACCGGTGACCTTCACCACCTTGAACGGCTTGACGGCGTCGAGGAAGGCCTTGGCGGTCGCGGTCTCATCGGTGCCGAAGGCGATCGCGGTCGGGCCCTCGAGAAGGGGCGACAGGGCCTCCCCCACCGAGCCCTCGGCCGCGATGCGCATGAGCCGGTTCTTGACCACCCGGTACGTCACGTCCTGCTTGCGCAGGGCGATCCGGATGTCGGCGATCTCCTTGACGCTGAGGCCGCGGTACTCCGAGACGATCATGGTCCGGCTCTGCGAGAGGTACCCGCGGAGCTCCTCGACCGTCCGTTGCTTGGCCTCCGTCGGCATGGACGTCCTCCTTCGTTCGGCGCGCATCCGGCGCGCGGCGGAGGGCGTCGGTCCCGGGGGACCGGAACGCCCCTGCGACGACTTCCGTGGCTCGCAGGGGCGCGGTTCCCCACCAAGGGGAGCGCTGGTCCTGCCTCGGCGTGCTCGCCGTCGTCCCCGGCGCCGGGAAGGTCCCGAACGTCCGATCCGATCCGGCGGATCAAGCCCCGACCGACGAGAGCCGGACGATGCCGGCCGATCCTCGGTCCGCGGGCGCAGGCTGTCTGCGGCGGTCCGTCGTCTTCAGTTTCCGGATGGCGCGCCCGCCGGCCGCCATCGCGAGTCGATCAAGCCGCGGCGGCGGCGAGGAGCGCGGGCACCTCGACCCGGATGCCCGGGCCCATGGTGCTGGAGATGGACAGGCCCTTGAGGTACTGGCCCTTGGCTCCGGTCGGGCGGGCGCGGTTGACCGCATCGACGAGGGTGGCGAGGTTCGTCACCAGCGCCTCGGCCTCGAAGCTGGCCTTGCCGACCGGGACGTGGACGATGCCCGCCTTGTCGACCTTGAACTCGACCCGGCCCGCCTTGACCTCGCCGATGGCGCGCTCCAGGTCGAAGGTGATCGTGCCGGCCTTGGGGTTCGGCATCAGGCCGCGGCGGCCGAGGATCTTGCCCAGCCGGCCGACCTGGCCCATGAGGTCCGGCGTCGCCAAGGCGACGTCGAACTCGAGCCAGCCCGCCTCGATCTTCTTCACCAGATCATCGCTGCCGACCTCGTCGGCGCCGGCCCGCAGGGCCTCCTGGGCCTTGTCGCCCTGGGCGAAGACGGCGACGCGGACGATCTTGCCGGTGCCGTGGGGCAGGACGACCGTCCCGCGGACCATCTGATCAGCGTGGCGGGGGTCGACGCCGAGGCGGAGGTGTGCCTCGATGCTCGGGTCGAAGCCCACGGTGGACGTCTGCTTGACCAGATCGACGGCCTCGACGGGGGCGTAGACCCGCTCCCGGTCGATCAGCTCGGCGGCGGCGCGATAGCGCTTCCCGTGCTTGCTCATGTCGTACTCCTGTCGGCCCCTCGGGCCTCCCCCTTGTCGCGGGGTGGTCGCTCCGGCGAACGGCGCCGGCGCCGGGTCGTCTAGCCGACGACCTCGATACCCATGCTCCGGGCCGTTCCCTCGACCTGTCGCATGGCGGCCTCGATGTCGTTGGCGTTGAGGTCCGGCATCTTGATCTGGGCGATCTCGCGGACCTGGTCCCGGCTCACCCGGCCGACGATCGTCCGCTTCGCGGTCGACGCGCCTTTGTCGAGGCCGGCTGCCTTGCGGAGCAGGTCCGCCGCCGGCGGGGTCTTGAGGATGAAGGTGAACGAGCGATCCTCGAAGATCGTGATCTGGGCGGGGATGATCTGCCCGACCTTGTCGGCGGTCTTCTCGTTGTACGCCTTCGTGAACTCGACGATGTTGATGCCGTGAGGGCCGAGGGCGGTGCCGACGGGCGGCGCGGGCGTCGCCTTGCCGGCGGGGAGCTGGAGCGTGAGGACGATGCGGATCTTCTTCGCCACGGGCGCGGGGTCCCTTCTCTGTTGGGTTCGGTGCTAGAGCTTCTCGACCTGGAGGAAGTCGAGCTCGACCGGGGTCTCCCGGCCGAAGATGCTCACCAGGACCTTGACCTTGTTGCGCTCCGGGTTGACCTCCTCGACCGTGCCGATGAACTCGGCGAACGGCCCGTCGGTGACCCGGACGCTCTGGCCCTTCTGGAAGGCCACCCGGTACTTGGGCGTCTCGACCCCCATGTGCCGCAGGATCTGCTTGACCTCGCTCTCGTCGAGCGGGATCGGCTCGCTGCGGGTCCCCGGCATGTTGCCGCCGCCGACGAAGCTGGTGACGCCCGGGGTGTTGCGGACGACGTACCAGCTATCGGGGTCGAGGATCATCTCCACGAGGACGTAGCCCGGATAGACCTTCTTCTGGACGGTGTGTCGCTGACCCTGGCGGATCTCGATCTCGTCCTCCATGGGCACCAGGACCTGGAAGATGCGGTCCTCCATGCCCATGGACTCGATCCGATGCTCCAGGTTGGTCTTGACCTTGTTCTCGTAGCCCGAGTAGGTGTGGATCACGTACCAGCGCTTCTCGCGCTTCTCGGACATGGTCTCGGTGGTCACCCCACGACCTCCTCGAGGAGGGCGACCGCCTGGGTGAAAGCGAGGTCGAGCACGGTGATGTACACGCCGACGGCCAGGCTGATCAGGAAGACGAGGATGGTCAGCGTTCGGACCTGCTCAGTCGTCGGCCAGGTGACCTTCTTGAGCTCGGACCACGCCTCCTGGAG
>DATHYZ010000294.1:0-4817 GCA_035458865.1 Candidatus Limnocylindrales bacterium
GGTCGCCACTTCGGGACGATCGTGCACGAGGGCTCCATGGATCGCGCCGGTGCCGCCTGGGGCTCGGTCCGAGGTGACCCGTCGGTCGAGATCAGTGAGCGGCTCGAGCTCGTCAGCCGGGACGGACGCCTCGTGCCGTTCGAGATCCGGGCTTCTGGCGACAGCCGCGACGGCGTCTTCGCCGGGATCCACGGGTCGGCCCGCGACATCACCGAGCGGCAGCGCCTGCTCCACGAGCTGGGCGAATCAGAGGCCCGCTACCGGTACCTGGTCTCCGCGTCGCCGGACGTCGTCTTCGCCGTCGACGCCGACGGGCGTTTCACCTTCGTCTCGGAGCGCATCCGTGACATCGCGGGGCTCGACCCGGGGTCGCTCCGCGGCCGGCACTACACCGATCTGCTCGACCCGGTCATCCGACAGGGCGCTCACGGCGCCTGGGAGCGGCTGGTGGCGGAGCCAGACGAGGTCCAGGAGATCCGCTCCGGGATCCTCGCCGCCGACGGAACGACGGTGCCGGTGGAGATCCACGTCGTGGGGACCGGGCAGCCCGGTCGGCTCGAGGGAGCGCACGGGTCGGTCCGCGACCTGCGCGAGCGCGATCGCCTGGAGCGCGACCTGCGGCGCAAGGCCGCCGAGGTCGCCGCGGGCGAGGAGCGGGCGCACCTGGCCCGCGAGCTGCACGACTCCGTCACCCAGGCGCTCTTCTCGATGACGCTGGTCACCCGGAGCCTGGAGATCCTCCTCGAGCGCGATCCGCCCCGGGCGGCCGAGCAGCTGGGCATCCTGCGCGACCTGCAGCGGGACGCGCTGGCCGAGATGCGCTCGCTCGTCTTCGAGCTGCGGCCCGGGAGCCTCGAGCAGGACGGCCTCGCCCATGCCCTCCGGACCCACTGCGCCGCGGTCGAGGGACGGGTCGGCCTGTCGGTCGACCTCGAGGTCGGTGGCCTCGACGGCGAGCGGGCGCCCATCGCCGTCGAGGAGGCCGTCTACCGCATCGCGCAGGAGGGCCTCCACAACGTGGTCAAGCACGCCGGCGCGAGCCGGGTACGGATCGTGGTGGTGCAGGACGGCGAGCACCTCCGGATGACCTTGCAGGACGACGGCGTCGGGTTCGACCCGACGCGGGTCCCGGCCGGCCACCTGGGCCTGGCCGGGATGCGCGCCCGGGCGGAGCGGCTCGGGGGATCGCTGGTCGTGGACTCCACGCCGGGACAAGGCACCACCATCCACCTCGGGCTGCCGGTCGGGTCGAGCGCCGATGCTCCGGCAGCCTCCAGCCCGGTCGTGTCGGACGGATGACGTAGGGCGCGGCGGGACCACCGTCGCGCCGCCGGGCGGTCGCGCGGCCGTTCCGGAGGACGGGCGGACGGCCCAGACTGCCGCCACACGGTCACCCGGGGCGGACGATGGAAGGGCCTCCCCGAGGCACCGCCAACGGCACAGGAGCGTCCGAGCCATGAGCGGAACCCAGCGACCGAACCCGTCGGCCACCGACGATCCGACCATCGCCGAGCTGGCGGACGCCGATCCAGGCACCCCGAGCGGCATCCGGATCCTCCTCGTCGACGACCACTCGGTCGTGCGGACGGGGCTGCGCGTGTTCTTCGACCTGCAGGATGACTTCGAGGTGGTCGGTGAGGCGGCCGATGGCAGCGAGGGCGTGGCGATGGCCCGCCGACTGCACCCCGACGTGGTGCTCATGGACCTGCTGATGCCGACGATGGACGGCGTGACGGCCATCGGCCGGATCAAGGCCGAGCTGCCCGAGATCGAGATCGTCACGATGACCTCGTTCGTCGAGGAGGCGAAGGTGACGGCCGCCCTCGAGGCGGGTGCCGCCGGGTACGTCCTCAAGGATGCCTCCGCCGAGGAGGTCGCCGCGGCCGTGCGGGCCGCCCATGCCGGCGAGGTCCACCTGGACCCGGCCGTCGCCCGGCTCCTGGCCCGGCGGATGCGCGAGCGGCGGGACCGCGACGAGCCGGTCGAGCCGCTGACCGAGCGCGAGCGCGAGGTCCTCGCCCTCGTCGGACGGGGGCTGGCCAACAAGGAGATCGCCTACCAGCTGGGGCTCACCGAGCGGACGGCCCGGACCTACGTCAGCAACATCCTCGGCAAGCTCGGTCTCCAGAGCCGGACCCAGGCGGCGCTCTGGGCCGTCGAGCACCACCTCGTCGGGGCGGAGGCAGCCGGCGCCTGAGGGACGGCGTGGGCGCTCAGCCCACCTCGATGACGCGATAGCGGATCTCGCCGCCGGGCGTGGCGACGACGACCTCGTTGCCGGCCCTGGCGCCGATCAGCGCCCGGCCGACCGGCGAGGCGACCGAGATCCTCCCGGAGCCGGCGTCGGCCTCCGCGGAGCCCACGAGGCGGATGCTCAGGCGCTCCCCGTCGATCTCGACGACCAGGTCGCTGCCGATCGCGGCCACGTCGCCGCCTCGGCCGTCCACGACGACGGCGCGCCGGATCCGCTCCTCGAGCGCCTTGATCCGGCCGTCCACGAACCCCAGCTCCTCCCGGGCCGCGTGGTACTCGGCGTTCTCCTTGAGGTCGCCGTGCTCGCGGGCCGTCGCGACGCGCTCGACGACGGCGGGTCGCCGAACCGTCCTGAGCTCGACGAGCTCGCGCTCGAGCCGCTCGAGGCCTTCGCCCGAGATGTGGTCGACCCCCGGGATCGCGTCCGGAGCGACCGAGGCAGGCCCCTGGCCGCCCTGCGCCATCGATCCGGTCGGCGTGCTGCGGTCCGGGCGCGCCCGGCTCGACCGGCCCGGCGTCGGCCGCTGGCGTGTCGTCCGGGTCGCCGGGGGTGGCGTCGGGGTGGCGGCGTCCTGTTCGGCGCCCTCCGGCACCAGCATCCCGGTGAGGCCGTGGGCGCGCCGCTCCCCGGTCGGGCGCCGGAGCACCCCCCAGGGCATGACCAGATCCGGCTGCGGGGTCGCCGCCGCAGCGCCGGGTGACAGCGTCCCGGCGAACGCGTCGAGCAGCGCGTCCTCGTACTCGTCCGGCGCGTCGGTGGAGGCCCACCAGATGCGGCAGCGGTCGAGCCCCTGGAGCAGGTTGAGCCAGACGCCCGCGGCGAAGGGTCGGCGGGCCCCGGGGATCGTGCGCTCGAGCGCCAGGACACGGCCGCCGACGGAGCCCGCGGACGAGCCGACGAACAGGACGGGCTGGCCGGGGAGCCAGAACGATGCCAGCCGGTCGCGGAGCTCGCGTGACGTCGGCCGGCGGCCGTCGAGGCGCAGGTCGGTGGCTCGTTCCAGCCACTTGCCGACCGTCGCGAGCTCCAGGGGCGCGCTGTCCGGCGGCGAGGGCATCTCGACGACGTACACACCGGGACCCTGCGCTGCGATCGGTCGGCCCCAGGGGGCCGGCCCGTCGGCCAGCAGGCCGATGCTCCGGATCAACTCGGCGGCCCCGAGCGGCCTCGCTGCGGTCATGGGCGACGGTTCCCTGGGCGAGTCGCGGCCGAAGCCGCCGGATGCCGGTGATGGTCCATCCGCAGAGGGTACCCGGCCTGGCGGCTACACTTCGGCCGGTGCGTCGTCTCGTGCTCTTCGGCCTGCTGCTCGTCGTCGCGTCCGGCGCCATCGTGCTTGCCGGGGCGGCCGGCTTCCCGGCCCTGGACTCCGGGGCCGAGGCCCGGGCCAGCCTGACGCCGCCGTCCGCCGAGCCGGACCCGTCACCGTCCTCGAGCCCGACCCCGGCCGCCACCCCCACGGCGGTCCCCACACCCCCCGCGTCCCCGACCCCGGCCCCACTCGCGCCTCGTCCGACCCCGCGTCCCACGCCTCCGGCGGTGACCGTGACCAGCGCCGCCCTGGAGAATGCGGTCGTCGGCTGGCGGACGCGCACCGGGAGCCCGGCCGTCAGCGTGGCCGTCCTGTGGCCGGGCGGACGGGTCTGGAGCCGCACCGCGGGGATCGCCGACGCCTATCACGAGGTCGCCGCGACCGAGCGGACGGCCTTCCCGTTCGCCTCCGTTACGAAGACCTTCACCGCCGCCCTCATCCTCCAGCTGGTCGACGATGGCCGTCTCCATCTCGATCAGCTCGTGGCACCGCTCCTCCCCGAGGCCGGGCTCCATCCGAAGATGACCGTCCGGCACCTCCTGGACCACACGAGCGGCCTGCCCGACTTCTTCCGGGTGACCGGCATCGAACCGGCGCTCAACGCGGACACCCGGAAGACCTGGACGGTCGAGGACAGCCTCGCCTACGGGGTCAAGGACCGGGTCCCCCCGGACACCTTCTGGCGGTACTCCAACACCGGCTACGTCTACCTCGGCGTGCTCGCCGAGCGGCTGACGGGGATCCCCTGGCCCCAGCTCGTCCGCGAGCGGCTGCTGGACCCGCTCGGCCTGGACACGACCTTCGTGCAGGGCGTCGAGGCGCCTCGGTCGCCGCTCGCCAGGGCGCACCGGGTGAGCGGCCAGGGGGCATCCTCGAGCGCCAGGGCCATCTGGCCCAATGACCCGCTCAGCCCCTTCACCTCGGTCGTCACCGCCGCCGGCGCCGCGGGGGCGCTCGCCGGCAGCGCGACCGACGCGGCCAGGTGGACGGCAGCTCTCTACGGCGGTGACGTCATCTCGGAGGACCTGGTCGAGGAGGCGGTCGCCGACGTCCAGCGGACGTCGCGGTTCCACCCCCGCATCCCCTACGGTCTCGGCGTCCAGGCGGTCGACTACGACGGTCGCATCGTCTGGGGCCACACGGGTTCCTTCGTGGGCATCCGCAACGCCGTCCGCTGGCTTCCGGAGGAGCGGATCGCGATCGCTGTGCTGACCAACCAGAGCCGCTACGACGCGGCTGCGCTGGCCCGCG
>DATHYZ010000295.1:0-9738 GCA_035458865.1 Candidatus Limnocylindrales bacterium
TCGATGTCGGGCAACAGCCGGACGACCAGGTCGTACGTGGCCGACCAGCCCCGGACCAGCCCCTCGGCGCCGAAGGCATCCCGTCCGCCGCAGGCCCGCAGGTAATACGCGTAGTTGTCCATGACGCCGCGATCGGTCACCAGGACGTCGGCCTTGCGGGCCAGCTCGAGCTCCTGCCGGACCTGGGACACCAGGACCCAGAGCTGCGCCTCGCCGGTGGCGCCCTCGTTGATCCCCAGCGGGTTGTCCCGGACCACCTCGCGGCCAAGCTCGACCGAGCATCCGGCCCGCTGGACGGCCGCTGCGAACGCCAGCACCGCCGAGGTCTTGCGGATCCCGTGGGAGCCGATGAAGGCGATCTTGGCGGGACGGGGCCAGGGCACGGGGACCTCCAGGATTGCGGCATCGCCGACAGCGCTCGACCCGATGGTACGCCGGGTCGGCCCCGGGCACCGGACGGTCTCGTGCCGACCGGCCGAACGGCTCTGGCGGTGGCGCTCCGGGTGGACCTACGGTCGGGTCGATGTCGATCGGGACGGGACCTGTCTTGGACCTGCCGTCGTTCACCGACGAGGACGACGCCCTCCTGCTCTGGCTGGCCCGGGCGGCCGTCCAGGCCGCCGTCAGGCCCGGCGAGGCGCCCGAGATCGAGCCCGCAGGACTGCCGCGTTCGCTTCGCGAGCCCGCCGGCGCCTTCGTGACCCTCACCGAGGCAGGCCATCTCCGGGGATGCCTGGGGCGGATGGACCCCGACCGACCGCTCTGGCGGAACGTGATCGACGCCGCCGCCGCGGTGCCCGTTGCCGACCACCGCTTCCCGCCGGTCGCTGCATGGGAGCTCGATCGGATCACCATCGAGGTGACCGTCGTCGGCCCGCCGATGCCGATCGAGGGCCCGGCCGACTTCCGGTCGGAGCGCGACGGGATCGTCGTCGAGCGCGGGCGCCGCCGGGCGGTGCTCCTGCCCCAGGTGGCCCGTGAGCGCGGCTGGGATCGCGAGACGACCCTGGCCGCCGTCTGCGAGAAGGCGGGTCTCGGGCCGCTCGACTGGACCCGCCCGGGGACCCGGCTGGCGGTCTTCGCCAGCCACGAGGCCCGCGAGCGGGAGGTCGCGTCCTAGGCGTCGGCGCGCTGGGAGGAGCGGCCCCCGGCGACGGCCCTACGCGATCCCGAAGGCTGCGACAAGGTCGTCCCACGAGGCGACGCGCGTGACCGGAGCCCCGACCGCCGGCAGCGCGACCGCCCCGGGCGGTCGTAGCCAGACGACCTGCAGGCCGAAGGCCGCCGCGCCCGCGGCGTCCCAGTCGTTGGCGGTGACGAAGCCGATATCGTCGGGCGGCAGGCCGCTGGCCCGGACCGCCAGGTCGTACACGGCGGGGTCGGGCTTGTAGCGGCGGACCACGTCCACGGACAGCACGTCGTCGACCAGGGCGGCCAGCCCGGTCTCGTCGAGCGACCCGGTGAGCATCGCCCGGCTGCCGTTCGAGAGCACCCCCAGGCGGCATCCCGCCTCGCGCAGCTCGGAAAGGACGCCGGGCGCCTCCGGGCGAGCCGGGAGGCGCCGGAACGCCTCGCCGAGAGTCGCGGTGGCCACGGTCGGGTCGACCGCGAACGTCGCCGCCGTCGCCGCCAGCGCGGCCTCGGTGACCGCCGCGAAGTCGACCCACGCGCCCATGATCGTTCGGAGCCAGGTCAGCCGGAGCTGCTCCATCCGCCAGGTCCGCGCGAACGCCGCGCCCCGCCCGGGCACGAGCGCCTCGCAGGCGTCGTCGAGCGGCCCCAGGTCGAGGAGCGTCCCGTAGAGGTCGAAGTAGACGGCGCCGGGCCGGCCGGTCATCGGGGCCGGCGCCTCAGAGCATCGCGGCGCGCAGCGCCTCGAGCGCCTCGCGCGCCTCTTCCACGGAGCCTTCGTCCTCGATCGTCGTGATGTCGCCAGGGTCGGCTCCGGTGACGACGGCCTTGAGGACCCGCCGCATGATCTTGCCGCTGCGGGTCTTGGGCAGCATGTCGACGAACGTCAGCTCGCCCACCACGGCCACCGGCCCGAGCTCGGAGCGCAGGGTCGCCAGCAGCTCGTCGCGGAGCGTGTCGGACGGCTCCCATCCGTGCTTGAGGACGATGAAGACGGCGATCACCTCGCCCCGCAGCTCGTCCGGTCGTCCGGTCGCCCCGGCCTCGGCCACGGCCGAGTGATGGAGGAAGCTCGTCTCCACCTCGATGGTCCCGAGCCGGTGGGCGGCGATCTTGATGATCTCGTCGGCCCGACCGGCGAACCAGACGTAGCCGTCCTCGTCCATGTGGGCGGCGTCGCCCACGTAGTACGAGCCAGGGATCCGCGACCAGTAGTCGGCGGCGTAGCGTTCCGGCTCGCCCCACAGCGTGGCGATCAGCCCGGGGAACGGTCGGCGCAGGACCATGATCCCCTTCTGGCCGGGCGGCAGCTCCTCGCCCTCCGGTGTCACGACAGCCGGCTCGGTGCCGGGCATCGGCAGGCCCGCAGAGCCGGGCTTGATCGGCAGCAGCCCCAGGCCGTAGGGGTTGCCGAAGATGGGACCGCCGGTCTCGGTCTGCCACATGTGGTCGATGACCGGGACCCGGTTCTCGAACACGTCCTCCTGGAGCCAGCGCCAGGCAGGGGCGTTGAGGACCTCGCCGGCGCAGACGACGCGCTCCAGGCTCGAGAGGTCGTGAGCCCGGGCCGGCTCGACCCCGCTGCGCATGAGCAGCCGGACGCCGGTCGGCGAGGTGAACAGGCCCTGGACGCCGAGCTCCTCGATCAGCGCCCAGGTCGCGTCCGGCCCCGGGTGGTCGAGAGAGCCCTCGTAGGCGATCGTGGTGCAGCCGGCCATGAGCGGCGCGTACACGATGTAGCTGTGGCCGACGATCCAGCCGATGTCCGACATGGACCACCACACCTCGCCGGGGCGCAGCCCCATCAACCAGCGACCCATGGCGGCGATCTGGACCTGGTTGCCGCCGTGGCGGTGGACCGCCAGCTTCGGCTTCGCGGTCGTCCCCGACGTGGCGAGGATGTAGGCCGGCTCGTTCGCCTCGAGCACCTCGTGGTGATCCGGCTGCCCGGCCGCGCCGGCCAGGAAATCCTCCCAGTCGATCTTCGGAGGCCCGGCCTCCGCATCCGTCGGCGGAGCCCCGCGACGGTGGACCACGATGTGCTCGACCGCGCCCGGATCGTCGCGCAGGGCGGCGTCCACGATGTCCTCGAGGTGGACGTCCTTCCCGCGTCGGTAGGTGAGGTCGGAGGCGATGACGACCTTCGACCCGCAGGCGCGGATGCGATCCCCCAGGGCGCCGGCGCCGAACCCCGCGAAGACGACCGAATGGATCGCCCCGATGCGGACGACCGCCAGCATCGTCGCGATCGCCTCGGCGGTCGTGGGCATGTAGATGGTCACCCGGTCGCCGCGCTCGACGCCCAGCCCCCGCAGCGCGGCCGCGATCCGCTGGACCTCGTGGAGCAGCTCCGCGTACGTCAGCGATCGGCGACCGCCCCGCTCGTCGGCCGCGATGAGCGCGATCTGGTCGCCGCGCCCCTGGGCGACCTGGTGGTCGAGGGCCGACCAGGCCATGTTGGTGAGGCCCCCCTCGAACCAGCGGAAGGTCGGGGGCTCGTGGACGAAGATCCGATCGGGCGGCCGGAACCACGGGACGAACTCGTCGGCGACCGATCCCCAGAAGGTCTCGGGGTCCGCGGCCGCGGCCGCGCGAAGGCGATCGAGCTCGTGGGGCCCTTCCATGGGTGGAGGGTACCCGCAGAGGCCGGCCATGACCAGCCTCACGGCTCCAGCCCGGCTCCTTTGCGCTTGCCTGCTCGGCGAGCGGCGGGCAGCCCTTCGCGGGAGTCAGCCCGGACCGTCGGAACCACCCTGGTCCGTCGCGCCCGGGCCGCCGGTCTCGCTCGCGTCCGAGGGAGCCTCCGGCGCGATCGGCTCGAGCGGCAGCGTGAAGATGAAGGCCGACCCACGGCCGACCTCGCTCTCCAGCCACAGCCGACCGCCGTGGCGCTCGACGATGCGGCGGCAGGTCGGCAGGGCCAGGTCGGTCCCCCACGGCAGGTCGACCGGCGCGTCATCACCTCGTTGGCGGGACTCCCAGACAGCGTCGTGACGAGCCGGCTCGATGCCGACGCCCGAGTCGACGACGGCCACCCGGACGGCACCCTCGACCCGGTCGGCCGCGACCGAGACGCCGCCCTCGGGGGTGGACCTCACGGCGTTGGCGATCAAGCTGACCAGCACCAGGATGAGCCGATCGCGGTCGCCCTCGACCGGCGGCAGGTCCGGCTCGAGCTCGATCGTCAGGATCAGACCCGTCGTCTCGAACATGACGGCGGTCGCCGTCGTCGCCCGCTCGACGACCTCCCGGATCGAGAGCGGGCCCACGGCCCACCCGGGCCCGTCCGCCTGGAGGTCGAGCATCCCGTCGATCGTCGCCGCCAGGCGCTCGCTCTCGGCCGAGACGACCCCGAGGTCCGCGTCGATCCCGCGCATGGCCTGGCCGACCTCCGGATCGGCGCCGGAGACGGCCGGGAGGACGGTCTCCGCGAGCCGTCGCCGGATGCGCCCCAGGAGACCGACCACCATCGTCAGCGGGGCCCGCAGCTCGTGGCCGACATCGGTCAGCATCGCCCGCCGGGCGGCGCTCGCGGACTCGGCCGTGGCGTGGGCGGCCTGGGCGTCCTCCAGCGCGCTCGCGAGCTGCTCGGTCCGGTGGCGGACGTGGTCCTGGAGCTCCCGGTCGTGCGCCGCGAGGGCGTCGTAGCGGCGTGCGTTCTCGACCGCCGCGGCGATCAGGGTGCCGATCGTGAAGAGCAGCGGCCCGTCGCCGGGCTCCGGCCTCCGCCCGGCGGGTCCGCCGTCGATGGCCAGGATCCCGACGGTCCGCCCGGCGTTCACGAGCGGCGTCCCCAGGAGGGCGGTGACGCCGAGCCCGCCGGCCGGCTGGAGGTCGTCATCGGACCGGCCCTGGTCGACCTCGGGAAGGACCACCGGTCCGTCGGCCCGGTAGAGCGCGACGAGCTCCGAGTGGGGGTCGTCGAGCGGGAGCTCGAGCCGCGCGATGACCGCGGCCGTCTGCTGCGTCTCGCCGACGCTCCGCCCGCCTGCGAGCACGCCCCGCTCCTCGTCGGCCAGGAGGATGAGGGCGCGGTCGCACGGGAGGTGGGTGACGACGGCCCGCAGGGCCAGGTCGAGGTACTCGCCGAGGTCCGTGGTCGTCGTCATGGCGGCGCCGAGGTCCGAGAGCGCCGTGAGCCCCGCGAGCCGCTCCTGGCCGACCGGTCCTGGGGCCAGCGTCGCCCGACCGACCGGCCGGCCCGGATCCTGTCCGCGCGCCGAGAGGCGTGCCCGCTCCACGCTCGCCATGAGCTCGACCGGATCGGCCCCCGACACGGACTCCGAGGCGTGCTCATCCGGTGGGACGACGGGGATGAGGCCCGGTCCGGATCTGCTCATCGCTCGGCCCGGCGCGGCTCCGCCAGCTCGCCGACGGTCGGCTCGGGGACGCTCGGGCCGCCGGCGGGCGGCGTCCTGGGGGCCGTCGGCGTGCGTTCCACCGGGTCGGCTTCGACGATCAGGCCGCTCGCCATCTCGCTCCTCTGCCCGATCGGGCAGGTTGCCACCATGCCCCATCGGGAGGGAAGCCGGCAAATGCCGAACAGGCCCTTCTGGATCGTGGCGGCGGGCGTCGCGCCGCCGTCCCACGGCCCGCACACCGCCGCCCGCGGTCGGTCCGTCCGCGCGACACTGGCGGTCCACCGGCCACGAAACCCTAGGGAGCAGCGAGATCATGCGGATCCTGGTCATCGGAGCGGGCGGCGTCGGGAGCGCCGTCGTCCCGATCGCCGCGCGGCGGTCGTTCTTCGAGCACATGGTCGTCGCGGACTACGACGCGTCGCGCGCCGAGCGGGCGGTCGCCGCGGCCGACGACCCGCGCGTCTCCGCCGCCCGGATCGACGCCTCGGACGCCGGCGCCGTGGAGGCGCTCTGCCGGGAGCACCGGATCACCCACGTCCTCAATGCCGTGGACCCGCGGTTCGTGATGCCGATCTTCGACGGCGCGTTCCGGGCGGGCGCCCACTACCTCGACATGGCGATGTCGCTGTCGCAGGCCCATCCCGAGCGACCCTACGAGGAGTCGGGCCTCAAGCTCGGCGACGAGCAGTTCGCCCGGGCCCGCGATTGGGAGATGGCCGACCGGCTGGCCCTCGTGGGCATCGGGGTCGAGCCAGGCCTGTCGGACATCTTCGCGCGGTACGCCCAGGACCACCTGTTCGGTGAGATCGACGAGGTCGGCGTCCGCGACGGCGCGAACCTCGAGGTGCAGGGCTACGACTTCGCCCCGTCCTTCTCGATCTGGACGACGATCGAGGAATGCCTCAACCCGCCGGTCATCTGGGAGGCGGACCGCGGCTGGTACACGACGCCGCCGTTCAGCGAGCCCGAGACGTTCGAGTTCCCCGAGGGCATCGGGCCGGTCGAGTGCGTCAACGTCGAGCACGAGGAGGTCCTCCTCATCCCGCGCTGGGTCAAGGCGAAGCGAGTGACCTTCAAGTACGGCCTCGGCAACGAGTTCATCGAGGTCCTCAAGGTCCTCCACAAGCTCGGTCTCGACCGGACCGAGAAGGTCCGCGTCGGCGGCGTCGAGGTCTCGCCGCGGGACGTCGTGGCGGCCTGCCTGCCCGACCCGGCGACGCTGGGCGACCGGATGACCGGCAAGACCTGCGCCGGCACCTGGGTCACCGGCACCGGCAAGGACGGCACGCCCCGGGAGGTCTACCTCTATCACGTCGTCGACAACGAGTGGACGATGCGCGAGTACGGCGCCCAGGCCGTGGTCTGGCAGACGGCCATCAACCCGGTCGTCGCCCTCGAGCTGATCGCCGACGGGATCTGGTCGGGTGCCGGGGTCCTCGGGCCGGAGGCCTTCGACCCGGTGCCGTTCCTCGAGCTCCTCACGGCCTATGGGTCGCCGTGGGGGATGCGCGAGGGCTGACTCAGTCGCGCTCGATCCGGCGGGGCGCCAGGCGCGGGCCGTAGGCCGGGGCCCGGATCCCACTCGCCTCCAGGAGACGGACGACCCGCCCGCGCTGACCGTGGTACGGCTCGAGCAGCTCCAGCATCCGCTCGTCGGTGCCGCGTGGCTCGCCCGCCAGGGCCCAGGCCACGAGGTCCGGGAGATGGAAGTCGCCGACGCTGACGGCGTCGGGGTCGCCGAGCGCCCGCTGGGCGACCTCGGCCGCGGTCCACGGCCCGATCCCCGGGTAGGCCCGAAGCCGGACCTGCGCCTCCGGCAGCGGTGACCCGACGAGGTCCTCGAGCCGGCCGGCGTCGGCCGCGACCCGGCGGATGGCCTCGGCCCGCCGCCGCTCGATCCCGAAGGGGTGGTAGGCGTGGTAGGGGAGGCGTGCCAACGCCTCCGGTAGGGGCGGCAGCCACAGGGATCGGCCGTCGGGCGGGACCGGGCCCGGAGCCGGCTCCCCGTGGGCGCGCACGAGCCCGCGGAGGCCCCGTCGCGCCTGCTCGCCGGTCACCTTCTGCTCCAGGATCGCCGGCACGAGTGCCTCCACGACCGCTCGGCTGCGCCCGATCCGGAGGCCGGCGTGGCGGGCGGCGAGCCGCCGGAGGAGCGGCTGGGCCGGGCGGAACGCGCCAGGATCGTCGTCCGCCCCGAGCAGGTCGGGAGCCGCCTCCAGGAGCCACTCGGCGCCCAGGCCCCAGGCCGTCACGAGCGCCCCGCCGGGCACGAGCTCGATCCGCTCCGTCGCCGGTCCGGCGGGCGTCCGGGTCGCCCTCCAGGCCGTCGCGCGGCCGACCCGTGTCATCGGGTCACCGGCGCCACGACGCAGCGGCCCGATCGTCAGGCCAAGGTCGACCGGGCCGGCGAGGAGGATCCGCCTGGAGCGGCCGGCATCCGTCATGTGGCTGGGAGGATGCACGTCCGCGCCGGTGCGCGCACAGGACACATCCGGGGATGCCATGTATCATGCGCCGGCTGTGAGACGCGACCGTTTGGTCGCCAGCGTGGTGCTTACCACCGCGCTCGCGATGGTCGCCGTCCCCGGTCCGGCCGGGTCCCGCACCCCAGGCGGCGCCCAGGCCGGCGCGCTCGAGTCGTTCCAGCCGGTGACGCTGGACGCCTCCTCCGTGCCCGGGATGGTGTCCTCAACCGATGACCCCGCGCTGCGCTCGGAGTCGGCCGTGGAGCCCGATCAGGTGCTCCGCGAGCCAGCTCCCCAGAGCGCCGTTCCCACGCGCCCTGCGATCGACCAGCCGGAGCCGCAGGCCGGATCCATCGCCAAGAACGTCTGGCGGCTGGACCGGAACCTCTCCTGGTACGGGCCCGGCTTCTACGGCCGTCGGACCGCCTGCGGGTACGCGATGACAACGACGCTCATCGGCGTCGCCCACCGGACGCTGCCCTGCGGCACCAAGATCACCTTCCGCAATCCCGCCAACGGCCGGACGCTCACCGTCCCCGTGGTGGATCGGGGGCCGTACGTGTCGGGCCGCAGCTGGGACCTCACCGGTGGCGCCTGCAGGGCCCTCGGCCACTGCTACACGGGCTCCATGTACTGGAAGTACGCCAGCGGCTGATCGCCGACGCGCGACGGCTGCGGCTCAGCCGGGCTCCCAGCCCTCCGGGGCCAGCTCGAAGCCCTCGAGACCGAACGCCGGGGCGACCGTGCAGCCGACGAGCGTCCATGCGCCGAGCGGGCGCGCGGCCTGCCAGGCCCCGGCCGGGACGACCGCCTGGGGGCGCTCACCGGCCGCCAGGTCCGACCCCAGCGTGATCGCCTGGACCGTGCCGTCCTCGTCCTCGACGCGAAGCTCGAGCGGGTCTCCGGCGTAGTGGTGCCAGACCTCGGTCGCGTCCACGCGGTGCCATTGCGACCGCTCGCCCTCCCGGAGCAGGTAGTAGATCGCCGAGCTGGCCGGACGGACGCCATCCGGGGCGGGGTCGCGCCAGGTCTCCGCGTACCAGCCGCCCTCGGGGTGCGGCCGGAGCGCGAGCGCGGCGATGACCTCGTCGGCCGTCGGCGGCATCAGCTCGTCGGGGTGAGCGGCTCGAAGCGGGCCGTGAAGTGGCGGAGCGCGGGCGACTCGTCGACGATCCGGTAGCCGCGGAGGTCGGTGGCCCGGTCGGCCACCCAGCGGACGACCTCGATGACGTAGTCGACGTGGCTCTGGGTGTAGGTCCGGCGGGGGATGGCCAGCCGGACGAGGTCCATCGCCGCCGGCGTCTCCGTCCCGTCAGGGTGACGGCCGAACATGACCGTGCCGATCTCGCAGCCCCGGATGCCGCCCTCGACGTAGAGGGCGACCGCGAGGGCCTGGCCGGGGTACTCGAGTGGCGGGACGTGCGCCAGCAGCGCCCGGGCGTCGAGGTAGACGGCATGGCCACCGAACGGCTTGACCACCGGCACGCCCGACGCGTCCAGCGCCTCGCCGAGATAGGCCGTCGAGCGGATGCGGTAGCGCAGGTAGTCCTCGTCGACGACCTCGCGGAGCCCCTGCGCGATCGCCTCGAGGTCTCGGCCGGCGAGGCCGCCGTAGGTCGGGAAGCCCTCGGTCAGGATCTCGAGCATCCGGCACCGCTCGGCCAGCGCGTCGTCGTTCATCGCCAGCCAGCCGCCGATGTTGGCCATCCCGTCCTTCTTCGCGGACATCGTCATCCCGTCCACGAGCCCGGCGATCTCGCGAACGATGTCGACCACGGGGG
>DATHYZ010000296.1:0-21233 GCA_035458865.1 Candidatus Limnocylindrales bacterium
CGCCGGTCCGCGTCCGGCGGACCCTACCTCGAGTTCCTCCGCGTCGCCGATCTGAGCGCGGGCCTGTACGTCCTCCCGGCCGGCGGCGTCGACCCCCAGGAGCCGCACGGCGAGGACGAGCTCTACCACGTCATCCGGGGCCGTGCGGTGCTCCGGGTGGCGGACGAGGTGCGGCCGGTCGATCCCGGCACGAGCGCCTTCGTGGCTGCCGGCGTGCCGCACCGCTTCGAGGCGATCGAGGAGGATCTCGTCGTCCTCGTGGTGTTCGGCCCCGCCGAGGGGACCCGGACCTAGCCTCCCGTCGAGAGGCGGGCCTCGCGGTCCACGCTCGCGGCCGTCGCCTGGGCCAGCGCCTCGGCCGTCAGCGCGGAGGCGCCGTCATCGTCATGGCGGAGGAAGACATAGACGTCCAGGCCGTCCGCCAGGAAGGGGGTGAGTCGCGCCGCCCAGGTCTCGACGTCGTCCGCGTCGTACGACACGCGCCGGAGGCGGAGATACACCAACGGCCCGGTCACCCGCAGGTCGGGAGCCGGTGACCCGTCGAGGTCGGTCGCGCAGAGGACGGCCCCGACCGCCCGGAGCCGGGCGAAGGTCTCGTCCACGTGCCAGCTCGGATCCCGCGCCTCGACCACGAGCGGGATCCCCGCCGGCCAGGCCTCCAGGACCGCGTCGAGGCGGGCATCGTCCCGTGCAAGGTCGTCGGGGACCCGCAGCAGGACGGTGCCGAGACGGCCCCCGAGCCCCGGCAGCGGTTCGCACAGCCACCGGAGGCTTGCCGCCGGGTCCTCCGACCGGAAGGCCCGCCAGGTTGCGCCGCGCTGGGCCTTGACCGCGAACCTGAAGGACGGCGGCGTGGCCTCGGCCCAGATGGCCAGCTGGCGCTCTGTCGGGCGCCGATAGAACGTGCTGTTCAGCTCGACCGCGTCCAGCCGCTCCGCGTACACCTCCAGGCGGCGGGCGGCCGCCAACCCCGTCGGGTAGAAGCGCGGCGCCCAGCCGGCGTACGAGAACCCGCTCGTGCCGACCCGGAGCGTGCCCTGCGTGCCGCCCATCCGGGCGGCTACGAGCGTCCCGAGGTGTCGGGCTGGTCCGGCCCCGGCGGCTCCACGTCCTGCCCCGGACCCGAGGCGACCCGATCCGCGACCGCGCCCATGGATCGCCCGATCGCCAGCAGGTCGTCGGGAGCGACGACCGACATGAAGTGCTCGTCGATGCCTCGGAGGTGGGTCCTCGAGGCGGCCCGCAGGCGCTCCAGGCCGGGCGTGGTCAGGACCGCCCAGGAGCCCCGGTGGTCGGTGGCGCACTGCTGGCGGCGGACGAGGCCGGCCGACTCCAGCCGGTCGACGAGCCTGGTGACGCCGCTGCGGCTCAGCAGCACCTGGTCGGCGAGCGTGTTCATCCGGAGCTGCCGGTCGGGCGACTCGGCGAGGTGGAGCAGGGTCTCGTACTCGGCGAGCGAGAGGTCGTTCTCGGCGCGGAGCTCCTCGTCGAGTCGGCGCAGGAGCATCGCGTGGGCCTGCAGGAGGGCCCGCCAGGCGGCCAGGCGAGGGTCGCGCGCCCGCAACCCGACGCGGTCGGGGGGAGGCTCGGCGGTCGTCGCTGGGCTGCGGGTCATCGGGCTCGACCTCGGTCGGCGGGGCTCGGGCCGCCATGGTAGCGCGGCCGGGGGATGCCGTGGGGCGGGTCGTTGAGACCGCAACCACCTGGCGTGCCCCGGGGGGCCGGCCGGGGCCCACGACGGCCGCCGGTGGCCCCGCGACTCCCGCCATCCGTTGCAGCGGCTGCGCCGGTGGCGCACGATGGGGTGCATGTCCCGTCGAACCACGAGCGCCGCCGCGGCATGACCTGGGAGTTCGCCGATCTCCTGGGCCGTCGCCTGGTCCTGTGGGCGGCCCTCAGCGTCCTGGTGGGGGCCGCGCTGCTACTGCTTGGCGATCCCTTCTGGCGGGGCGTCGGGCTCCAGGCGGTCGTCTGGGGGGCCATCGACGGTGCCATCGGCCTGGTGGGACGGCGAGGAGCGGCACGCGGGCGACGGCTTCATGCGGGCGACCTCGTCGCGACCCGTCGCGAGGCCCGGCGGATCCGCCGCCTGCTCTGGGTCAACGCCGGTCTCGACGTCGCCTACATCGTCGGCGGGTTCGTGCTGGCCGGGCCCATCGCCGCCGGCGACCCGTTCCTCGCCGGCAACGGCTGGGGGATCGTGGCCCAGGGCGCGTTCCTGCTGGTCTTCGACGCCCTCCATGCGCGCCTGGTCCCCGACCCCACGCCGATGCTCCCTCCCGGCCTCGAGCTGTTCGCCGGGCCGGAGCACGAGCCCTTCTGTCTCGATCCCGCAGGCGACGCGTCCGCCGATGGTCCGACGACGCGGGTCGGGCCGGCCGCCCTCCTCGTCCACGGGTATGGCGGCACCCCGGCCGAGCTCCGCCTGCTGGCCGACCGGCTGGCCGCGGCCGGCTGGACCGTCGAGGTCCCGCTCCTGCCCGGCTTCGGGGCCGAGATCGCCGGGCTGCCGGATCGTCGGCTCGAGGACTGGATCGGGGCGATCGAGGCGGCGGGTCACGGCCTGCAGCGCGAGGGTCATCGGCCCCTCCTGGTCGTCGGCTTCTCCATGGGCGCGACCCTCGCCCTCGCCACCGAGCGATCGGTCGGGCCGGACGGCCTCGTGCTCATCGCACCGTTCTCCTGGCCGGTGAACCGCCTGCTGTGGTTGCTGGGCCCGGTCATCCGACCCTTCCTCCCGACCGGTGTCCGACCGATGTCGCGGCTCGACCTCGACGCCCCCGACGTCCGCGCGGGGATGGAGGGCTTCATGCCGGGCATCGACCTGGACGACCCGGACGTGCGTCGCGGGCTGCTGGGGCTCCGGGTGCCGATCTCGACCCTCGAACAGCTCTTCCGGGCGTCCCGGGCCGCCGACCGGGCCGCCCCGCGGGTCGACCGCCCGGTCCTCGCCGTGCAGGGGCGGTCGGACGCCGTGAGCCGACCCGAGCGGACGCAGCGGCTCCTGGCCCGCCTCCCGCATCGCCCCGAGCTCCTGGAGCTCGATGGCGGCCACGACCTCCTCGCCGCCGACTCGCCGGTCCGGGCGGCGGCCGAGGATCGCGTCGTCGACTTCGCGACCTCGCTCCGCGGCCCTAGTCCCGGCTGACGAGCCCCGCCGGGGGCGGTCGTCCTCCCGCCGCGCCGTGCGCCGACCGCGGCCCGGCGGCTCGGGCATGATGGACGGCGGACCGGCAGCCATCGCGTGCCGCTCCCAAGCGGACCCGCCGAAGCCCCGGAGACGACGATGCCCCGCCTCGATCCCAGCGCCATCCGCGCCAGGTTCCCGTCCCTCGCCATCGAGCAGGACGGCCGGCCCGTCGCCCTCTTCGACGGACCCGGCGGGACGCAGGTCCCCGACGCCGTCATCGCGGCCGTGTCGGGCTACTACCGCGAGGCGAATGCGAACCACGGCGGTGCCTTCATGACGAGCGAGCGCAGCGACGCCATCGTCGATGGCGCCCGCGCGGCGATGGCCGACCTTCTGGGAGCCGGCGACCCCCGCGAGATCCACTTCGGCGCCAACATGACGACCCTGACGTTCCACGCCAGCCGCTCGATCGGGGCCATGCTCGAGCCCGGCGACGAGGTCGTGGTGACGGTCCTGGACCACCAGGCGAACGTGGACCCGTGGATGCTCATGGCCGCCGATCGGGGGCTGACGGTGCGACGGATCGACATCCGGGCCGAGGACGGCACCCTCGACCCCGCGTCGCTCCAGGACGTCATCGGCCCGCGGACCCGGATCGTCGCGGTGGGCTACGCGTCGAACGCCCTGGGCACCGTGAACCCGGTCGCCTCGATCGTCGAGCGCGCCCACGCCGTCGGGGCGCTGACCTACGTCGACGCGGTCCACTACGCGCCGCACGGCCCGATCGACGTCGCGGGGCTGGGGACCGACTTCCTCGTCTGCTCCGCCTACAAGTTCTTCGGGCCACATGCCGGTGCCCTGTACGTCCGCGAGGAGGTCTACGACCGGCTCCCGGCGTACAAGGTCCGGCCCGCCGACGACAAGCTCGAGACCGGGACCGGCGATTTCGAGGCGCTCGCCGGGACGGCCGCCGCGGTCGACTACCTCGCCTGGGTCGGCCGGTCGTACGGGGACGTCGATGCGGCGCTCGCTGCCGGTCACGCGGGACGTCGCGCGGAGCTGGTCGCCGCCATGACGGCGATCGCGGCCGACGAGCGCGAGCTGTTCGACCACCTCGCCGACGGGCTCGCCCGGATCCCGGGCGTCCGGCTGTTCGGCATCACCGACCCGGGCCGCTTCGGTGAGCGGACGCCGACGGCCGCCGTCACGATCGACGGCGTCCATCCGCGCCGAGCGGCCGAGACCCTGGGGCGACGCGGGATCGCCACCTGGGACGGCGACTTCTACGCCACCGGCTTGATCGAGCGACTCGGCCTGGCCCCCGCCGGCGGCGTCCTGCGGATCGGCCTGGTCCACTACAACACGCGCGAGGAGATCGACCGGCTGCTCGGCGAGCTCGAGGCGCTCGCGGTCGCCGGGGCCACTGGCCGGGCGCTGACCTGAGGGACCGGCCGCTCGCCGCCGCTTCCGTCAGCCGGGGTATCGGCCTACAATCCGCCCACGTCCCGCCGGCACGCTGTCGGCTCCGGGGCAGGAGGAGGAGCCGCCCGATGCATCGAGTCCGGATCGTCAAGCCGCGCCGTGGCGCCAGGAGCCTGCTGGCTGCCGTCGCCGTTTCGCTGGCGGTCCTCGTCTCGGCGTGCGGGGATTCGGGGGGTGGGGGAGGACCCGACTACGACAAGGTCGTCGCGTCGATCCAGGCCACCTTCGGGACGTCGATGCTCGACAGCGCGATCGAGGGCGATGTCATCACGGTGACCATCGACAACAACTTCAGCGCCGGTGGCGCCAGGCTCTTCATGTGCTCGAACATCCTCGACATCCTCGAGAACAACGAGGCGACGGCGGTGACCGTCGTCATCGTCAACGAGCGGGGCGAGGAGCTCTCGCGGAGCACCGACTGCCTCTGATCCGAGCTCTGCCGGGATGGGTCACCAGGCGGCCATTCGTGCACGCCAGCCGGCCGTGAACCTGTCGAGGGTCGCCGTGATCGGCGGCGGGATCGTCGGCACGGCCGCCGCGACGTTCCTGGCCGAGGCCGGCGTCGAGGTCACCCTTCACGAGGGCGAGGCCCTGGGCGCCGGTGCCTCGGGCCGCAACAGCGGCGTGGTGCAGCTGCCCTTCGACCCGGCCCTCTGGCCGCTCTACGACGGGACGGTCGCCGCGTACCGCGCCCTCGCCGAGGCGGTCCCCGAGGCCGGCTTCCGTCTCCCCGACCGCCCGACCGGTCTCCTGCTGGTCTCCCAGGACCACGACCTCGTGGGTCGGCTCGCCGGCGACCTCGCTGCGACCGCCCCGGTCATGCGCCCGGAGGTGCTCGCGGGGCCCGCCCTGGAGGCCGCGGACCCGGCCCTGGCCCCGGACGTGGCGGCGTGCAGGCTCGACGTCGGCTTCCCGGTCGTCCCGTCCGCGCCCACGTACGCCTTCGCGACCTGGGCCGAGCGGCGCGGTGTCCGGATCCGGGTGGGACATCCGGTCCGCCCGGTCCTCGACGGCAGCCGCGTCGTGGGCGTCGAGGTGGATGGGCGGCTGGAGCCGGCCGACGCCGTGCTGGTCGCGGCGGGCCCGTGGACGCCCGGCCTCGTCGATCCGTCGGGCGCCTGGCGTCCGATCGTCCCTCGCTGGGGGGTCGTCGTCGAGACGCTTCTCGAGGACCCGCCCCGCCACGTCATCGAGGAGGCGGAGATGGACGAGGTCGTGGGTCCGCCCGGCCTGATCGAGGACGAGACGGCCCATGCCGCGCCCACCTCGAGTGTCGTGACGGCCGGCGGCGTCTCGGTCGTGGGGTCCACCTTCCTGCCGGCCGAGCCGGTGCCGGCCGACTGGACGGAGCGGCTGCTGGAGCGCTGCCTCCGCTTCGTCCCGGGGCTCATCGCCGCGCCCATCCGCGAGACGCGGGCGTGCGCCCGGCCGGTCTCGGTCGATGGTCGACCGCTCCTGGGGGCCGTCCCGGGTGCCGAGGGCCTGTTCGTCTGCGCCGGTCACGGGCCCTGGGGCATCTCGACCGGTCCCGGCTCGGCCCGCCTGGTGGTGGACCTGATGCTCGGGCAGGACCAGGCGATCCCACCGGAGCTGGACGCCTCCCGGTTCGGGGCGCCGCCGCTCGACTGATGCCGCCGCCGGCCCTCCCCGAGGCCCCTCGGGGGCCCGCCGCGGGACCCCGACGCGACTACACTCGGTCCCGATCGCCTCGCCAGGAGACCATCGAGCCGTGACCCGGACGTTCGGCGCCCAGAGCATGACCGCCCCGCTGCGCGAGGTCCTCGTGAAGCGGCCCGGCGAGCCGTTCGGGCGGGCGTTCGACGACCCGGCCCATGGCTTCCTGCACCCGGTGGACCTGGAGGCGGCCTGCCGGGAGCACGACGCCTTCGTCGACATCCTCGTCCGGCTGGGCGTCCAGGTGCACGAGCTCGGGGTCGAGTGCGGCAGCCCCGATCTGACCTACACCTTCGACCCGCTCCTGGTCGCCGACGGCGGGGCCATCCCGCTGCGACCCGGCAAGCCGAACCGGCGCCCGGAACCCGCGACGATCGAGGCCTGGATGGCGGCCCGGGGCATCCCGACCCTCGGACGCATCGAGGCCCCCGGCACGATCGAGGGCGGCGACACCTTCTGGCTCAGGCCCGACCTCCTCTGCATCGGACGGACGCTTCGCACGAGCGCCGAGGGGGCACGGCAGCTGGAGGCGATCGTCGGCGGCGACGTCCGGGTCTTCGACGTGCCGTACTGGCGCGGGCCGGCCGAGCTGATCCACCTCCTCTCGGTCATCAGCCCCGTCGCCGACGACCTGGCCGTCGTCTACCTGCCCCTCCTGCCGGTCGGCCTGTGGCAGCTTCTCGGCGACCTCGGCATCCGGACGATCGCTGTCCCCGACGAGGAGCTCCCGACCCTCGGCTGCAATGTCCTGGCGGTCCGGCCCGGCGTCGTCGTCGTGGCCGACGGCAATCCGGTCACGGCGGCCGCCCTGGCCGCCGCCGGCTGCGAGATCCACGCCTATCCGGCCGGTGAGGTCGGGGTCAACGGCTCGGGCGGACCGACCTGCATGACGCGACCGATCCTCCGTGGCTGACCCGATCGATCCGGCCCGCATCGAGGCCGACCTCCGGGCGCTCGTCCGGACGCCCTCGGTGACCGGCGACGAGACCGCCGTGACGGACCTGGCGGCCGGGCTGCTGGCGGATGCCGGGGCCGTCGTCGAGCGGCTCGACATCGATCCGGCGCGCATCGAGGCCGACCCCGACTTCCCGGGCACCGAGATGCCCCGGGTGACGCTGCCGCTGGCGATCGGCCGACTGGGCCGACCGGGCGGCCGCCGGGTGCTGCTGGCCGGCCACCTCGACGTCGTCCCCATCGGCGACGAGGGGGCCTGGACCGTCGACCCGTGGGCCGGAGAGGTTCGAGACGGTCGACTCTACGGCCGTGGCGCCTGCGACATGAAGGGCGGGGTCGTGTCGATCCTGGCGGCGGTCCGGACGCTGGCGGACGCTGGCAACCTGGACCGCCTCGACGGGGAGCTCGTCGTCGCCCTGGTCCCGGCCGAGGAGGACGGCGGCGCCGGGATGCTGGCCGCGATCCGGGCACTCGCCCGGGAGGACGGCTCGGTCGCCGAGGCCGCCGTCATCACCGAGCCGACCCGCCTCGAGCTCATCGTCGCCCATGCCGGCGCGCTGACGTTCCGGCTGGGGGTGCCCGGGCGGGCGGCCCACGCCTCGGTCCGTCGCGAGGGCGTCTCGGCGCTCGACGGTGTGTTCACCCTCGTCCGGGCGCTCGAGGCCGACGAGGTGGCCCGCAACGCCGCCGAGACGGACCCGCTGATGACCGATCTCGGACTGCCGTACGCGACCATCGTCGGCAAGCTCGCCGGCGGCGACTGGGCCTCGACCGTCCTCGACCGGGTGGTCGTCGAGGGCCGCTACGGGGTCCGCCTGGGTCAGACGCCCGAGGAGGCCGGCGCGGAGCTGCGCGCCTGCATCGAGTCGGCCTGCGCGGCCGACCCCTTCCTGCGCGATCACCCGGCCACGGTCGAGATCGTGGGCGGGCGATTCGGGTCGGCCCGAGTCGACCCGGACGGACCGCTGGCGAGCGGCCTGGCCGCCGCGATCCACGATGTGACGGGTCGTGTGCCGGCCCGGGTCGGGGCGCCGTACGGTGCCGACATGCGGCTCCTCGTCCACCAGGGCATGACGCCGACCGTCATGTTCGGGCCGGGCGACGTCCGGGTCGCCCACAGTGCCGACGAGCACGTCCCACTCGACGAGGTCGCCGCCTGCGGGCAGGCCCTCGCCGCCTGGGCGGGGCAGGAGCTCAGGCCCGGCTGACCGCGTGGAGCCGGTTCCGTCGGCTCACCACGAGCCAGGCGGGCCCGACGATGAGCGCGGCTCCCAGCAGGCCGAGCGCGGTGAAGCTGGCAGCGGCCACGATGACACCGGAGGCCAGGCTGGCGATCGCCGATGAGCTCCAGATCAGCGCGTCGGCCGCGCCCTGGAGGCGGGTTCGCTCGCGGACCGCCAGGCCACCCGTCAGGATCGAGCTTCCGGCGACGTAGCCGAGGTTCCAGCCGAACCCGAGCAGGAAGAGCGCGAACCCCAGGAGCAGGCCGCCGTCCGGCGGCGCGAGCGCGGACAGCCCGGCAGCGATCCCCGACACGACCAGCCCGGCGGCGACGATCGGGGGTGGACCGAACCGGTCCGCGAGCCGCCCGGAGATGGGGGAGAGCGCGAACATCCCGAAGGTGTGGCCGCTGATGACGAGCCCGACCGCCGCGAGTCCATGCCCGTGGGAGGTCATGTGGAGCGGCGTCATCGTCATGACCAGGACCATCACCGCCTGGTTGACGATGAGCGCGACGAGTGCGATCGCCACGGACGGGCGTCGGAGCAGACTCCGGACCGGGTGCCCGGCCCCATCGGTCTCGAGGTGCCGAGCGGACGGGTCGGCCAGGAGGTACGGGTCGGGCCGCAGGAAGGTGAAGGTCAGGATGGCCGCGAGGGCCACGAAGCCGGCCGGCAGGAGGTAGGCCCCGGCCAGGCTGGGCAGGCCGAGGTTCTCGGCGATCGATCCGGCCACCCCGATGAGGTTCGGCCCGATGACCGCGCCGATCGTCGCTGCCCAGACGACGGTCCCCAGGGCAGACGCGCGGCGCCTGGCCGGCACGAGGTCGGCGGCCGCGTACCGCGACAACTGGTTCGAGCTGTTGGCGATGCCGATCAGGAAGGTGCCGACCAGGAGGAGGGGGAACGACCGGACGACCAGCGCGAGCACGGCGAGCACGGCCCCCAGGACGCCCAGGGCGTAGCCGGTCGCCAGGCCGGTCCGCCGCCCGGCGCGGACCATGATCGCCGAGAGGAGGAGCGCACCCCCGGCGGCCCCGAGGACGACGGCCGCCCCCGGGACGCCGGCCCAGGCGGACGATCCGGCGAGCTCCTCGGCGGCGATCGTCGCGACGGTGACCGCGGCGATGTGCCCGGTGCTGCCCAGGGCGACCCCGGCCACGAGCGTTGCCGTCGATCGGCGTCGGAGGCGCTCGATGGCGGCCGGGTCGGTCGGTAGGTGGGTCACGGCAGCCGATGATACGGGTCGGAGCCGTTGTCCGGTCCGCGGTGGTTCGGGTGTACGATGCCGGCCATGGTCGAGTACGGGCACGGTGTGGGAACAGGCTCCGAGGTCGTCGGCGGCGTGACCGGCGGCGGCTCCGGATCCATCGACGCCGGCGGCAACGTCCTCTCGATGGCGTCGGGTCTCGTCAACGATGCCGCCCAGGTGGTGGCCGGGCTGCCGCCCGTCGTCGTCGCCGCGGGGGCGGCCGTCCTCGTCCTGGCGAGCCTGCTGCTGCTCCGCCGCGTCCTCTAGCCGACGCGCTGGAGCGAGCGCCCCGGCTCCTGCTCGCCCGCCAGCTCCACGAACCTGACGAGCGTGTTGGCGAGCCGCATCTGCCCCGGCGTCCTGGCCCGCACTTCCAGGAGCGTCGGGCTCGCGACGACGATCGCCATGGCCCGGGCCCTCGAGGTCGCGACGTTGAGGCGGTGCGCGTCGTAGAGGAAGTCCATGCCGCGGGGGGCGTCCTCGGCCGAGGAGGCGGCCATCGTGTAGATGGCGACGGCCCCCTCTCGTCCCTGGAACTTGTCGACGGTGCCGACGCGTCCCGGCGTCACCGGTCCCAGCCGCGCCTCGATCGCCTGCTGGACCAGGGCGACCTGGGCGTTGTACGGCGCGACCACGAGCAGGTCGTCGAGGGTGATCCGGCGCTCCGTCCCGCTGGCGTCCACCCAGGTCTCGCCGATGAGCGCCACCACGATGCGGGCGACCGCGTCCGCCTCCTCGCCGGACCGCTGGGCGTTGCGCCGGTGGTCCACCGGCCTCCAGCGCAGCCCGACCCCGTCGAGCCCGCCCGGAGCCACGACGCGCTGGACCGCCGTCGTCGGGTGGGTGTCGAGCCGGCCGTCGTAGAAGGTCGGCGAGGTGAAGGCGTTCACCGCCGGGTGGAGCCGCCGGGTCGTGTCCAGGAAGAGGCCCTGGTCGGCGGGGAGCGTCGTCGCCTCGCCAAGGACGTGGCCGAGCGCCGATGCTCCCGCGCCCTCCGGGTGCAGGCCCTGGGTGACCTGGGCGAGCTGGTTCGGGTCGCCCAGCAGGACGATCGAGTCGGTCGCCCCGGCCATCGCCAGCACCGTCGCCAGGGCGAGCTGGCCGGCCTCGTCCACCACGAGGCACCCGAACCTTCCCGTCAGCTCCGGCCTGGCCAGCAGCCACGACGTGCCCGCCACCACGTCGACGGTCTCCTCGGCGAGCCGCGCCGCCACCGTCGCGTTATCGGACGTCACCTCGACGCCCGCCAGGTGGTGCGCGCCGTCGTCCTCGTCCGCCTTCTGAAGGACCCGCACGGTCGTCCCGGCCTCCTCGGCGGCCTCGTGGAGCTTCTCGAGGAAGTTCACGATCGCCCGGTGCGACTGGCTCGTGATCGCGACCGGTCCTCGTCCCGAGGCCAGCGCCTCCAGGACCATCCGGGCCCCGGCGTAGGTCTTGCCCGTCCCGGGCGGACCCTGGATGGCCAGGACGGAGTGGTCGAGCGCGCGGATCAGCCGGCGGGCGGCCTCCACGCCGGTCTCGCCGGAGACCTCGAGGGGCTCGCTGCCGACCCGCGGGGCGCGTCGCAGGAGCAGGTCCCGTGCCGCTCGCCAGGGCCCGGTCGCGTCGATCCCTCGCGCGATGACGTCGTCGGCCAGCCGCAGCAGCGCCCCCCGCTGGGCGTCGGTGGGGATGGGGCTCGCCGGGATGAGCGCGTTCGGATGGTCGCCGACCACCGCCGGTCCGCGCCGCAGCACGAGCCAGCCAGCCGCGTCGTCGATCTGGGCGATCGTCGTGTCGGAGCCGGTCCGCGGATCGGCGGCCCGGTCGCCGGGCCGGAACCGGTGGTCCTGGGGCGGGAAGGCGAACCGCTGGAGCACGCTCCGCTTGTCCAGGCCCACGTCGCCCACGAAGGCCAGGTCGCCGATCGCGTCCGAGGCCTCGACCAGGTCGTCCGCGCTCGACCGGTCTCGGAGGTCGAACCACCGCCACCACTCGGGCTTGGCCTCGCGCCGGTGGTAGTCGAGGAGGGCGGCGAGGAGCCAGTGGGCGGCCTGCTCCGACGTCCGCTCGGCCGGGTCCTCGGGCACCCCGGCCCGGAGCGCCTCCACCCGGGCCAGCGTCTCGCGATCGCGGGCTTCCTGGGCCTCGGTCGGCGCCCCGTCGCGGAGCGGGGGCCGAGGTAGGTCCCAGCCGTCGGCGATGGCCTCGCTCCGGCGAGCCTCCAGCCAGTCGCGCAGCCCGAGGGTCGCCATGCAATCGTCGCGGTTGTAGGCGGCCAGGTCGTCGAGATGGCGCTGCTCGCCGTCATGCAGCCAGTCCTCGTACTCCACGACGCTGAAGCCGGCCCGCGTCACGCGGCCCTCGCGGTCGAAGCCGAAGAGGTGCTCGACCTGCTTGAGCGAGTACGACTCGACCGAGGCCCGGATGCCCTGGCGGACGACCCCGTAGAGATCCACGAGGACGCCGCCGCGGAGCAGCCGGTCGACCTCGTCCTCCCGCGTCGTGTGGCGCTGCATCAGGCGCTTGATGGCGCCGGACTCGTAGCCGCCGTAGTGGTAGACGTGCATCGCGGGGTCCCGGTCGAGGCGGTCGATGATGTCGTCGATGAGCGCCTCGAAGGCGGCCCGCTCCTCCCCGGCGGCGTGCGCCCAGAGGGGCCGGTAGCGGGGTGACCCGCCCTCGATCGAGAGGAGTCCCAGGAGGTACTCGCGGCCGCCGTCGTCGAGCCACGGGTCCGCCTCGATGTCGAAGAAGAGGTCGAGGGGCGACGCGGCCGGCAGCGCGGCCAGCCCGCGGCCGGGCTCCTCTGCCCGCGGCGGGATCCGCTCCCACAGCGGATCCAGCTCGGTCCGTCCGGCCTCCCGACCCTCGAGCTGGAGGCGGGCCTGCTCGCGGAGCCGCTCGAGCGTCCGGACGTCGAGCTCGGGCACCTCGCGGGTGCGATCGAGGCGGCCGAGGCCCGCGAGGGTCGGGATCCCGGCGGCCACGAGCGCGCCGGTCTGGGCACGGGTCATCCCGGCCACGAGGGACAGGTGGTCGTCCGACCTCCGCCGGTCGATGCAGACCGGGAACCAGGCGCACACCCGGCAGTGGTCGACGGGGTCGGGGTAGGTCCCGGCCGTGGCCGGGTCGCGGGGCTCGCCGGCGCCGTCGCCGAAGACGACCGACTCGAAGCGCCGCCGGACCATCCGGAAGTAGGCGTCGAAGTCGTGGAGCGGGAGCGGATGCGAGCGCCCGTCCCCGGTGACGACGTGGGCGGCGGCCGGAACGAGACCCTGGAGCTCCCCGAGGCGGGCCGAGTAGCTGCAGACCTGCAGGATGGCGGCCGCCTTGACCGAGCGCGCGAGCTTCGTGTCGGCGACCTCGTAGCTCCAGGCACCAAGGGCGGGGCTCGGCCGCTCCACCCGGAGGAGGAAGTCGGCATAGCCCAGCCATCGTCCGTCGAAGAGGGTGGCCTGGAAGATGGCCCCCACCCCGGCCCGCATGGCCTCGAGGGTCGTGGCCTCGGCGGCCCGGTAGGCGTCGGCCGAGCCGGGCTCCGGTCGGGCGATCTCGACCACGCTCCGGCCCTCGCCGCGGAGGCGCTCGAGGTAGGCCTGCTCATGGGCCTCGCCGCGCTCCTGGAGCAGTCGCACCTCGGGATCCTCCCGTCGGTGCGGCCTGGGCCAGAGGGCGGCCAGCGCCCCCAGCTCGAGCGTCGTCAGGTGGTCGCAGGACAGGAAGCCGACGAGGTCGGTGGCGCTGACGACGAGGTCGCCGTCGGTGGTCCGCTGCACGGCTCCAGCCTAGCCGGTCGGCCGGGCCCGGTGCCGGTCGAGGCCCGTCGGGGCGGCCCGCGCTACCATCGGCCCGATGAGCCCCACCCGACGCGACGCCGACGGTCGGCGCGAGATCGCGCCCACCTGGGAGAGCCTGATCGATCGCCAGCTCCGCGAGGCGATGGAGGCGGGCGACTTCGACGACCTGCCCTTCCGCGGCGGGCGCCTGCCGGTCCAGGACGAGGACGTCGACGCGGAGTGGTCGCTGGCCCACCACCTGCTCCGCCAGCAGGGCTTCGCGCCGTCGTGGATCCAGGTCGACGCCGAGCTCCGCGAGCTGCTGGCCCACCGCGAGCGCATCCTCGCCCGGGCTGCCCGTTCCACGGCGATCGCCCGGGAGCGCGATCGACGCGAGCTGAGCGAGGTCGTCGCGGCTCACGATCGCCTGGTCCTGGTGCTGGAGCAGCTCGCACCGACGAGCGGCCAGCACCGCCGGCGGCTCGGCGTCGAGGCAGAGCTCGAGCGCCTGGCGGCGATCCACGATGCGGCCGATCGGTCGGAGAGCGGCGCATGACCGCGCTCCTGAGGACCCTCACGCCGCGGTTCTGGGGTACGGCCGCCGTCGGGACGATCGGGACGCTGCTGCTCCTGGGGATCCCGGCGGCCCTCATCCCGAACCCGATCTTCGGCCGCCAGATCGAGGCGGAGCCGTTCGCCTACGTCGTCTGGGTCGCCTCGGCGGTCCTGGCCGGCCTGCTCATCGCCGACTGGCTGGTCCCGGCCGGGGCTCGCACCGCGCCGGAGCCGCACCGCGGCGGGAGCGAGGCCGGGCTCACGCTCGGTGGTCTCGTCGCGTTCCTGGCCATCGGCTGCCCCATCTGCAACAAGATCGTCCTGATCCTGCTCGGGACGACGGGGGCGCTGCAGTTCTTCGCACCGATCCAGCCCCTGCTCGGCGCCGCATCGGTCGTCCTGCTCGCGGCCACGCTCGGCTGGCGTCTCCGCGCCCGGGCACGGGGCTGTGCCCGCTGCGCGGTCGCTTCGTCGGGTCCGGCCATCCCGCTGGTCGACTGAGGTTCCCGGGAACGACGAAGCCGGCCCGGGGGACCGGGCCGGCTTCGGGACGCTGGGGTGGGGGGAGGGCTACTTCTCGACGCGGCCGGCGGCGAGGCGGCGGCCCATGACGATCGAGCCGATGGCGGCGACGCCGAGGATGGCGAGGGCGGCGAAGATGCCGGTCCCGTTGGAGCTCTCGGTGGCGCCGACGGTGTCGGTCGGCGGCGGGGTGACCTCGGGAGTCAGGGCTGCGAAGGACCCGATGGCGAAGACGCTGTAGGCCATGCCGGCCTCCAGGGCCAGGGTGTCCGGATCGAGCGGGCAGACGTCCGTGGTCCCGGTGGCGCAGACCTTGAGGTCATACGACCCGGCCGGAAGCGCGAGGTACCCGGTCGCGGACGGATATGCGAGATTGTTGACGCCGATGGGAGTGCCGTCCTGGGTCAGGACGTCGACCGCGGGCGTGTCGGCCGAGAAGTGGACCACGCGGACCTGGGCCTGCTCGGCGTTCGCCGTGGCCCCGTCCTCGATCATCTGAGGCTTGATCTGGGCGACGAGATCCGTGGCGGCAACGGTGTACTTCTTGCCGTCCTCGAAGGGCAGGTCGGCGTCGATGACGCAGGTCTCGGCGGACGGGTCGGTCGTGGCGTCGTTCGCGACGCAGACCTTGATGTTGTAGGTCCCGGCGTCGACCGGGAGGTACGCGGAGATCGTGCCGAAGGGGACGTTCGAGAGGATCTCACCGTCGTTGGCGAAGACGTCGACCGCCGGGGCATCCGGCGATCCGTGGAGGACGCGGACCCAGGCCTTGCCGGCCTCCGGGGCGTCGGTCGAGTCGACCGCGACGACGGCGGTCAGCTTGGCGGCATCGGCGGCGAGCGCCGGGGCGGTGATGGCCAGGGCGAGGGCCCCGGCGCCGAGGAGGGCCGCAAGGCGGCCGAAGCGGCGGTGCATCGGGTCTGACTCCCTTGTCATGTAGCTCGAGCGTCCGTGGCCGGTCGTCGGTCCATCGGGCGAAGCTCGGTTCACCCCTACTTCGGGGCGACAAGGGCATTCGGATTGGCCGGTCCTCGGCGGATCACCGGCGATGGTGCGCCGGCGCACCGGGCCGGGGGGAGGACCTGGGTCAGTCGATCCGTCGCTGGAAGCCGCAGATCGGGCAGGTGGCCAGCCCCGTCCTGGAGTCGAGCTCCAGGAGGCTGGCGCAGCCGTTCGTTGCGCAGTAGAGGCGGGCGTTGTGGTTCCGGCGACGCTGGCGGCGCATGGCCGTCGCTCGTCGGCTCAGACCCATGGTCGCGGTACGCGAAAGCATGATCGGTTCGTTCTTCCTCTCGGGAACGTCTCCGCGGGATGGGCGGACGTCCCGTCTATGGCGCTCCCACGACCGGTGGTGGGGTCGGAGCGCGTCGGTGCCCGGGCGGCGTTCGCTGGTTGAGCGGGAAGAGGCTCGGTGACCGAGCGGCCGTCACGTCGGGCGATATGCCACAGCATCCGCCTCCGTCGTGTCGCTGTCAAACGCCCGTCACCCGCGGTAGCGGCCCGGATGGCGGATCCGCGGGTCCACCACGCCATAGAGGACGTCGGTCACGAGGTTGACGACGAGGATCACCAACCCGCCGACGATGATCAGGCACATGATCACGTAGACGTCCATCGACAGGAGGGCCTGAAGCATGAGACGGCCCATCCCGTTGATCGCGAACGCCTGCTCGATGACGATCGAGCCGGTGAAGATGACCGGGACGAGCAGCCCGACCCGCGTGAGGACGACCGTCGCCGTGTTGCGGAAGGCATGGTGATAGAAGACCCGGCGTTCGGTCGCCCCCTTCGCGCGGGCCGTTCGCACGTAGGGTTGGTCGAGCTGCTCCAGGAGGCTGTTGCGGACGAAGCGGCTCTCCATCGCGGCGGCCAGGAGCAGGAGCGACGTCCACGGGATGATGAGGTGGGCGACGAGGTCGGTGCTCACGGCGAGCGGCTCGGCCATGAAGGCATCCCAGTACTCCGGCGTGCCGAATGGCGGGAAGCGGAGGTTGTCGACCAGGCCGTGGACCGGGAGCCAGCCCAGGCGCCAGCCGAAGACGATCGTCAGCATGTTGGCGACCCAGAAGATGGGGGCCGAGACGGCGAGGTAGGCGAGGATCTCGAGCGCCGCGTCCTTGCCCGAGCCGGCTCGCCTCGCCTGGTAGATCCCGAGCAGGACCGCCACGACCACCGCGAACACGATCGCCGGCACCATCAGCAGGAGCGTGATCGGCACGCGGTCCATGACGACCTCGAGGACCGGCTGGTCGTAGTCGATCGAGAGGCCGAAGTCGAGGTGGAGCAGCCCGTTCGTGCCGCCGCCCAGGGCCTGGGGCAGGAGATTGAGCCCGCCCGTCTCGGTGAAGGGGCCCTGCGTCTGACAGTTCCAGACCCCCAGGTAGGCGAGGAACTCCTTCGTGGTCGCCTCGAGCTGCGGTCCCATCCGCGCGGCGGGGTCCAGGCAATGGTCCCGGAGCCACTCGTCGATGATGGCATTCGGGATCCGCGAGAAGGCGAACCGGCCCTGCGGGCCATACGGCGACAGGCGGACGATGACCCAGCCGACGACCGCGATGAACAGCAGCATCGGGACCATCGCGAGCAGGCGTCGGATGACGTACGAGCCCAAGTGCAGCCTCGTCCGCGGAGTGGGATCGCTACCTGAGCGTACTGGTCATGCTCCGTCCTGGTTCGACCAGGTACGCCTGTCGGGCTAGGATGCGCCATGGACTGCTGCGAACCGAGCGTCTACGACCGACAGTTCGACGAGGGACGAGCGAGCGAGCGGCTCCGCGACTACCGTCGCAACGGCCCGCGGGGCTGGACGAGCCGGCTGATCGAGGCGCTCTCGGCCGGAGGCGTCGAGGGCCTGACGGTCCTCGAGATCGGCGCCGGGGTCGGCGCCGTCCACCACGCCCTGCTCGAGGCCGGCGCGGAAGCCGCGGTCGACGTCGACGCGTCCGGGCCGTACCTCCAGGCCGCGCGGAGCGAGGCGGAGCGGCGGGGCTGGGCGGACCGGGTGCGGTACCACAAGGGAGACGCGGTCCGCCTCGCCGAGGCGATCGAGCCGGCCGACATCGTCGCCCTGGACCGGGTCGTCTGCTGCTACCCGGACATGGTGGCGCTCGTCGGTCTCGCAGCTTCTCGCACCCGCCGGCGACTCGGGATCGTCCTGCCCCGCGACGACGCCTGGATCCGGATCGGGGTCGCCCTGAGCAACGCCTGGGCCGCCGTCCGGCGGGATCCCTTCCGGGTCCACGTCCATCGGACCCGGACGGTGATCGACACGGCGACCGCCGCCGGGCTCCGGCCGCTCTCGCGCCATCGAGGCTTGTTCTGGCAGACCATCGTCCTGGAGCGCCCGGAGGCCTGATCGCGTCGCGGTGTCCCCGGGGCCGCCTGGCCTACGGTCGAGGTGGGTGGCCGGTGATCCGACGGACGTCCTCGTACAGCGGTCGCAGGGCGGGGTAGAGCCGACGGTAGACCCGCTGGTACAGCTCCTCGTAGATGGCCACGGCGTCCGGCTCGGGATCGCGTGACTCGCCGACCCGGGTCATCTCCCGGACCGCGGTCTCGGCGTCCCGGTGCAGGCCCAGGCCGTAGGCGGCCACGATGGCGGCGCCCAGGCCGGCGGCCTCATCGGTGTGCGGCCGTGCCGCCGGCCGCCCGAAGATGTCGGCGGTTAGCTGGAGGGCTCCACGGCTCCGGGAGCCGCCCCCGGCCACGCGGACCTCGGCGGCCCGCACACCGGATCGACGCTCGCTCCGCTCGAGGCCTTCCCGGAGCGCGTAGGCGAGACCCTCGAGGATCGCCCGGTAGAGGTGGGCACGCGTGTGGACGTCGGAGAAGCCGATGACCGCCCCCTTGGCCTCGGGCCCCGGTACCCGGACACCCGGCGTCCATGTCGGCTGGAGGAGGAGGCCCATCGCGCCGGGCGTGGTCGCCTCCAGCAGCTCGTCGAAGAGCGCCTCGGGGCTCGTCCCGGCGGCCGCGGCCCGGGCGACCTCACGATCGCCGAACTGCCGCTTGAACCACTCGACGAGCCAGTAGCCGCGGTAGACCTGGATCTCGAGGCTGTACGCGCCGGGCACCGCGGCGGGGTAGGGGGGCACCAGCGGGACCGCCTCGACGTACCGTCGGTGGGTGGTGTTGACCGTCGCCGCCGTGCCGTAGGAGAGGGCCGCCACGGACGGGTCCAGGGCTCCGCTGCCCAGGACCTCGCAGGCCTTGTCGGCGGCTGCCGCCATCACCGGGAGGCCGGCAGGAAGGCCCAGGTGGTCGGCGGCGGCGGGGGTGAGCGACCCGAGCGGCTCGCCGGAGGGAACCAGGTCAGGCAGCTGCTCGCGCCGGATCGGAGCGACGCGCCAGCGCCAGTCCCCGTCGGCCGCCCAGCGGCGGCGCCGGAAGTCGAACGGCAGGTAGCCGACCTGGCACGCGTCGGCGTCGACCCAGCGGCCCACCAGGCGTGTCGACAGGAACGCGGACAGCAGGCCGTAGCGCTCGGCGGCCGCCCAGACGGTGGGCTCGTGGTGGGCGATCCAGTTTGCCTCGGCATCGGCCTGGAAGGCGGCGACGGTGTCGCGGACGCGCAGGGCCCGGAACGCCAGGCCGGTCAGCCCGCCCAGGGGCGGCAGGCCGTAGGTCCGGCGCTGGTCGAGCCAGACCATCGCCGGACGGAGCGGTCGACCGGCTCGGTCCGTCACCACGACCGTCCCGCGCTGGGTCGTGAGGGCAAGGCCGGCGATCGCCTCGATGGGCCGGCCCGCGGGCTGGTCTCGAAGCGCCGCGCAGGCCGCGCCCATGGCGGCCCAGTAGACCTCGGGGTCCTGCTCGGCCCAGCCCGGCTGCGGCGACACGTACGGCTCGATCGGGATCCGCGAGCCGGCGAGGAGCGCGCCGCGCGGGTCGAACAGGAGCGCCCGGACGCTCTGCGTCCCGACGTCGATCGCGAGGAGGCGGTCGGCGGACCTCGCCGGTCCCGGGGCGGTCACGATGGCAGGGGCTCTCCCGGGTCCTGCTCCGTCAGGAGCAGGCGACCCGGGTTCATCCGGCCGTCCGGGTCGAACCGGGCGGCGACGGCCTGGAGGGCGGTCATCCCCAGCGTGCCCTTCTCCGCCGCGAGCCACGGCGCGTGGTCGGCGCCGACGCCGTGCTGGTGGCTGATGGTGGCGCCGCCGGCGACGATCGCCCGGCTCGCCGCCTCCTTCAGCCGGCGCCACCGGGCGAGGGTCTGGTCGGGATCCGGGGCGATCCGGAAGATGAAGGTGGTGTAGAGGCTCGAGCCGGTGGGGTAGACGTGGGAGAGGTGGCTGAAGGCGTGGACGCGCTCGCCCTCGTCCGCCAGGCCCCCGCGGAGCGCCGAGACGACGCTCCGGGCGAGCTCCGGGAGCCCGGCCCAGTCGGTGGCGGTCTCCACGGTGTCCACCGCGTAGCCGGCCTCCCATAGCGTGTTTCGCAGGTACGGCGAACGAAATCGCTCGGCGAGCCAGCGGCGGCCCAGCGAACCCGGAGCGCCGATCCCGCGGTGCTGCCGGACGATCGACCCGACCTCTCCCCGGGCGCTCCGCAGGAGCCGTCGTCGGCCCGTGACGATGACGAGCAGGAGGCAGCGCTCCGGGCCCAGCCGACACAGCGCCAGGTAGCGGTCCAGCAGACGGACGGCGGTCCGGTCGGACGCCATCGCCAGGGTCGTCCGGGTCTCGGCCGGCGTGGACAGGCGGACCATCGAGACCGGCAGCCGGGCCCGGGCCAGGTCGGTGGCGGCGGCGATCCCCGCCTCCACGTCCGGCAGGAAGGCGGCCATGGCGACGTCGACCTCCGGTCGGGGGACCACCCGCAGGATGACGTCGGTGAGGATCCCGAGGCGGCCCTCCGACCCGAGCACCAGCTGCCGCAGGTCGGGCCCGGCGGCGGAGGCCGGATGGGGCGGCAGCTCGAGCGAGCCAGCGGGGGCCTCGAGGCGCCCTCCGGCGAAGAGCGCCTCGATGCGGCCGTAGCCGATCGACTGCTGGCCGGTGGATCGCGTCGCCACCCAGCCGCCCACGGTCGAGAGCTCCCAGCTCTGGGGGAAGTGCCCGAGCGTCAGCCCCTCGGTCGCCAGGGCTCCCTCGACGACCGGGCCCGTGGAGCCGGCGCCGAAGGTCGCGAGTCCGCTGACCCGGTCGAGCCCACGCAAGCCAGCCATCCGCTCGAGCGACACCTGCAGGGTCGCGACCTCCGGATCGAACGGTCCGAGCCCGCCGACGACCCCGGTCCCGCCACCGTACGGCACGACCGACGCGCCGACCGCCCCCGCGTAGTCCAGGAGCCTCCGGACGGCGACCGCGTCCGTCGGGAACGCGACGCCGTCCGCGACGGGCCCGGGCCGACCGGAGCGCAGGGCGACCCAGTCGGGGAGGCTCTGGCCCCGCGCGCGGCGAAGGCGGATCTCCGGATCGGCGTCGACGTCGGGATGACCGGGCAGGCGCCCTTCCGGGATCGCCCGCACGACGTCATCGAGCGTCGCGTCGGTCGGGGGCGTCCCCGGTCCCAGCAGCTCCTCGAGCAGCCACGCCGCCCGTGGCGACAGGTCCAGGGTCGTGTCGTCGTCGCCCCAGCCGTTCCAGCGCCGCATCGGGTCAGGCTAGCACCCGGCGACGGGGCCTCGCGCCGGGGCGGCGGCGCAGGTCAGTAGGGGGGCCAGGGGATCGCCGGACGATCCGGAT
>DATHYZ010000297.1:0-4779 GCA_035458865.1 Candidatus Limnocylindrales bacterium
GGCGGGGCGACACCGACCTGGGTCGCGTAGTAGACCTTGGGGCGATGCCCGCGGACGAGCGGCGGGACCTGGCGATCCACGGCATCCGCCACGAGACGGTTCAGCTCACCCGTCGAGATCCTGCGCCGGCGCTCTCCCCAGATGTCGACAGCCAGCTCCAGGACGCGACCCACGCGCTGGCCGGTCCGGGCACTGATCGAGACGATCGGCGCGAAGTCGAGGAACGGCGACCCCCGCCGAAGCGAGGCGACGTACTGGTCGAACGTGCGGTCCTCCTTCTCCGGGAGGATGTCCCACTTGTTCAGCGCGACCACGAGGCCCTTGCCCTCTTCGAGCACGTAGCCCGCGACATGGGCGTCCTGGGCCGTCAGGCCGTCGACCGCGTCGAGCACGAGGATGGCCACGTCGGCCCGGGAGATCGCCTTGAGCGCCCGCAGCGTCGAGTAGCGCTCCGCCGCGGGCCCGGATGCCACCTTGCCCCTTCGCCGGATGCCGGCCGTGTCGATGAGGACGAGCTCGCTGCGCCCCCACGCCAGGCGGGTGTCGATGGCGTCGCGCGTCGTGCCGGGGACGTCGGAGACGATGACCCGCTCCTCGCCCAGGAGCGCGTTCACCAGGCTCGACTTGCCGACGTTGGGGCGACCCACGATGGCGATCGCGACCGGGCTGCCCTCGTCCGCGGCGATAGCCAGCTCGGCATCCAGGGAGCGCCCGGCCACATCCTCGGGATCGAAGAGGCCCTCGTCCTCGTCACCCTCCTCCTCGTCGTCATCCCCCACGCCGACGACGAACGGCACCAGGCGCCCCTCGGCCGCCTCGTCGGCCCACGCCTCCGCCTCGGCTTCGCGGGTCTTCCGGGCCAGCTCCTCCGGGCTCTCCGGGGGCAGGTGCCAGACGAGCACGTCGAGCAGGTCCGCGACGCCCCGGCCGTGGATGGCGGCGATCGGGTGGGTCTCCTCCCAGCCCAGCTGGTGGAACTCCGCGGCCTCCAGCTCCCGCCGCTCGTTGTCGGCCTTGTTGACGGCGACGAGCACGGGCGCCCTGGCGCGCCGCAGCAGCTCCGACGCCTCCAGATCCGCCGGGGTCAGGCCGCTGGCTGCGTCGACGACGAAGACGATGATGTCGGCTTCCTGGATGGCCAGACGGGCCTGGTCCTGGACCCGCGCCTCGATCTCGTCATCGGGAGCGATCTCCAGGCCGCCGGTGTCGACGACGACGAAGCGCCGCCCGTTCCATTCCCCATCGCCGTACAGCCGATCGCGGGTGGTCCGCGCACGGTCCTCGACGATGGCGGCCCGCTGGCCGACGATGCGGTTGAAGAGCGTGCTCTTGCCGACGTTGGGACGACCGACGATGGCGACGACCGGGAGGCCGGAGGGCCCGCCCATCGGGTCAGCCAGCGCCGGCGGCAGCGGCCGTCGAGATCGACGTCGTCCGGCCGGCCGGCGTGGCGGCGGCCGCCAGGGCTGCCTCCGCCAGGTGCGATGCGCGCGCCTGCGCGTCCGGCGTTCCCCCGAGCTCGAGGACGCGCCGGGCGACGTCCCGGAGGTCCTCGATCGGGGTCGAGGTGCCGCCGGTGACGCCGACGACCTGCGCCTCTCCGAAGACGGCGGCATCGGTCAGCTCGGCGACGTTCTGGACCTGGGTGGCCGGCGTGCCGACGATCTCGCAGAGCCGGGTCAGCTCCTTGGTGTTGGCGCTGGACCGCCCGCCGACCACGACCATGAAGTCCACGCCTCGAGCTGCCTCCATCGTGTCCTCCTGCCGTCGGATGGTCACCGGGCAGACGGTGTTGACGATCTTCAGCTCGTGGCTCCGGCCGACCATGAAGGCGGCCAGTCGCTCGAACTTCCAGGGTGGCTGGGTGCTCTGCGAGATGAGCGCCATCCGCTTCTTGCGAGGGATCCGCTCCCACTCGTCCTCGTCGTCGACGACGATCGCATCGGGCGCGAACCCGAGGAGGCCCACGACCTCCGGGTGCTCGGGCGTCCCGAGGAGCACGATCGTGTAGCCCTCCTCGACCAGGCGCACGAGCTCGCGCTGCTCCTGGATGACCCAGGTGCAGGTCCCGTCGATGACCTCCAGGCCGTTCGCCTCCGCCCGGTCCATCACCTCCGGCCGGACCCCGTGGGCACGGATGACGACGGCGGCGCCCTCGGTGACGTCGTCGAGGGTGGCCACGTGGCGGATGCCCAGCGTCTCCAGGTCGCGGATGACGCCCTCGTTGTGGACGACCTGGCCGAGCGTATGCGTGGCCTTGCCCGCCGCGCGGGCTTCCTTCGCCTTGTCGATCGCCTCGCGGACCCCGTAGCAGAAGCCGGTCCGCCGGGCGATCCGTACCTCTCGGATCGATCCCATCTCGCCGCCGATTATGTCATGGGGGCCGTCGGGGCCCGGCGATCAGTCCGGGTCCGGCCGCGGTCCCTCCAGAGTCTGTTCGGCCGGCGCCCCCTGGCGGATCGACGGGGAGCCGGCATAGGCGCCCCGGTAGCCGGGTGGGAGGAGGTCGGCGATCCGCCGCATGATCACGTCGGTGGCGGTCGCCTTCAGCTCCTTGCGGTCGATCCCCGCGTCCAGGACCTCGGCGAGGCGGAACGGCTCACCGACCGTGATCGTGACGGGGCCGCCGCGTCGCGGCTTGCCACCGCGCGGCCAGACCTCGGCCGTCCCCGTGATGCCGACGGGAAGGATGGTGGCGCCGGTCCGGAGGGCCAGGAGGGCCAGGCCCTGGCGCGCTCGCTGGAGGGTGCCGTCGGGGCTGCGGGTCCCCTCGGGGAAGACGATGAGCGCGTTCCCGTCGCGGAGGATCCGCTCGGCCACCCGGAACGCCTCGATGTCCGAGCCGGAACGCTCCACGGGATGGACGGAGTAGGCCCGGACGAAGTGCCCGAGCACGGGCCACTCGAGCATCTCGCGCTTCGCGAGCCAGTGGATCCGGCGGCCCAGCACGGGGACGAGCCAGCCGGCGAGCATCACCCCATCGGCGTTCGAGACGTGATTGCCCGCGATGATGAGCGGCCCCTGCCGCGGGATCCGATCGACCGCCCCGACGAGATCGACCCGGGTGAAGATCCGGGCGCCCACACGACCGACGAAGCTCATCAGCCGGATGTACGGGGTGACGCGGCTCTCCCGCTCGGCCGAGGTCACGCCGAGGCCTCGCCCATGCCGGCGGCCTCCCGGATCGCCGCGACGACCGCGGCGACGGTCGCGTCGAACCCCAGCCCATCGGTCACGATCACAACGGCCCCGTCGGCGACCCGCAGCGGGGCCACGTCACGGCCGCGGTCCGTCTCGTCGCGCTGGCGGAGCGCCGCCAGGATGGCCGCGGCCTCGGCGCCATCGGGATCGAGATCGCGCTCGAGGGCCCGCCGCCGGGCACGCTCCTCGGCTGACGCGTCCAGGTAGAGCTTGAGGTCCGCGTCCGGCAGGACCACGCTCCCGATGTCGCGTCCGGCCATGACGATCCCACCGGCGGCGGCGAGCCCTCGCTGGCGACCGAGCAGCGCGGCACGCACCGCCGGGACCCGCGCCACGGCGCTGACGAGCGCATCGACCGAGCCGGAGTGGACGGCTGCCGTCACGTCGCGCCCGTCCACGAGGACGCGGGCGAGCCTGCCATGCTGGTCCGCCTCGAGGTCGATCGTCGGGACCAGGCGGACGAGCGAGGCTTCATCGGTGGGGTCGACCGCGCTCCGGATCGCCGCCCAGGCCAGGGCCCGGTACAGCAGGCCCGTGTCGCAGAACCGAAAGCCGACCGCCCGGGCCGCCGCCGCACCGACGCTGCTCTTGCCCGACGAAGCGGGGCCGTCGAGGGCCACGACGATCCGGCGCGCGGACTCGATCGGCTCCATGGCGCCAGCATAGCGGCGCCCGTCGCTGCCGGCGCGAGCCCCCTCAGGGCTCGTCGGTCCGAGCCAGGGCATCGACCTCCGACGGGCCCAGGGCCCGCACGGCTCCCGAAGGAAGACCGTCGAGCACCAGGGTCCCGATCCGCGTCCGGACGAGCCGGCGGACCTGGATCCCGACGGCCGCGAACATCCGCCGGGCCTGGCGCTTGCGGCCCTCGCCCAGGACCAGGCGATACCAGGCCAGGTCGTGCGCGGGCGGGTCAAGGAGCGGGAGGATGGCCGTGGTCAGCCCGGGCCCCGCCGGAGCGATCTCGAGGGCGTAGGCCGGTCCGTCGTCGAGCGTCACGCCGGAGCGGAGGCGGCCGAGCGCCCCGGGCTCGAGCGGCCGGTCCAGGCCGGCCAGGTACTCGCGGTGGACCCCATACCGCGGATGGAGGACCCGATCGGCCCACGGTCCGTCGTCCGTGAGCAGCAGGAGGCCCTCGGAGTCGCGATCGAGGCGCCCCACGGGGTAGATCCGGGATCCGGATCGGAGCAGCCCGGCGGGGACCAGGTCGAGGACCGTCCGGCCCGCATGCCGGTCCCGCACCGTCGACGTCACCCCGGGGGGCTTGTGGAGCGCGAGATGCACACGCGGCAACCCCAGCCGGATGGGCGCCCCATCGACGGCGACGACCGCCTTCGTGGGATCGACCCGCTCCCCGAGCCGAGCCACCCGGCCGTCAACGGTGACCCGGCCGTCGGCGATGAGCCCCTCGGCGGCCCGTCGCGATGCCACGCCGGCGGACGCCAGGACCTTCTGCAGCCGCTCGTCCGTCATCCGCCCTCGTCCGGGCTCACTCCCGGCCCGCTTCGTCCTCGGGGGAACCCTCCCGCCCCGGCCCGACGGGCGTCCCGGGGTCGATCAGCTGATCGGCGGCGTCGAGCC
>DATHYZ010000298.1:0-2371 GCA_035458865.1 Candidatus Limnocylindrales bacterium
GTCGCCGAGATCGCGGTCGGCAAGGTGCCGATCCGCGTCCGCTTCACGCCGGACGGACGGCGCGTCCTGGTGGCGGACAATCCTGCCCGGCGACTGGTCGTCGTCGACGCCGGCCGGCGCGTCGTCGAGGCCCGCATCGACCTCGACGGCGCTCCGATCGGGGTGACCACCGACCCGGCCGGCGACCGCGCCTGGGTCTCCCTCGTCGACCGGGCCCGGGTGGTCGAGATCGATCTCCGACGCCTGGCGGTCGTGCGGTCGATCGCAACGGGTGGCCGGCCCGACGGCATCGCCTGGTCTCCCTGAGCCTCTCCCCGACCCCGCCAGGGATAGGATCGGTCGCCATGCGATCCGTCCTCACTTCCCTGATCCTCCTCTTCGTCGTCTCAGCGATCCACTCTCAGGACGCGCCGGCGCCCGCGCCGCCCGACGATCCGTCCAGGCTCTCGTTCATGGAGTACGACCCGCCTTCGACCCTGGTCGTTCCCGGCCACCCCGTCGAGCGTGCCCGATATCCGTTCGTCGACGTCCACAGCCACCAGGGCAACCTCGACGAGGAGAAGCTCGCCGGGGTCGTCGCGTCGATGGACGCCATGAACCTGGCGGCGCTCGTCAACCTCTCCGGCCGCGGCTTCCGCCGCATCGAGACGCCGGGCGGTCAGACCCGGTTCGGCCTGCGCGAGCCGGAGTACCTGCGCGAAATGATCGCTCTCGCCGAGCGCCTCGCTCCGGGCCGGATCCTGCACTTCACCAACGTCGACTTCTCGCGGGTCGGTGCCCTCGGATGGCCTTCGGAGGCCGTCGCCGAGCTCGAAGGCGACATCGCCGCCGGCGCTCGCGGCCTCAAGATCTACAAGAGCCTCGGCATGGACGCCACCGACGTCGACGGCCGCCGTATCCCGGTCGACGATCCGCGCCTCGACCCGATCTGGGAGGCCTGCGCCCGGCTCGGCGTGCCGGTGCTGATCCACACCGCCGATCCGGCGCCTTTCTGGCAGGCGAGAACGCCGGAGAACGAGCGCCTCTACGAGCTGATCGAGATTCCCGGTCGCTATCGGAACCCCGACGAGAATGTCCCCTGGCAGCAGCTCATCGACGAGCAGCACAACCTCTTCCGCCGCCATCCGGAGACGGTCTTCATCAACGCGCACCTCGGCTGGCTGGGCAACGACCTCGGCCGGCTCGGCGAGCTGCTCGACGAGCTCCCGAACGTCCACACCGAGATCGGCGCCGTGCTCGCCGAGCTCGGCCGCCAGCCGCGCTTCGCCCGCGCCTGGCTGATCCGCTACCAGGACCGCGTCATGTTCGGCAAGGACTCGTACCAGCCGGAGGAGTTTCCGTACTATTTCCGGGTGCTGGAGACCGCCGACGACTACTTCCCCTACTACCGTCGCCGTCACGCTTTCTGGAAGCTCTACGGCCTCGATCTGCCCGACGACGTCCTGCGCAAGCTCTACTACGGCAACGCTCTGCGCCTGATACCCGGGCTCGATCCCGCTCTTTTCCCTGCTGCCCCGGAGTGACCCGCGGAGGCTCACCGACCGCCCTCGTCAGGCTCCGTGTCCGGGCGCTCGGGCTGGCCGCGCTCGCCCTCGGCCCGGCGGCGGACGGCGCGGCCCGGAGCTCGGCCCGCTTCCCCGACGTCCTGATCGTCAGCATCGACACCCTGCGAGCAGATCGCCTCTCCTCCGCCGGCTACCCGCGCCCGACCTCGCCCGCGATCGACCGGCTGCTGGCGAGCGGCGCCCGCTACGACCGGGCGCGTACCGTCGAACCGCTGACCAATCCGGCGCTGGCGTCGGTCCTGACCTCGGTACCGCCTCACGAGCACGGCTCGACCCGCAACGGCATCCCGGTGCGCGAAGAGCTCACCTCGCTGCCCCGGCTGCTCGACCGGCGAGGCTTCAGAACCGCCGCGTTCGTCGGCAACTGGACGCTGAAGGACAACGTCTCGCGCCTGGGCGAGCACTTCGACCACTACGGCGAGGTCTTCACCCGCCGCCGCTGGTTCGGACTCATCAACAGCGAGGCGACCGCAGAGGACGTCACCGACGAGGCCATGAACTGGGCCGACAACTGGCTCGCGCACCACCGGGAGCAACCGTTCCTGCTGTGGGTGCACTACGTGGAGCCTCACGCTCCCTACCGGTTTCACGACCAGTTCGCCGGTCGGCTCGGCATCACAGATTCAGACCCGCCACGCCGAGACCGCTACGACACCGAGATCGCCGCGGTCGATCACGAGGTCGGCCGATTGTTGGAGCGGCTCGGCGAGGAGATCCCGGCCGAGCGGCTGCTGGTATTCTTCGCCGCCGACCACGGCGAGAGCCTCGGCGAGCACTCCTACTGGGGCCACGGCCGGTACCTGTAC
>DATHYZ010000299.1:0-4963 GCA_035458865.1 Candidatus Limnocylindrales bacterium
CGAGGTCGCTCCGCTCGTCGCCGCCTCGGCCTCCTGGCTCGGCCGCGTCAACCTCATCATCGGCGTCTTCAACCTGCTCCCCGGCGCCCCGCTCGACGGCGGGCGGCTCGTCCGGGCGCTCTTCTGGCGACTCCGGGGCGACGGTCTCCAGGCGACCGTCTGGGCGACCTTCCTGGGGCGGATGCTCGGCTACCTGCTGGTCGCGCTCGGCTGCGTCGAGCTGTTCGTGGAGGTCGACCTGGGCGGGCTCTGGTTCATCGTCCTGGGGATCTTCCTGGTCATCGCCGCGGGCTCCGAGCGACGCCAGGCCGAGCTGTCGGCCGCCCTGGCCGACGTCCGGGTGGGCGACGTGATGGTCGTCGACCCGCCGACCGTGCCGGCGGGCCTGACCGTCGACGTCCTGGCGGACGCCCTCCCGGACCGCAAGGAGGCCCCGGGGACGTGGCTGGTCGCGGAGCCCGACGGGACCATCGTGGGCATCCTGGGGACCGAGCAGATCGGCGAGCTTTCGCCGGAGCGGCAGCGGACGACGCGTGTCGCCGACCGGACCACGGTGCTGGAGTCGCTGCCGGTCGCGGCGCCGGAGGAGCGCCTCCTGGACCTCCTCGAGCGCCTGCCCGACGAGGCCGATCTGCGGGCCATCGTCCGGGCCGACGGGCGCATCGCCGGCCTCGTGACGCCCGCCTCCGTCGCCCGGGTCGTCGAGGCCCACCAGGGCCGGCGCCGGCGCCTCCGGCGACCGGGCACCGGCAGCGGGACGACCGGCGACCCACCGGCGGGGACGACCTAGGGCCCGACCTCCTCGAAGGCGGCGTGGAGCTCGGTCGAGTGGTCGCGCAGCCAGCGCCGCCACCGGGCGTGGTCGGGTACCCGCGTGGCGACGACGTCCCAGAACCGCGGCCCATGTCCGAAGACGCGGAGGTGCGCGAGCTCGTGCACCACGACCGTCTCGAGCGCCTCGGGCGGCGCGAGGACCAGCCGCCAGGAGAAGGCCAGCCGACCGGTCCTCGAGGCGCTTCCCCAGCGGGTGCGCTGATCACGGACGGTGAGCCCGGCCGGGGACACCCCGAGCGGGCCCGCGTGGGCGGTCACCGACCGCTCGATGGCCCGGCGGGCCTGGGCCCGGAGCCAGTCCCGGAGGACCCGGTCGAGCGGGCGACGGTCGCCGGGCGCCAGGCGGACGTGCAGCTCGTCGCCCTCCCCCGCTCCGACCCGCTCCACGCTCGAGCGCCGGCCGGACGCCAACGACTCGACGACGACGCGGTGGAGCGCGCCGCGGTAGCGGACGATCGCGTCGGGCCCCAGCGGCCCGCGGGCGGCGAGCACGGCCAGCTCGTGGGCTCGTCGGTCGAGGTGGCGACGCAGCCACGACTCGCGCTCGACCAGGAAGGCCTCGATGTCCGCCTCGGGGTCGGCCCAGCGACCGCGACCGCCCGTCGGGACGGTCACCAGGACGCCGCGGTGCGGGTCGATGGTGACCCGCAGGCGCCGCGACCGGGGCGAGCGGCGAAGCGTGTACTCCACCGGACCGCCGGGCAGCTCGGCCACGCGTCGCTCGGTCATCGCCCGCGCAACAGCTGACCGGACCGAAGACCGGTCTCCTCGCCGTCCACGACGGCCGGCGTGCCGTTGACGACGACCGCCTCGATGCCGACCGGGTAGCGCGCCGGGTCCGGATAGGTGGCCGCGTCGGCCACCGTCTCGGGGTCGAGGAGGACGAGGTCGGCGAAGGCCCCCTGGCGCACGACGCCCCGGTCCTTCAGCCGGAGACGGGCCGCCGGCACCGAGGTCAGCTTGGCGATGGCTCCCTCCAGGGACAGGACCCGCCGCTCCCGGACGTAGCGGCCCAGGACCCGGGCGGTCGTCCCGTACGTTCGCGGATGCGGGACCCCGGCGTCGAGGATGGGGTGGCCAGGCCGCCGCGCCTCGGCGTCGGTGCAGATGGCGATCCAGGGGACCGCCAGGATCGCCTCCACGTCCGCCTCGGTCATGCACTCGATGACGCAGTCGGTCTCGAGGGCGTCGTCGGCGAGGACGTCGAATGCGAGGTCCGCCGGGTCGCGGTCGAGCTCGCGTCCCAGGTCCCCGAGCGACCGGCCCGCCCACTCCGGCCGACTGCCCGACCACGACACGACGATGCCGTCCCAGCCGGGATCGGCGGCGACGTTCTCCCAGCCCGACCGACCGGCCTCCATCGTCGTTCGGATGCCCCGGCGGGTCGCCGGGTCGCGGAGGGCCGCGACGACCTCCGGAGTGGGGGCCGCGAGGACCTCAGGCGGCAGCACGGTGGCGAGGACCGTGGCCGCGGCCGTGTACGGGTACTGGTCGGCGGCGACGTCGAGTCCCTCGGCCCGGGCCCGCTCCAGCACGGCGACCGCCTCGGCCGCACGGCCGTGGACCGGTCCGGAGGCGGCCTTGAGGTGGCTGACCTGCAGCCGGGCGCCCGCCCCGGCGGCCCGGACGGCCGCGACCGATTCGTCCAGCGACGCGAAGAGGCCGTCGGCCTCGTTCCGCATGTGGGTCGCATAGAGCCCGCCGGCCTCGGCCGCCGCGGCCACCAGCGCGGCGACCTCGTCCGGCCGGGCGTGCATCCCCGGGGCGTAGATCAGCCCGGAGGAGAGTCCCAGCGCCCCGGCGGCCATCGCGAGCTCGACCTCGCGGCGCATCGCCGCCAGCTCGGCCTCGTCGGGGGCCCGGTCGGCCGGCCCCATGACCGCGCCGCGGATGGTCCCGTGCCCGACGAGCAGGGCCACGTTGATGGCCAGCCGCTGCGCGTCCACGGCCTCGAGGTACTCGGCGAACGTCTGCCAGGTCGGGCCGTCCGGCAGCTCCCGCAGCGAGGCCTCGACGAGATCGCGGTTGCGGTCGGTCACCGGCGCGGCCGAGTCGCCGCAGTTGCCCGACAGCTGGGTCGTGAAGCCCTGGCGGAGGTGGCTGGCCATCCCACCGTCGATGAGCAGCGAGGCGTCGCTGTGCCCGTGCGGATCGATGAAGCCCGGGCAGACGACCCTCCCGCGGGCGTCGAGGACCAGGGCGACCGAGCTCGCTTCGACAGCGGACAGGTCGCCCACCGCCTCGATCCGCTCGCCGACCACGCCGACGTCGGCACGACGACCGGGTCCGCCGGTCCCGTCGACGACCGTCCCGCCCCGGACGAGGATGTCCAGGTTCACCGCGACCCCCCGGCGCCCGTGGCGGCGCGGGCCTGGGCCGACCGGGTCGCCCGGACGGCGTCGATGAAGGTCGGGTCCTCCGGGGGCATCGGGGGCAGGTCGCTCCCGATGGCGAGCGCCAGGAGGTGGTCGGCGAGGCCCGGGTTCCAGGCGAGCAGCGGGCCGTGCAGGTACGTCGCCACGATCCGGTCGTCGAGCGCCCCGTCGGTCGCCGGCGTCCCGCCGTTGCCGGTCCCCGCCTCGAGCGTGGCGAGGGGCCGCAGCCCGGGCCCCAGCTCGGTCCGGCCGGCGTGACTCTCGTAGCCGACGAGATCCGGCAGGCCGAGTCCCGGGTCGGCGGCGCCGACGACCGGGCCCTCGACGAAGCTGCCCAGGCCGGAGCGCGCGTCAAGGAGGCCGAGCCCGGGATGAGTCGTCCCGTCCGGTGCCGCGAACCGCTCTCCGGCGACCTGGAAGCCGACGTCGATCGCCAGCAGGACCGCGCCAGCCTCGACCGCCCGGCCGAGGGCGCCGTCCTCCCGCAGCCGACGGGCCAGCTCGGGCAGGTCCTCGTCCTCGGCGCCGGCCACCTGGTAGAGATGGGCCGTGGGCAGCGGGTCGCCGGGCTGGACGACGAAGGTGCGCGCGGGGATGCCGCGGGCTCGGGCCCGGGCCTCCAGGACGCGCAGGTTGCCGCCGTCGGCCTGGGGCATGGAGAGCGCCGGGTAGACGTCGACGAGGAGGAGCTCGGTCCCGGCCACCGCCGCTAGCCTCCCAGCCGGGCCGCGAGGGCCAGGAAGGCCGGGTAGTTGGCGGCCACGTCGACCGGGCCGGCGGGCTGGCTCCGGATCGCCTCGAGCGCATCGCGCACGACGCGGACGTCGAGCCCCGCGGCCTGCAGGCGCAGCGCCGCGTCGTCGGCCCGGTTGCCGGCCACGACGACCCGGCGGCCGGCGAGCCGCTCGAACGGTGCGTCCCAGAGGAACGCCGCGTCCTTGCCGGTGCCGCCGCGGGCTTCCATCACGACCACGAGCGGGCGGTCCTCGCCGGCCTGGAGTTCGATGATCTCGGTCCAGGACGACGGGTTCTTGGACAGCAGGAGCCGGACCTGCCGCCCGTCGATCGAGCGGGCCCGGTAGCGGCCATCGACGTCGTCGACCGCGGCCACGGCACGGGCGGCGGCCTCGGGCTCCGCCCCGAGCTCGACGGCACCGGCGAGCGCGAAGAGGGCGTTCGAGGCGGTCGTCCGGCCGGGCAGGCGGAGATCGAGCGCTGCCTCCACGCCCGGCCCGTGGGCGACCGATCCCTCGAGCCACCAGTCGGGCTCCGGACGGGCCATGCCGCAGGACGCACACCACCAGTGGTCGCCGTCGCGCTGGAGCCGGACCAGGCAGGTCCGACAGATCTCGCCGTCCACCGACCACCACATCCCGCCGGCGACCCAGCGGACGCCCGGATGCTCGCGGACCGACCAGACCACGAGCGGATCGTCGGCGTTGGCGACGACCGTTGACGGCCAGTCGATCGAGGCGACGGTGTCGCGCCAGTGGCGGGCCAGCTTCTTGCTCCGGACGCCGCGCTCCAGGTAGTCGCGGCTGAGGTTCATCAGGACCAGGACCCGGGCGCGCGTGGCGGTGGCGATGGGCCCCAGGTATGCCTCGTCGGTCTCGAGGACCGCGAATGGCGCCGAGCGGTCGCCGTCGAGCGCCCACGCGAGTCCCTCGGCCATGTTCGCGCCGGTCGCGTTGAAGGCCACCCTGCCCCGGGTGGCGACGCCGGCGGCGAGCAGCCAGCTCGTCGTGCTCTTGCCG
>DATHYZ010000300.1:0-15823 GCA_035458865.1 Candidatus Limnocylindrales bacterium
GGAGCAGCCCGTCCCCGAGCGCGGGGGGCGCCGCTCGTGATCGGCTTCCTGGCGGCAGCCGGGCTGGCGCTCGCCGCGGGACCGCTCGTCGCGCCCGGGCGAGCCACGACCGCGCGTCCGCCCACGATCGAGCGGGCAGCCCCCGCCTGCGACGCGTCCGGCGCGGTGGACGCGCGGTGGTGGAGGCTCCGGCCCGAGGTCGATCCCGCCGGGGCGCTCGCCGGCTGGACCCTTCGCGTCGGCAGTCGGGCAGGGAACGTGACGACGGTCGGGTTGCCTCCGGAGAGCATCGTCCAGGGACCGGTCGGCGGGATCGTGGCGGTCGCCCGCGACGACGGGCACGGCTCCAGCGTGGAGCTCATGCGCGACGCTGCGTGCCGGGTCGTGGTGGCCCGGCCGACCCAGGTGGTCCGGGCCCTGGCCCTGGGACCGGAGGGCCGACGCGTCGCGATCCACCTCGTCGATCGGAAGACCCGGGCCGACCTTGGCGTCCGCGTCGTCGACGCAGCGACCGGTCACCTGCTGACGGTCGTCGAGCCGCCGCTCACCCACCGCCTGGTGCAGGCCGGACTCGAGCGTCCATGGCGCACGGTCCTGCTCTGGGCTCGGTCGGGCGATCGCCTCGCCGTGGCGTCCTGCGAGCCGCGCGGCTGCCTGACCCGGGTCGCAGCGATCGCCTCCGGGCACGTGATCGCCGAGGCCGTGGACATGGCCGATCCGGTCGCCCTCCAGGGCGACCGCCTGATCGCCTGGGATCGTTGCGCTGCCGTCCCCTGCTCGATCGTGACGGTTGACCTGGGCACCGGTCGGCGGTCGACCCTCGCGACCGGGATCGTCGCCGCGCGCCTCGTCGGGCCGGGGATCGTGGCGATGGCCCCGGCGGGTCGCCGGGGCACGGTCCTGGTCGCCGACCTTCACCGCGGGACGACCACCGGTGTCGCCCTGCGCGGGCTGGGAGACCGGGCGATGGCGATCGGAGGGATCCGGGGCGACGGCGACGTCGAGGTCCCCGACGGATTGGTGCCGCTGGCCGGCAACGGCCTCGATCCGGTCGACGCCGGGCGCCTCGACGACGGCTCGCTCATCCCCCTTCACGAGGTGCCGTGATGCACGGACGCACCCGCACAGTCTCCCGCTCCGGGCGGCGCCGCGTGGGGGCCATCGTCGTCGCCCTGGGCCTGTGGATGGCCACGTCAGGCGTCGCCGACGCCCACGCACCCGACCCCACGGTCGGGGGCAAGCTCTGGGCCCAGGACCAGGACGTCGGCTACGCCTGGAGGGCAGGGCAGGCTCCCGACACGTGGCTGGCGACGGCCATCGAGGCGGCAGCCGCGAGCTCGAACGCCACACGGGCGTCGCGCTCGGCCCGCTTCAGCTACCGGCCGGGTTCGGCGAGCCTCATCGCCTACGGCGAGCCGACCAGCTGTGGTCCGGCCGGCATCGCCTGCTTCGATCGGTCGGGAGCGCCGAGCTCGTTCCGGATGTGGTTCCGCCGCCACGGGACCTGGTTCGACTGGGGCCAGCTGCGCTGGTGCGAGGCCCCTGGGGGCAGCGCCGACGGCTGCTTCGAGGCGCAGACGATCGCGCTCGATGAGCTGGGGCACGTGGAGATCCTGGGGCACCACGTGAACCACCCGGACGACCGCGACTACCTCGACGCGGTCGTCCAGACGCTGTCGCGAGCCAAGCCCCGCCCGGGCTGGTCGTCGCGCTCGTACGGCGTCTGCGACGTCGCCCGGCTCCAGCTCGAGTACGACATGACCTCGTGGTCCGCGCCGTACTCGACGTGCCTCGACCTGGCGACCTCGACGGCGCTCGCCGCCGGTCGATCGACCGTCGCCCTGGGCGAGACGGTCACCTTCTCGGCGACGCTCAAGGTCGCCACCTCGAGCAGCTACCGGAAGCTGTCGGGCAACCCCGTGTCGGGTCGATCGATGCGGCTCCAGCGGCGCCTCGTCGGCACGACCGACTGGACGACGATCGTGACGATGCCCGGGGGCTCGTCGGCCGGGACCTACGTGGCCAACGTCACCCCCAGCGCCACGGCCGACTGGCGGGTCGTCGCGACGCCGTCAGGCGAGGGACTCCGCTCGGCGACCTCGGCCCTCGTGCGAGTGACGGTCAGCTCATGCGGTGGGAGCCCCTGCCCCCAGCGGGCGATCCCATGAGCGAGACGGGTCGGCGACGGACCGGTCCGGCTGCCGCGCTGATGGCAGCGTCCCTGGCCGCCGCGGTCCTCGGCGCCTGCACCGCGACCCCCTCGGCCGGGGCCCCGGCGACCGACCCCGCCCCGGCGACCGACCCGGCCCCGGCGACCGACCCGGCCCCGGTCGGAGGACCCCCTTCGGCGTGGCTCGAGTCCGGTCCCGAGATGCCGGTGCCGGGCGTCCCGGGCAGCTGGGCGCGCGATGGCGTCGGGAGCGACGCACCATGGCTGCCTGCCTCCGCCCTGCCCACCGTCGAGGTCGGGTCGGAGTCGCGCCTCGTCGTCGAGCTCGGCGACGGGCTTGGGATCGGGTCGTGGCGGGCCGACGTCGCCCCGGCATCCGACCCGACGGGCGCGAGCGCCCGCTGGGTGGCCGGTCGCGACACCACCGATCCCCCGCTCAGGCGGGTCGCGTTCGACCCGCCAGGGGCTGGGTCATGGGTCCTCCGGGTGACGCTCGGGTTCGCCGACGGACGCGGCGACGCTGCCTACTCGTGGGCGCTCGGCGTCGGTGGGCCGGACGGGCCAGGGTCAGGACGACCGCGCGGTCCGTGACCGGCCGCGGCGTGGATGACGGGCGGGATCAGGCCTCGACCGGCTCCCCGGCGGTGAAGATCGACACCTGGGCCTCTTCGGGCAGCATGATCCCCAGGATCTTCTGGAGGGCGAGGAGGTGGACGCAGGCACCCCAGCTCTCGAAGTAGTGGCACGTGCAATGCCAGCGACCGGCGTCGAGACCGACGTGATGGGTGTCGTTGTCGCCACGGAACGTGACGGAAAGTCGATCGATGGTGATCCGATCGAGTTCCCGAGCGTAGCGATTTGCCTTCTCGACCTTGCCGATCAGGGAGCTGTGCATCGCAGGAGGACCTCCGTCGCCCGAGGGCGTCCAGGGGGCGACCGTCCGGCCATGCTCCTCAGGGGCCGGTGATGGCCACCGCCCCCGAAGCCTACACCGCTGGACCCCGGTACGGGTAGCCCGCCCGATGTCGGGACCGAGAGGGTCGCGGACTACGGGACGGACGTCCCCTCCCGCCCGTAGTCGTCCTCGAGGCGGACGACGTCGTCGAGCTCGGTCGTCGAGACCTCCATCAGCTCGGTCGTCTCGATCCCCTCGTACCGGTGGATGCGGCCGGTGGCGACCCGGCGGGCCTCGCCCGGGCCGATCTCGCTGACCTGGACGACCCCGTCATCGTCCTCGAGGTAGAGACGGAGGCGGCCCGACAGGACGTAGATCGATTCGTCCTTGACCAAGTGGCGCTGCAGGGAGAGCCGCCGACCGGCCTCGATGTGGAGGAGCTTGCCGACGTACCGATCGGTCTCCGCCCAGACCAGCTCGAAGCCCCACGGCTTGGCGACCCGACGGCCCCCGTCGCCGGAGGGAGATGCCGTCATCGACCGCGAACCAGGTGCTCGCCGGCGGCCAGCAGCGCGTCACGGGTGTCGGGCGAGGTCGCCTCGGTGTAGACCCGGACGAGCGGCTCGGTGCCGCTCGAGCGGACCAGCAGCCATGACCCGTCGCCGATGAAGAACTTGTAGCCGTCGTTCGTCTCGAGCGGGACCGTCCGGACGACGGCCTCGCCATCGAGGCTGTCGGGGGCGTGCTCTCGAAGGTCGACCAGCAGGCGCTGCTTGACGGCCGGGTACTCGGCCCGGTCGAAGTGGACGTCGATGCGGCGGTAGAAGGACGGCCCGGCGATGGCGTGGAAGTGCTCGAGCGCCCGTGACACCGGCCATCGACCCGCCGCCTGCTCCTTCAGGAAGAGGTCGAGGAGGAGGAGGTCGGCGTAGATGCCGTCGCGCTCCGGCAGGTGCATGCCGAAGCCGTAGCCGCCGGACTCCTCGGCCCCCATCATCGCCCCGGTCTCGAGCATCTTCGGGCCGATGAACTTGAAGCCGACCGACGTCTCGTGGACGTCGATGCCATAGCGCTCTCCGAGGCGCAACGCCATGGAGGTGTTGTTGACGCTCTCCACCACCGGCTCTCGCATCCCGCGATGCTCGGCGAGGTAGTACATGAGCAGGCCGGTGACCTGGAGCTGGTGGATGAACGTACCCTGCTCGTCGGCGGCGCCCGCCCGGTCCGCGTCGCCATCGAGGAAGAGGCCCAGGTCGTAGCCGCCCCGGGCAAGCATCCCGAGAGCCTCGTCCAGCCACGGTCGGATCGGCTCGGGATTGATGCCCCCGAAGTATGGATTGCGCTCGCGGTGGATCTCGGTCACCCGGATGCGTCCGCCGGCGAGCAGGCGCGGGATCCAGCCGGCGCCGGAGCCGTACATCGGGTCGACGAGGACGGCGACGTCCGCGGCGCGGAGCGCGTCGAGATCCAGCGTGCGGCGGACGAAGCGCTCGTAGCCCGCGAACGGGTCGAACCGCTCCACGAGGCCGGCGGCCTCCGCGTCGGCGAAGGGTCGCCGCTCGATCGCCCGACCGCCGTTGCCCTCGATCGCCCGCTCGATCACCGCCAGCATCTCCGGTCCGGCTGCCGATCCGGTCGGAGCCTTGACCTTGAAGCCGTTGTCGGTCCAGGGGTTGTGGCTGGCGGTGATGACGATCCCGGCGGCGGCGCCACGCTCGACGACCTCGTAGGACGACATCTGGGTGGGCACCGCCTCGGCCGCGAACACGACCGGGATGTCGTGCGCCAGGACGACCTCGGCCGCGGCCATCGCGAAGTGCTCCGAGGCGAAGCGCCGGTCGTAGGCGATGACGACACCCCGCGCCGACGCGCCCTGCTCGGCGACCAGTCGCGCGACGCCGTCGGCACAGCGCCGGACGCTCTCGAAGGTGAACTCGTCGGCGATCCGGGCCCGCCAGCCGTCGGTGCCGAAGACGATCTTCGTGGGCTCGGGGCGTTCGGAGATGATGCTCACGCAGTGGCCTCCATCGGGCTGCAGCGGTCGAGGAGCGACTCGACCAGCGGGCGGTCGGCCAGGGCTCCGGAGAGCAGGGCCGAGGGTCCGTCCGGGTCGAGGATACCCTCCGCCGGCCCCGCCTCGACGACCAGCCGGCCATCACGCCGAAGGACCACGAGATCGCCCGGGCCCACGGAGGCCGCCTCGCCGGCCTGCACCACCCGCCCGTCGCCGGGCACGCCGATGGCCTCGAGCAGCGCGGTCCAGCCGCCCAGGTCGCTCCAGCCCACGTCCATCGCCGCGCCGACGACGCGACCGTCGGCGGCTGCCGGCTCCATGACCGCGTAGTCGATGGACGTGGCCCGGACGGTGTCGTAGGCGGCGGCGAGACGGCCCGTGGCAAGGCCCTCGCGGATCGGGTCGATCACCTCCGGGGCGAACGTCTCCAGCGCCTCGACGATCGCGGCCCGCCGCCAGAGGAACATGCCGGCGTTCCAGGCCGTGCCAGGCTCACGCAGGAGGCGGATGGCGCGCTCGGCGGACGGCTTCTCCTCGAAGCGGAGCAGGGGCCGGGCGTCGAGCGACGGCTCGATGTCCGGCGCCGGATCGGTGGTCACGGACGGATCCGGGACCAGGTAGCCGTACTCGGTCGCCGGGCGATCGGGACGGATGCCCAGGGTCACCAGCGGCGAGCGAACGCCGAAGGCCCCACCCGCCAGGCCGGCGGCGGCGAGGAGGGTGCGCCGGAAGCCGTGCTCGTCGCGGATCCGGTGGTCGGCCGGCAGCACGGCCATGACCGCATCGGGATCGTGTCCGGCGGCCAGGGCAGCGAGGGCGATCGCCGGGGCCGTGTTCCGGCCGGCCGGCTCGCCGATGACGACGACGTCGGGCAGCTGGGCCCGAACCAGGGGCACGTAACGGTCGGCGACGACGACCGCGATCCGCGAGGGATCGGGCAGGCAGGGGTCGGGGCCGTCGAGCAGCCGGGCGACGGTCCGCTGGAGGAGCGTGAGGGTCCGGCCGTCAGCCTCCGGCGGAAGCAGGGGCAGGAACGGCTTGGGTCGCTCGGGCGTGCTCAGGGGATGCAGTCTGGTCCCGCCGCCGCCGGCGAGGATGACGACGTCCATCGGCTGGTGGATCTCCATCGAGGGCGCGATTCTACGCGTCCGGGCGGCCCGGGCCGTGGCCGGGCAGGCTCGCCCTCCGGTCCAGCCGCGTTGACGCGGTCCATGCCGTCCGCCTACCATGCCGCCACCCTCCGGCCCGCTGTGGGTATGGGCCGTCGACGTCGGAAGCGCGAGGATGCCGTTGACCGCCCCCGCCATCAGCCCCGAAGGGGCGAGTGCCCAGACGAAGCCCGACCACGGGGCCACCATCGCCGACGTGGAGATCGTCGGCGTGACGAAGCGCTTCGGCGCGGTCACGGCCGTGGACCACATGGACCTGCGGATCGACCGCGGCGAGTTCTACTCGTTCCTGGGGCCCTCGGGCTGCGGCAAGACGACGACCCTCCGGATGATCGCCGGCTTCGAGAAGCCGACCGCCGGCGAGATCCTGCTCGAGGGCCAGCCGATCGCCGGCGTGCCGCCGTACAAGCGGAACGTCAACACGGTCTTCCAGCACTACGCCCTCTTCCCCCACATGGACGTGTCCCAGAACGTCGGCTACGGACTCCGCCAGAAGGGCGTCAAGAAGGACGACGAGAAGCGGCGCGTGGCCGAGGCCCTGGAGCTCGTCCGTCTCACCGGCTACGGCGATCGGCGGACGTGGGAGATGTCGGGCGGCCAGCAGCAGCGCGTCGCCCTGGCCCGAGCGCTCGTGAACCACCCCACCGTGCTGCTCCTCGACGAGCCGCTGGGCGCCCTCGACCGCAAGCTGCGCCACGAGATGCAGATCGAGCTGAAGGCCCTCCAGCGGGAGGTCGGGATCACGTTCGTGTACGTGACCCACGACCAGGAGGAGGCGCTGACGATGAGCGACGTGATCGTCGTCATGCGCGACGGCCGGATCCAGCAGCAGGGCTCGCCCGAGGAGCTCTATCAGCGGCCGGTGAACCGGTTCGTCGCCGGGTTCATCGGCTCCTCCAACTTCTTCGAGGCCAAGGTCGTGGACCACGACCGGGCGAACCGGACCGCCAGGGTCGAGACGGGAGGCGGCGTGACGATCGCCGGCACCGTCACCGACCCGGACGCGGTCCTGTCCGCCGGGGACGAGGTCACCGTCGCGGTCCGGCCGGAGCGGTTCCGGCTCGAGCCCGGCGACGCGGCCGAGCCCGCGGGTGACGGTTGGACGACCGTCCCGGGTCGGGTGGCCCAGGGAACGTACCTGGGAGACCAGACCGAGTACCGCGTCGACACCGATGCGGTCGGCGAACTGGTGATCCGCCGCCAGAACGAGACGGCGGACGAGCACCTCCGGGGCTTCGGCCCGGGAGAACCGGTCGCGGTGTCTTGGCACCGTGACGCCAACCTCGTCCTGGCCACCTGAGGCCGGAGACGGGACCGAGGCTGCCGGGCGAGCGTCCCGGCCCAGGAGGAGGAGACTCGGTGGACGATCTGAACAGGCTGCTGTCGAAGCCGGTCAACCGGCGCTCGTTCCTGGCAGCCGCCGGCCTCACGGGAGCTGGCGCGGTCCTCGCCGCCTGCTCCTCGGACGGCGGCGGCGGCGGGGGTGGTGGCGGAGACGTCGAGGATGCCCTCTACGTCTACAACTGGTCGGACTACATCAACCCCGACAACATCGACAAGTTCAAGGAAGAGTTCGGGGTCAACGAGTTCGTCTACGACATCTTCGCCAACAACGAGGAGCTCCTGGCCAAGCTCCAGGGCGGCGCCTCCGCGTACGACATCGCCTGCCCGACCGCCGAGTACGTCCCGGCGATGCGCGAGGGCGGGTTCCTCCAGAAGCTCGATCTGGCGCGGCTCCCCAACCTCCAGTACATCAACGACACGTTCAAGGGCCTCGCCTGGGATCCGACCGATGAGTACCAGGTCCCCAAGGACTACGGCACCACCGGCCTGCTCTACCGCTCGAAGCTGGTCACGGAGCCGCTGACCTCCTGGAAGGAGTTCTTCGAGCTCGCCAAGGGCCCGCACAGCGGCAAGATCGTCGTCGTCGACTCGATGGGTGATGTCTTCACCTTCCCGCTCAAGATGCTGGGCTACTCGCTCAACTCCCTTGATCCCGACGAGCTCGAGGAGGCCCGCCAGATCCTGCTCGAGCTGGCGCCCCACGTCCTGGCACTCGACTCCGACCTCTACGGCGACAAGCTCGCCAGCGAAGAGGCGACGATCGCCCTGGCCTGGACGGGTCCGCTGGTCGAGCTCCGGGCGAGCGAGGAGACGGCCGACGCGGCCTGGGTCAACCCATCCGAGGGGACCCTGTTCTGGCTCGACGTCTGGTGCATGCTGGCCGACGCGCCGCACCCGAACGCCTCGTACGCCTTCCTGGACTTCATCCATCGGCCGGAGATCCAGGGCGACGAGACGAACTACAACGGCTACGCGACGCCGAACGACGCTGCGAAGGACTTCGTGGACCCGGAGATCCTTGCCGACCCGGCGATCTTCCCGTCCGAAGAGGTGATCGCCAAGCTGGAGGGCGCCGAGGACACCTCGAGCAACAACCAGCGGATCGAGATCTGGGAGGAGTTCAAGTCCAAGGTCGGCAGCTGACCGGATCCGGCCCGACCGACCACCTCCGATGACGACGATCGCCGAGACGGCTCCTGCGGCGCAGGAGCCGTCCGAGCCGAAGGAGCCCGGCCGCTGGAAGGGCGGGCTCCTGACGTTCCTGCTCATCCTGCCGGCCAGCTTCTGGTACTTCGTGCTGCTGCTGGTGCCGCTGGCGATCGTCGTCATCTTCAGCTTCGGGACGCGTGCCCCCAACGGCGGCTACGCGCCCGACTTCACCTTCAAGAACTACATCGACGCGATCCAGGCCCCCGACCCCTTCTTCGTGAGCCTGCGGCTCGCCTTCCTGGGCACCCTGCTGTGCGTGTTCGTGGGACTGCCGTTCGCCTACTTCCTGGCGACGCGGGCCGGGAACCGGAAGGGCCTCCTCATCCTGTTGATCGTCATCCCGTTCTGGACGAGCTTCCTCATCCGGGCATACGCCTGGTTGACGATCCTCGGGCCACGCTTCCTGGCCGACTGGATCGGGTCCATCACCGGCATCGAGGACTTCCGCATCCTCGGCAGCGAGGCCGCGATCCTCGTCGGCATCGTCTACGGCTACCTGCCGTTGATGATCTTCCCGCTCTTCGTGTCGCTCGAGCGGATGGACCGGAGCCTCGTCGAGGCGTCCAAGGACCTGGGGGCCGGCCGCTGGGCGACCTTCCGCCAGATCACCTTCCCGATCGCGCTGCCCGGGATCATCACCGGCTCGATCCTGGTGTTCATCCCGCTCATGGGCGAGTACGTCATCCCGGCCATCCTGGGCTACGGGCGGGTCTACCTCGTGGGCAACGCGCTGGTGACCGACTTCCTTGACGCACGGAACTGGCCGGGCGGCTCGGCCCAGGCCGTCGGCCTGATCCTGGTGATGTTCCTGACCATCACCTTCTACATGTGGACGCTGAACCGCGGTCGGAAGACCCGCCAGATGAACGTCCTGTGAGCTCCCCGGCGATCCCGGCCGAGACCACGGTCGCCGCCAGCGGCCAGGGGCGGACCCGAGGCTCGCGGTTCGACGTCGACCGACTCGTCGATCTCGGCTTCCGCGGCCAGGCCACGCTCGTCTACCTGTTCCTGTACCTGCCGATCCTGGTCGTCGTCATCTTCAGCTTCAACGCGAACTCGCTGGCCACCATCTGGACCGGGTTCGACATGAAGTGGTACGGCGTCGCGCTCTCGGATCCGGTGGTCCACCGGGCCCTCCAGAACAGCTTCATCGTGGCCATCTTCACGGCGACGATCGCGACGACGATCGGGACGATGGCGGCGCTGGGTCTGCAGCGGGTGCCGCGCGGGATCCGGGTCGTCTACGACGCCCTGACGTACGTGTCGATCATCATCCCCGAGATCGTCATCGCCCTGGCGACGCTCGTCTTCTTCGCCCAGACCTTCGATCTGCTCAACCCGATCCTCAGCGGCACCGGCGTCAAGCTCAACTTCGGTCACCCGACGATCATCGCCGCGCACGTGCTCTTCAACCTGAGCCTCGTGCTGCTGCTCGTGCGGGCGCGCCTCTCGGGCATGGACCGGACCCAGGTCGAGGCCAGCTACGACCTGTACGCGACCCCGTGGCGGACGTTTCGCCAGGTCACCCTGCCGGCCCTCCTGCCTGCCATCGTGGCCGGCTTCCTCCTGGCCTTCACCTTCAGCTTCGACGACTACGTCATCACGTCGTTCGTCTCCGGCCCCGGCTCGTCCACGCTGCCGCTCTTCATCTTCGGGCAGATCAAGCGGGGCGTGACCCCGGAGACCAACGCGGTCGCCACGATGATCCTGTTGTTCACGATCGGGATCCTGCTCTTCGGCCAGTTGCTGCTGGCCTGGACGGCCCGGCGACGTGGCGGCTCGGGCGACTCGATGGCCGCCATCGTCGCCCAGCAGCGCTAGAGCCCTTCCCGGGGCCGGGATCCGGCCCCCGGATCGCGCCTGCTGCCCCGACGGCCAGGCGCGCCCGCCCCGACCGGCAGGATCCCGGAGGCGGCTCCGCCTACTCCGGCAGGTAGTCGGTCGAGATCAGGTCCTCGACCGTCACCGGGTTCGGGACCAGGTCGCCCTCGAGCGTCTCCAGGTAGTCGATGGTGGCCGCCCAGGCGGCCGGGTCGATCGCTCCGAGGCCGTCCGCATCGGTCAGCGGGCTCTGCCATGTCTCGATCGTCGCCTGGAGGATGGCCCGCAGCTTGTCGCGGTCCGAGGCGAACTCGGGGACCGCCGTGATGGTCGCCTCGAGCCCGACCTCGGGATCCGCGATGATCTCCTCCATCGCCCGGAGCGTGGCGGCGATGAAGGCCCGGACCGCGTCCGGCTTCGCTGCCGCGGTCGAATCCCCGGTGATGAGCCCGTTGCCCGGCAGCGGGACGATGTCGTCGACACGGAGCAGGACCGGGTCCCCGCCCTCGAGCTCGAGGACGACCGGCTCGTTGTTGACGAACCCGGTCGCCGCATCGACGGCGCCCTGCTGGACGCCGATCAGCTGGCCGAAGTCCGGGTACTCGACGATCGTCACGTCCTCTGGCGCCAGCCCGGCCGAGCCCAGGATCGCCTGGAGCATGATCCAGCCGGACCCGAAGCGGCCGGGGATGCCGATCCGCCGGCCCGTCAGGTCGGCGACCGTGCGGATGCCCGATGCGGCGTCGGCGAAGACGACGTTCGGGAAGCGGGCGTAGATCGTGGCCACGTAGCGGACCGGGATGCCCTGGCTCGCGGCGGGCACGAGGCTCGTCCCGTCGGCGAGGGCCAGGTCCACGGAGCCCTGCCCGACCAGGCGGATGAGGTCCGGGTCGATCTGGTTCTGGAAGGTCACGTCGAGGCCGGCCGCCTCGTAGTAGCCGGCCTGGTCGGCCAGGTAGAACTGGGCGAACTGGACCGACGGGATGTAGCCGAGACCGACGACGAGCTCGGTCGGCTCCGCCGGCGGAGAAGAGGACGGGGCCGGGGAGGTCGCGGCTCCGGGTCCGGTCGGCTGTGGCGTCGAGCCGACGCCGCAGCCGGCAGCGACCATCACGACCACCAGGGCGACGGCCGCCGGGACGGGCATGCGGCGGGTCGGTCCGGGAACGCGGGGCCTCGATGGAACGGACATGGATCCTCCGTGGGTCATGCCCGGGCACCGACGAGGCGGTGCTCGAGCCAGGTCATGAGTCCGTACAGGACGACGCCGAGCAAGGCGATCGTCAGCAGGGTGGCGAACAGGAGCGGCGTGTCGAAGCTCGAGCCGCGAGCGAGGTTCAGGAGCCAGCCCAGGCCGGCCTCGGCGCCCGCCCACTCACCGATGACCGCCCCGACGACGGCCAGGGTGACCCCCACGCGCATGCCCCCGAGGATCGACGGCAGAGCGGCAGGGACCTCGATGACCCGGAACAGCTGGCGGCGGGTGGCCCGGAGGCTCCGCCCCAGCTCGACGAGCCTCCGGTCGACCCCGCGGAGGCCGACCGTGGTCGACACCGCCACGGGGAAGAAGACGATGAGCGCGCAGATGATGACCTTCGAGACGAGGCCGGTCCCGAACCAGAGCGCCAGAAGGGGGGCGAGCGCCAGGATCGGGGTCGACTGGGCCGCGACCAGGTAGGGGGAGAACACCAGGCTGATCCGCTCCGAGCGAGCGAGCGTGCCGCCGATGAGCACGCCCGCGGTCGCCCCGACCGCGAAGCCGAGGAGGACCTCGAGCAGGGTGGTCACCGTGTGCTCGACGAGCGTCCCGTCGAGCCATGCCGACCCGAATCGCTCGAGGACGGCCAGCGGGCCCGGGAGGATGAACTCAGGGTACCCGCCGACCCAGACGATGAGCTGCCAGGTGAGCAGGAAGCCGGCCAGGCCGAGCAGGATCGCCCCGAGCGCCCGGAGGCGCCGCGAGGCGGCGCGGCGGTCCATCGCCGAGGAGACGCTCATGGGGTGGGCCCTTCGCGCGGGTGAGCGACGACGGCCTCGTCCGTCGTGAGCTCAGAGGGCCGATCGCCTTCCTCGCCGGACCAGCCGAGGTGGTGGCGGATCTCGATCGCCGCCCCGGCGATGGCGGGGTCCTCGAGATCACGCGCAAGGCGAGGCCGGGACAGCGGGCTGGCGACCTCGGCGATGACCCGACCGGGATGAGGAGACATCACGAGCACCCGGTCGGCGAGGAAGAGCGCCTCCCGGATGCTGTGGGTGACGAGCACGATCGTCGTAGCGGTCCTGGCCCAGAGCTTGAGCAGCTCGACGTTGAAGCGCTCCCGGGTCAGGGCATCGAGCGCCGAGAAGGGCTCGTCGAGCAGCAGCACCTCCGGCTCGAGGGCCAGGGCCCGGGCGATCGCCGCCCGTTGGCGCATACCGCCGGACAGCTCATGGGGACGGAGCGCGCCGGCCCGCTCGAGGCCGACGAGGCTGAGGAGCTCGGTCGCCCGGGCCCGCCGTTCCGCCCGGCCCAGGCCGGCAAGCTCGAGGGGAAGGGCGACGTTGTCGAGGGTGTCCCTCCAGGGCAGCAGCCGCGGTTCCTGGAAGACGAAGCCGGCGGCGGCGTCCGGTCCGTGCACCGGGCGGCCTCCCAGCTCCACGGTGCCCGCCTCGGGTGCCAGGAGGCCGCCGGCCACCCGGAGCAGCGTGCTCTTGCCGCAGCCGTTGGGCCCGATGAGGGCGACGACCTCGCGGTGGCCCACGGTGAGGTCCACGCCGTCGAGCGCCACGAGACGGTCGGTCCTGGGACCGAAGGCCACGCGGACCCGCTCGATGCGCAGGGCAGGGACCGAACCCGCTCCGGTGGTCGGGCGAGCGGCTTCGTCAGCGGTTCCCGTCGCGAGCGTCGTCATCCCGGGCTCGACCTCATCAAGGCTTCCGGGGAACGACCGACGGCGGGCCGCCGCGCACGCGCGAAACGACCCGGCCCTCTTCCATCCGGACTGTCACCGTCGGCTCCGGTCCGATCGGCGCATGCGCCGGTCGCTCGGATCTGCTGTCACCCGGCGGATGCCGGGCCGCTCGTGGGCTCGTCCCGTCCGCACGCGGTCGGGACCCTACCACCGGTCGGGAATCTCACCCTGCCCCGAAGGCCGTGGGCATGGTAGCACGGGCCCGGAGCGTCCCCGCACCGCCGCCGGGTCGTCGGAGAGGCCGACGAACGGGTCAGGCGGTCGCGGTCGGCTCCGGCTCCGGGAGCCCGGCCTCGGCCGCCAGTTGAGCGGCCTTGTCGTGCCGCTCCCAGGGCAGGTCGAGGTCCTCCCGCCCGAAGTGACCGTAGGCGGCGGTCGGCCGGTAGATCGGCTGGCGCAGGTCGAGGGCCGCGATGATGCTGGCAGGCCGAAGGTCGAAGTTCCGCTCGACGATGGCCTGGATCCGCTCGTCAGGGATCCGCCCGGTGCCGAACGACTCCACGGAGACGGAGACCGGCCGGGCGATCCCGATGCCATAGGCGATCTCGATCTCGAACCGCTCGGCGAGGCCGGCCGCGACGACGTTCTTGGCCACCCAGCGGGCCGCGTACGAGGCGGAACGGTCCACCTTCGTCGGGTCCTTCCCGGAGAACGCCCCACCACCGTGGCGGGCCATCCCGCCGTACGTGTCGACGATGATCTTGCGGCCGGTCAGGCCGGCGTCGCCCATGGGCCCGCCGATCACGAAACGCCCGGTCGGGTTGACGTGCATGACCGGATCGGCCGGGCGGAGCCCCTCCGGGATCGTCGGGAGGATGACCGACTCGACCAGGTCCCGGCGGATCCGCTCGGCCCGTACGTCGGGATCGTGCTGGGCCGAGACCACGACGTTGCTCACCCGTCGCGGGACACCCCGCTCGTACTCGACCGTCACCTGGGTCTTGCCGTCCGGTCGGAGGTACGGCAGCTGGCCGGACTTGCGGACCTCGGCCAGGCGGCGCGCCAGCCGGTGCGCAAGCGCGATCGGGAGCGGCATGAGCTCGGGCGTCTCGCTCGTGGCGTAGCCGATCATCATCCCCTGGTCGCCGGCGCCCAGCTCCCCGTACGCGGCGTCCTCGCGCACCTCGAGCGCTGCGTCCACGCCGATCGCGATGTCCGGCGACTGCTCCTTGATGCTGACCAGCGTGCCGCAGGTCAGGTAGTCGAAGCCGTACTCGGCACGGGTGTAGCCGATCTCGCGGACGGTCTCGCGGACCACGGTCTGGAAGTCGACATAGGTCGAGGTGGTGATCTCGCCCAGGACGAGGACGAGCCCGGTCGTCGTGGCCGTCTCGCAGGCGACTCGGGCGTCGGGATCCTCGCGGAGGATGGCGTCCAGGATCGCGTCGGAGATCTGGTCGCACATCTTGTCCGGGTGGCCCTCGGTGACCGACTCGGACGTGAAGCGGTACTGATCGGCGTCGACGATCCCCATGGAGCCCTCCTGCGAATGGCCGGAGCGTAGCACGGGGCCCACCCGGTGGCGCACGCAGGGGGGCGGGCATCCGGACAGCCGATGGTGCCAGGGCGTACCGGTACCAGTGGATGGCTGACGTGGTGGAGAAACGGCAACTAACTTGCTGATAGTTCCACGAACCAGGCACCGCGCCCTCGCTTCCGCCACCGGCAGGCGTGCCCATCCACCCCGACCCCGCCGCGCGCCCGCGTGGCCAACGAGAGAGACGAGCCGAGGATGTCCGTCCCCGTCACCATGGCCCTGCCGCGCCGGGCCTTCGGCGCGATCCTGCTGAGCCTCCTGCTCGCGGCGCCGCTCGCGCTGGGCTTGCCAGCGCCCGGACGGGCAGCGGCAAGCCTCACGATCGCACCCATCACCTGGGATGTCATCGGGCTCGATTCGAACAAGCCGGCCACCGAGGGCCCGGACACGTTCCCGGTCGGGGCCCGAGTCTGCAACAGCGGGGGCTCGGCCGCCTCGAACGTGACGGTCGCTTTCGTCTGGGACAGCGCCAATGCCGCCATCGGGCTGGCGCCCGGCAGCGCGTCGTCGCTGTCGGTCCCGACGCTCGCCGCCGGGGCCTGCACCGACGCCTACTTCAACGTCCGGGTGACCCGGGCCAAGACGGTCATCGACACCGCTCGCGCCTACCACATCACGGCCACCGCCGACGGCGGGGTCGGGCCTGTCGCTACGCCTGCCGGCCGGCAGCTCTACGTCCAGGGCCTGGTGTCCCAGCAGCGGAACACCGTCAT